>NZ_JBBHLB010000002.1:0-309335 GCF_037572415.1 Flavonifractor porci
CACAAGCGGGTCATGAAGGACAACTGCGTCATCATCTGCTCCTCCATCTGCAACGGCTACTTCCACGACGAGCGCTGGCCCTACCTGCGGGAGCTGTATGAGATGTTCCAGCACGACTACATGAACATCCTGCCCGATATGGACCGCTACGGCGAGTACTTTGCCACCAACGAGGAGTATATCCGCAAGTACCGCTTCTGCAACGCCTTCCACCCCTTCCACGGCTTCTCCATGATGAGCTGCGGCCACATCGCCGAGATGAACACCAGCGCCATCTATATCGTGGGCGCTCAGGAGCCCGGCATTGCCCGCGGCATGGGCCTCAAGACCCGGGCCACCTTCGAGGAGGCTCTGGAGGACGCCAAGAAGAAGTTCGTGGGCGAGAATCCCAACATCCTGGCTCTGCCCCAGACCTTCAAGCTGGGCGCCGTCCATCTGTGCATGAAGGACGACGATCTGAGCAACGTATAAGGAGGGCATTGTCATGCTGAAAGGAAATATGCTCATCGCCCACGGCGGCGGCCCCACCCCGGTGATCAACAGCTCCCTGCTGGGCGCTGTCCGGGAGGCCAAGCTCCACGGCGAGATCGAGACCATCTACGGCGCCCGCTTCGGCGCTGAGGGCATTCTGGCCGGGGACCTGATCGACCTGGGCAAGTTTGCCGACGAGGATCTGGCCCTGCTGGCCAAGACCCCCGCTTCCGCCCTGGGCTCCTGCCGCCGCAAGCTCACCGACGCCGACTATCCCGCCGTGCTGGAGTGCTTCAAGAAGTTCAACATCCGTTACTTCTTCTACAACGGCGGCAACGACTCCATGGACACCTGCAACAAGATCTACAACCTGTCTGTGGAGACCGGCTATGAGCTGCGTGTCATCGGTATCCCCAAGACCATCGACAACGATCTGGACGTGACCGATCACTGCCCCGGTTTTGGCTCCGCTGCCAAGTACGCCGCTGTCTCCGCTCTGGAGCTGGCTCAGGACGTGTCCGCCCTGCCCATCCACGTGGTGGTGATGGAGATGATGGGCCGCAACGCCGGCTGGATCACCGCCGCTTCCGCCCTGTACGCCGACCTGATGCCCTGTGAGCATCTGGTGTACCTGCCCGAGGTGGCCTTCGACAAGGAGAAGTTCCTCTCCGCCGTCAAGGAGAAGTGGGCCAAGGGCCGCGGCCTGCTGGTGACCATCTCCGAGGGCATCCACTATGCCGACGGCTCCCCCGTGGCCGACTCCGGCCTGGTGGACGGCTTCGGCCACAAGGTGCCCGGCGGCGCCGCTCAGGCCCTCAGCGACATGATCATGCAGGAGACCGGCCTGAAGTCCCGGTCCGAGAAGCCCGGCCTGCTGGGCCGGGTGAGCGTGGGCCTCATGTCCGAGATCGACCAGAAGGAGGCCGAGGAGGCCGGCGCCTGCGCCGTCCGCTCCGCTGTGGAGGGCAAGACCGGCTTTATGGTGGGCTTTGAGACCACCCGGAACCCCTACTCCTCCAAGACCTGCCTGATCCCCCTGGAGCAGGTGGCCAACGCCGAGAAGAAGTTCCCCCTGGAGTGGATCGGCGAGGACGGCGCCAGCATCAAGCCCGAGTTCAAGGCCTACTGCGAGCCCCTGCTGGGCGCTTACGACAGCCGGTTCATCTCTCTGCGGTAAGCGGGCATGCAGACCCTGTTTAACTTCCTGGTAGCCATTCTGGCTACTACCATCGGAGGGATCAGCGGCGTGGGCGGCGGCGTCATCATCAAACCGGTGATGGACGCCGTGTCCGGCCTGCCGGTGGCCACCATCAGTTTCCTGTCCGGCTGTACCGTGCTGGCTATGACCATCACCTCCATGCTCCGCAGCATCGGGGGCGAGGTGAAGGTGGAGCCCCGCCGGGGCACCCTGCTGGCCATCGGCGCCGCCGTGGGCGGTATCGTGGGCAAGCAGCTCTTCGACATCGTGAAGGACGCCGGCGGCTCCGCCGTGTCGGTGGCCCAGCAGGTGCTGATGATCCTGCTCACCCTGGGCGTGCTGGCCTACACCCTGAACCGTCCCCGCATCCGCACCCTGGATGTACGAAACGGTGCGGCCTGTGTGCTCATCGGCCTGGCCCTGGGCGTGCTGTCCTCCTTCCTGGGCATCGGCGGCGGTCCCATCAACCTGGCGGTGCTCTACTACTTCTTTTCCATGGATTCCAAGACGGCGGCCCTCAACTCCCTGTACGTCATCCTGTTCTCTCAGGGAGCCAGCTTCCTCAACACCGTGATCGGTCAGAACGTGCCCGTCTTTGAGTGGCCCGTCCTCATCGCCATGGTGGTGGGCGGCGTGGTGGGCGGCACCATGGGCCGCAGCTTCAGCCGCCGTATGGATAACAAGGCTGTGGACAAGCTGTTCTTCTGGCTGCTGCTGGTCATTACCGGCATCAGTGTTTACAACCTGATCCGCTGCTTTGTGTGATTTCGCGTTCTTCTCCTCTTTTCCACGGGACCCGTTCCGGCAGTTATGCTGGGACGGGTCCTCTTTTTATGCCCTGAATGAATGGCAATATTTGGCCTGCCCCGATTCCTTGACACTGGAGCACGACATGGTATAATACCAAACCAGTATGGAATTTTTGCAGAGCAAATGCGCCATATTTTATCAATAATCGTAACTTGGAGGAATTTACCCATGCAAGCAAAGAAACCGCTGGCCCTGTTGCTGTCCCTGTCCATGGGGCTGTCCATGGGCAGCCCCGCCCTGGCTGCCGCCAGGGAGACTAGTCTGCCCGACGTGGGCCAGAGCTGGGCGGCTGACTCCATTCACCGCTGGCTGGAGGCCGGTCTGGTGGAGGGAGACGACCAGGGCCTGTTTCGGCCCGCCGCCAACCTGACCCGCGGCGAGCTGGCCACCATTTTTGTGCGGCTGCTGGGCCTGAGCGAGAAGGCGCCCAACCACTACGCCGACCTGAAGGGCGACGAGTGGTACGCCGACGCCATTCTGAAGTGCACTGCCGCAGGCATCCTGGAGGGAGACGGGGCCAACTGCAATGCCACCCACACCATCACCCGGCAGGAGACCATGGTGATGTTTGCCCGTGCCATGGGTATTCGTGAGGAGAAGGAGCCCAATCTGGGCCAGTTTGTGGACGGCGGCACCGCCGCCGGCTGGGCGGCCGGGTATCTGGCTCCTCTGGCCGAACTTGGCATCCTGTCCGGCGTGGAGGACGGCTCCCACCTGGCTCCCATGGCCAACATTGACCGGGCATCTATCATGGCGCTGATGGATAAGGCCGTCAGCGATTACATTACCGGTTCCGCCCAGGTGGAGGCGGAGGACGAGGGCCGCTTTGTGGTGGTCAACGCCGGTCAGTCCGCCGCCCGCAGCGGCGCCCAGGTGGAGGTGTCCGGTCAGGCCGCCGGTCTGGTGGTGGCTCCCGGCAGTGCCGGAGCCAAGATCACCGCTCAGGATCTGACCGCCGCCACCGTGAAGGTGGATGCTCCCGTGGAGCTGACCCTCTCCGGCAGCACCTCCGCCGGCTACATGAGCGTCAACGCCGAGGCTCAGCTGGCGGTGGAGAAGGAGGCCTCCGTAAAGGAGTTGGCCCTCAACGCCGCTGCCCAGGTGGATAACCAGGGCTCCATCGACAAGGCCTCCGTCAACGCCGACGGCGTGGTGCTGGACGGCAGGCTGCCCGGAAGCCTGGAGGTGACCGACGGCGTGGATCAGCCCACCGACAGCGAAGGTAACCAGGTGGGCGGCGACAATAACAACGGAGGCTCCGGCGGCGGTAACGGCGGTGGTTCCGGCGGCGGCAATGGCGGCGGTTCCGGCGGCGGTAACGGCGGTGGTTCCGACGGCGACGGCGACGGCGGCGACGGTGGCCAGGAGCCCGCTGATCCGGCTCCCTCCATCGCTCAGGTGAGCGAAGAGGAGGGCAAGGTGACTATCCGCTTCTCTGAGGCGCTGTACACCAAGGAGGACGGGGTGCTGACCAAGATCGGCAGCTCCTCCACCCCCGAGGGCGACGTGGTGAGCAACGAGGCTCTCCAGTCCGCGGGCTACGTCATCTCCGGCGACGTGCAGATCACCAACCTGTATGTGGACAACGAGACCGAGTTTGTCTGGACCTTTGACTTCAACAGCGCCAAGCTGGGTGATGGTATGCGCTACGGCAAGGAACTCTTTGACGAGGCGGGCAACTCTGCCGGCTACCTCACCGCCCGCCGTCATGTGGCCCTGAAGGACGACGAGGGCCGTACCCCCTACTACGTCTGGACCGTGGCCTTTGAGCAGGAGGCCGAGGCCGACGTCACCGCTCCCGTGCTGGAGAAGGAGAGCGTTACCCTGCTGGGCGACGACGACACCCTGACCCTCACCGTGCCTGTGTCCGACGATGGTGAGCTGGCTTACCTGGAGATCGACCACAGCCTGGAGGCCAGCTTCCCCGAGTTCACCGTGGAGGCCAAGAGCTATGAGTTCCTGGACGAGGAGAGCGGACTGGGTTACACCAGCGCGTACACGGACACCCAGGGCGAGCAGAAGTGGGAGATCACCCTGAACCCCGTGGCCACCGCCCTGCTGCGTCAGGCCGCCGACGGCAGTCCCATGACCTTCTACTTCTCTGTGAAGGACAAGGCGGGCAACCAGTTTGGTTCCATGTACTTTGTGGATGAGGAGATGACCGTCTCCGACGTGTCCGTGCCCCTGGACACCACCGCTCCCACCGTGGTGAGCTTTGCCATTGACGACCAGGTGGTGGAGGACGGCGCCACCGTCAACTTTGACGAGGGCCAGGAGTTCACCAGCCTCACTGTCACCCTCAGCGAGGCGGTGGTTGCCGGGGATCAGACCCAGCACATCACCATCGACGGCCACGAGTTTGGCACCTTTGTCATCGACGAGGCCGATCCCACCAAGCTCCACATCACCGTCACCAACCACAACGGCAATAAGTATGTGGAGGGTACCTTCAAGTTCGATCTGGCCGCCGGCGCCCTGAAGGACGCCTCGGACAATGAGAACGAGGAGCAGTCCTACACCATCCACTTTACCAAGAATCCCGGCGTGTAAGCGTCACAAAGCCCCCCTCTCACCGATAAACTGGTGAGAGGGGGGCTTTTGATGCAAGAGCAGGTATTACAGGAACAGATCAGGACAGCGGACCGATCCCTGTTTTTTCTCAGTATCCTGCTGGGGTCTATCTGTCTGTCCTGGCTGGCCCTGGACAAACAGCGGCGGGGATTATACTGTACGGGGAAGGCTCCCGATGTGACGGGTCTGCGGCAGGTCAGCTCTGTGTTGGTGGTGCTGGCTTTGGGGTACTTCTTCTGCCTGGGAGTGAAGGGCAGGGGAGAGCAGGGAGGACAGGTTAATTTCTGGGCCTCTCTGCTGGTGCTGCTGGCCGCCCTGCTGCGGCTGGGGGAACTGGTGGAGCAGTAAAAAGCGGGCGGCCTTCAGGGCCGCCCGTTTTTTGCCGCTCAGACAGGGTCCACCGCTTCCAATAGAAAGCTGACCGGACGGATGCCGTCGGTGCAGCACACCACTGAGGTGCCCTCTTCCTGCTGCCAGGGGGTGTAGGTGGCCCCGCAGGATAAGGCGGAGACCGAGCGGTAAATGTCGATCCAGGCCCAGGGGCAGAAGCCAGCCGGCATTTCCGCTCCGCCGGTGTAGAGGAAGGCGTCGCCTTCCTCAAAGAAACCGCAGACACAGTCCTCCGGCGGCTCGGTCAGATAGCAGAGGACAAGATCGGGATAGAGCTGCTTGCGTAAAACGGTGATTTTGACCTGTTTTATAGGGCTCCGCCTCCTTAAATAAGATAGGTTCATTATAAATAAAACAAATGTACGAGTCAAGCGGCGCGCAGGAGAGGAAAGCAAAATTTTTAAAAAAGGGGATTGACAATGGAGGTTAGTTGATGTAAACTCATACACGTTAGAGGAGGTTAGCTATAGCTAACCAAAGTTGGATTAAGATCTATTATCACGGGCGGCTTTGCCGCCGTTGGGAGGGAGGAACTATGATGCCGCTGACACTGGCGAAACAGGGAGAGCCGGTCACCATCCGGAAAATCACGGGAAAGGATGAACTGCGCCAGCACCTGGCCGAGCTGGGCTTTGTGATGGACGCCACAGTCACTGTGGTCAGCGAGATGGGCGGGAACCTGATCGTACAGGTAAAAGACAGCCGCATCGCCTTGGACCGGAACATGGCCGGACGAATCATGATTTGAGAGGAGTGGAGCAATGAGAACGCTGAAGGACGCCAAGGTGGGGGACACCGTCACGGTGGTGCGCCTCCACGGCGAGGGCGCGGTGAAGCGCCGCATTATGGATATGGGTATTACCAAAGGTGTGGCCATCCAGATCAGAAAGGTGGCTCCCCTGGGGGATCCCATGGAGCTGAACGTGCGGGGCTATGAACTGAGCGTACGTAAAGCCGACGCCGAGATGATTGAGATTGCGTAGAAATTCTATGGCGTCGGCGCTCGCCGCAGGTGCGGCGTCAAGCGTTTTGCCGGAGGCAAAACCTTGAAATCAGCCGGATTGATTTCGGCTGATTTGAGTCAAATGGGATCCCACAAAACAGTCTGTTTTGTGGGCCGACGCCGAGATGATTGAGATTGCGTAAGGGTTCTTTGGCAGCCCGTAGGGGCGCACAGTGTGCGCCCGCCTTCCCCTGGGGGAAGGCTATTTTTCAGAAGGATGGTTAGCTAATGCTAATCAAGAAGGGAGTAAGAAGATGGAGTTGAAGATCGCGCTGGCGGGCAACCCGAACTGCGGCAAAACCACCCTGTTCAATGCCCTGACCGGCTCCAGCCAATACGTGGGCAACTGGCCCGGCGTGACGGTGGAAAAGAAGGAGGGCAAGCTGAAGGGCCACAAGGATGTGATCATCCAGGACCTGCCGGGTATCTATTCCCTGTCCCCCTACACCCTGGAAGAGGTGGTGGCCCGGAACTATCTGGTGAACAAGAAGCCGGACGCCATTCTGAATATTGTGGACGGTACCAATATCGAGCGCAACCTGTACCTCACCACCCAGCTCATTGAGCTGGGCATCCCGGTGGTGGTGGCGGTGAACATGATCGACCTGGTCCGCAGGAACGGGGACGTGATCGATCTCCAGAAGCTGGGCGACGCCCTGGGCTGCCAGGTGGTGGAGATGAGCGCTCTGAAGGGCGAGGGCGGCAAAGAGGCCGCCCAGCGGGCGGTGGAGCTGGCCAAGACCAGGAAGGCCGGCGAGCTGCCCCATGTGTTCACCGGCAGCGTGGAGCACGCCATCGCCCATATCGAGGAGTCCATTGCCGGCCTGGTGGATGGGCGGTATCTTCGCTGGTACGCCATCAAGGTCTTTGAGCGGGACGAAAAGGTGCTGGAGGCGCTCAATCTCACCGGGGAGCTGAAGGAGCACCTGGAGACCCACATTGCCGACTGCGAGCGGGAGCTGGACGACGACGCCGAGAGCATCATCACCAACCAGCGCTATGCCTACATCAGCTCGGTGGTGGGCAAGGCCGTGAAAAAGAAGAAGGCCGCCCACTCCATGAGCACCTCCGACAAGATCGACCGCGTTGTCACCAACCGCATCCTGGCTCTGCCCATCTTTGTGGCGGTGATGATCCTGGTGTATGCCATCGCCATGGGCGGCAGTTCCTTCGCCATTGGCGCCCGGGCCACCGACTGGGCCAACGACGGCCTGTTCGGCGACGGCTGGTTCGTGCCATTTACCGCCGACACCGAGGCCTGGGAGGAGGACTCCGGCGCCTGGGAGGAGGCCTCCGCCATGATCGAGGGCTATGAGGCCGGCGAGAGTGAGGTCTACTTCTACGACGACGAGACCGGCGAGACCACCGTGGTGCCCGTCACCGAGGAGGCCTATCAGGAAGCCCTCAAGGTCTCTGAGCCCAATCCTGACGACTACGGCGTCTGGGTACCCGGCATCCCTGTGCTGGTGGAGAATGCCCTTACCAGCTGGAACACCCACCCCGTGGTCCAGTCCCTGGTGCTGGACGGCATCATCGGCGGCGTGGGCGCGGTACTGGGCTTTGTGCCCCAGATGCTGGTGCTTTTCCTGCTGCTGGCCCTGCTGGAGGACTGCGGCTACATGGCCCGCATCGCTTTCATTATGGACCGGATCTTCCGCCGCTTCGGCCTGTCCGGCAAGAGCTTCATCCCCATGCTGGTGGCCACCGGCTGCGGCGTACCCGGCATCATGGCCTCCCGCACCATTGAGCAGGAGCGGGACCGGCGCATGACCATCATGACCACCGGCTTCATTCCCTGCGGCGCCAAGATGCCCATCATCGCCCTGTTCGCCGGAGCCCTGTTCGGCGGCTCCGCCTGGGTGGCTACCTCCGCCTACTTCATCGGCGTGGCGGCGGTGGTGATCTCCGGCATCATTCTGAAAAAGACCCAGGGCTTTGCTGGCGATCCCGCTCCCTTCGTCATGGAGCTGCCCGCCTATCATGCCCCCGCCGCCGGCAACGTGCTGCGGGCCATGTGGGAGCGTGGCTGGTCCTTCATCAAGCGGGCCGGCACCGTCATCCTGCTTTCTTCCATCATTCTGTGGTTCCTCCAGGGCTTCGGTTTCGTGGACGGCGTGTTCCAGATGGTGGAGGACAACAACGACTCCCTGCTGGCCGCTGTGGGCCACGCCGTATCCTTTATCTTTGCGCCCCTGGGCTTCGGCTTCTGGGAGGCTACCGTGGCTGTGGTCACCGGCCTCATCGCCAAGGAGGAGGTTGTCTCCACCTTCGGCGTGCTCTACCCCGGTAACCTGACCGTGGATATGGCTGCCGCCTTCACCGCCATCTCCGCCTACTCCTTCCTGATCTTCAACCTGCTGTGCGCCCCCTGCTTTGCCGCCATGGGCGCCATCAAGCGGGAGATGAACAGCCCCAAGTGGACTCTGGCCGCCATCGGCTATATGTGCGGCTTTGCCTACGTGATCTCCCTCATCGTCTACCAGATCGGCGGCCTGATTTTGGGCCAGGTGGCCTTCGGCGCGGGCACCGTGGCCGCCCTGATCTGCCTGGCGGGGCTCATCTACCTGCTGGTGCGGAAAAACAAGTATGAGGAGTCCGGCACGAATCTGCGGGCGGTGGCCGCCGTCAAGTAAGACGCCCCGCCCATCTTATTAAGGAAAGGAGCATCTCTATGCTACCCACTATTCTCATCAGTCTGGCCATTGCGGCCCTCTGCGCGGCCATTGTGGCCCGGGGCATCCACAACCGGCGTCACGGCAAGAGCAGCTGCTCTTGCGGCGGTTCCTGCGGGAGCTGCGGATGCTCCGGTATGTGTCACCCCGGCCGGGAAGAACCCGCCAAACGCTAGGAAGGAGCATACCATGGAACTGACCAACACCAACATCCGCTATCTGCTGACCATTTACGATCTCTCCCAGGTCCGGCTGGAGGTCTCCTCCAAGGACATTGCCGCGTCGCTGGCGGTCTCCCGGGCGTCGGTCACCAGTATGATGTCCATCCTCATTGACAAAAACCTGGTGGACAAGGAGCGCTACGGCAAGATCCACCTGACCGGCCTGGGCCGGGCACTGGCCCGGGAGCTGGCCGGTCAGGCCGGACGGCTGGCCATGGATCTCCAGACCCGGATGGACCTGTCCGGGGAGGAGGCTTGGAAGGCTGCCTGTGCCGCTGTATCCGAGCTGCCCCGGCGCTGTTTCCAGCAGCCCCTGGCGGCGGTGCCCCTGCCCGCCTGAGTTGCCCCCTCTCTTTACTATTCCGTCATACCGCCCCGCCCGCCGGAGATTCCGGCGGGCGGGGCCTTTTTGTGCAAAAAGGCGGAGGCGGCAGGCTTGAAATGCCTGCGGCGGGTATGATATAGTATCAGAGTATGTATTTCAGCGGGAGACGCTTTTTCTTGTTTGACGGACTGTTATTTGATCTGGACGGCACTCTGTGGGATTCGGTGGATGCCATCTGTCTGTCCTGGAACCGGGTGTTGGAGCGCCTCGCGCCCCAGTATGCCGGGCAGATCACCCGGCCCCGGCTCATCGGCTGTATGGGGATGCTGCTGCCCGATATTGTGAAAAAGCTGCTGCCCGATCTGGATTGGAAGGAGATCCAGCCCCTGCTGGACGGGCTGCTGGAGGAGGAGAACGCCCATGTGGCCCGCCACGGCGGCATCCTCTATCCCAAGGTGCCCGAGACCCTGGAGATCCTGGCCCAGGAATACCCCCTGTTCATCGTCAGCAACTGCCAGGACGGCTACATCGAGGCCTTTTTCCAGGCCAATGGCCTGGGGAAGTATTTCACCGACTATGAAAACCCCGGCCGTACCGGCAAACCCAAGGGGGACAATATCGCCCTGGTGGTAACCCGAAACGGCCTGAAAAAGCCCCTGTACATCGGGGATACCCAGGGGGACTGCAACGCCGCCGCCCAGGCGGGGGTGCCCTTCCTTCACGCCGCCTACGGCTTTGGGCACATCGACCATGAGGTGCCCCGGGTGGACGCCTTCGCGGATATCCCGGCGGCGGTGGAGCGGCTCAGTCCGCCGTAAATACCGTCCATACGTTGTTTTTTGATATTATTACAAGGAGGAACCATACCTTGTCTCAATACGAATCTGAAATCAAGCGCCGGCGCACCTTTGCCATCATGCTCCCATAAAGCCCCTGCGGGGCCTTATGGGGTCCCAAATGATTTCACATCCTCGGGCGGAATGAATCCGCCCTGCGGCAAGGTTTTCGCCAAGGCGAAAACGCTTGGACGCGCCAAAAGGCGCGAGGGCTGATGATGGCTCCGCGCCCTGAAATCTGGAGGTTACTCAATATGTCACAATATGAATCTGAAATCAAACGGCGCAGAACCTTTGCCATCATCAGCCACCCCGACGCCGGTAAGACCACCCTGACGGAAAAGTTCCTGCTCTACGGCGGAGCCATTGCCCAGGCCGGACAGGTCAAGGGCAAGAAGAACACCCGTGCCGCCACCTCCGACTGGATGGAGATCGAGAAGCAGCGCGGTATCTCGGTCACCTCTTCCGTCATGCAGTTCCAGTACGATGGCTACTGCATCAACATTCTGGACACCCCCGGCCACCAGGACTTCTCCGAGGACACCTACCGCACCCTGATGGCGGCCGACTCCGCCGTCATGGTCATCGACGCCGCCAAGGGCGTGGAGGCCCAGACCCGGAAGCTGTTCAAGGTGTGCGCCATGCGGGACATCCCCATCTTCACCTTCATCAACAAGATGGACCGTGAGGCCCGGGACTCCTTTGAACTGCTGGAGGAGCTGGAGAAGGAGCTGGGCATCGAGACCTACCCTGTCAACTGGCCCATTGGCTGCGGCAAGGATTTCAAGGGCGTGTACGACCGGGGCAGCCGGAAGATCATCCACTTTACCTCCAACGGCGGCGCCAAAGCCGCCACCGCCACCGAGGTGGAGCTGGGCGACCCCAATCTGGACGGCCTGATCACCGAGCGGCTCCATCAGCAGCTCACCGACGAGATCGAGCTGCTGGACGGCGCTGCCGCCGAGTTTGACCTGGACCGGGTGCGCCACGGCAAGCTGTCCCCCGTGTTCTTCGGCTCCGCCCTCACCAACTTCGGCGTGGAGCCCTTCCTGGAGCACTTTCTCCAGATGACCACCGCTCCTCTGCCCCGGAAGGCGGGGGAGGAGATCATCGACTCCATGGACGACAGCTTCTCCGCCTTTGTGTTCAAGATCCAGGCCAACATGAACAAGGCTCACCGGGACCGGATCGCTTTCATGCGTATCGTTTCCGGCAAGTTCGAGGCGGACAAGGAGGTCTACCACGTTCAGGGCGGCAAGAAGATCCGCCTGTCCCGGCCCCAGCAGCTGATGGCCGCCGAGCGGGAGATCATCGAGGAGGCCTACGCCGGCGACATCATCGGTGTGTTTGATCCCGGCATCTTCTCCATTGGCGATACCCTGTGTACCGCCGCCAAGAAGTTTACCTTTGACCCCATTCCCACCTTCGCTCCCGAGCACTTCAAGCGGGTGCGCTCCCTGGACACCATGAAGCGCAAGCAGTTCCTGAAGGGCATGGAGCAGATTGCCCAGGAGGGCGCCATCCAGATTTTCAAGACCCCCTACTCCGGCATGGAGGAGGTCATTGTGGGCGTGGTGGGTACCCTGCAATTTGATGTGCTGGAGTACCGGCTGAAGAACGAGTACAACGTGGACCTCTATATGGAGGGCCTGCCCTACGAGTACCTGCGGTGGATCGAGACCGAGGATGGCCAGCCGGTGAAGGAGGAGGACCTGAACCTGGGTACCGACACCAAGCTGGTGGAGGACTACAAGGGCAACCAGCTGCTCCTCTTCGGGTCCCAGTGGGCCATTAACTGGACGGAGGAGCGCAACAAGAACCTCACCTTCCACGAGTTTGGAGGTACCAAGTTTTAACAAAAAATGCGGCCCGGAACAGGAATTGTTCCGGGCCGCATTTTTTGTTGTGTTTATTAGGCTCACCTTCCCAGGGAGGCGCTCTCCCGGTACTGGATGGCCTCGGCCAGATGCTCCACCCCGATGCGCTCGGCCCCGTCCAGGTCGGCGATGGTGCGGGCTACCCGCAGGATGCGGTCGTAGCTGCGGGCGGTCAGGCCCATCCGGTCGAAGGCCCCTTTCATAAGGGCGGTGCCTGCCTCGTCCAGCTGGCAGAACCGGGCCAGCTCCGTTTGGCCCATGTGAGAATTGCAGTCGGGCCCCTCTGGCCCGAAGCGGGCGGTCTGGATGGCCCGGGCGGCGTTCACTCTGGCCTTGATAACGGCGGATGGCTCCGCGTCGGACCGCCGGGACAGCTGGTCGAAGTCCAGAGCGGGCACCTCCACATACAGGTCGATCCGGTCCAGCAGGGGTCCCGACAGCCTGCTCAGGTACTTATCCACCGCCTGAGGGGAGCAGCGGCAACGGTCGGTACCGTACCAGCCGCATTTGCAGGGGTTCATGGCGCACACCAGCATGAACCGGGCGGGAAAGACCGCCGTGCCCGCCACCCGGCTGATCTGCACTACCCCGTCCTCCAGAGGCTGGCGCAAGGTTTCCAGTACCTCCTTGTGGAACTCGGGCAGCTCGTCCAGGAAGAGCACCCCGTTGTGGGCCAGGGAAATCTCTCCCGGCCGGGGAGTAGAGCCTCCGCCTGCCATGCCCATGGCGGAGACGGTATGGTGAGGGGCCCGGAAGGGCCGCTGGGTAAGGAGGGGACGGGTCTCGCTGGTCAGCCCCATGACCGAGTGGACCTCGGTGCACTCCAGAGCCTCCCGGCGGGTCATGTCGGGGAGGATGGAGGGCAGGCGGCGGGCCAGCATGGATTTGCCCGAGCCCGGCGGGCCCACCATCAAAAGGTTATGGCCTCCCGCGGCGGCGATCTCCAGAGCCCGCTTGCCGTTCTCCTGACCCTTCACGTCGGCAAAGTCCAGTTCCGCCTCCGGATCGGCCCCCGGTGTCCAGGGGTCGGCGGGGAGGATGGGGGTCTCCCCCCGCAGGTGGGCTACCAGCTGGGAGACGCTCTCCACCGGGTAAACATTCACACCAACCGCCAGAGTGGCCTCAGCGGCGGAGGAGGCGGGGACGTACAGATCCTTGATACCAGCCCGCCGGGCGGCCAGAGCCATGGGCAGCATTCCGGGGATGGGCCGCAGCTGCCCGGACAGGGACAGCTCTCCCACGAAGGCGCAGGGGCCGGCGGGCAGGCGGAGCTGCTCTCCAGCCGCCAGGATGCCCACCAGAATGGGCAGGTCGTACACCGTGCCCCCCTTTTTGCGGTCGGCGGGGGCCAGATTGACGGTGATGCGGGAGACAGGGAAGGAGAAGCCGCAGTTTTTGATGGCGGAGCGCACCCGGTCCCGAGCCTCCTTCACCGCCGCGTCGGGCAGGCCTACGATCTCAAAGGCGGGCAGCCCGCCGGACAGGTCGCATTCCGCCCGCACCTCATAGCCTGAGATGCCGGTGAGGCCCAGGGAACGCACTTCACACAGCATGGCCTGACACCTTCTTTCTGCTCCGAATCCGGGGGTTCGGAGGCTGATATGGATACATTATGCTTATTATAACACACAAGCCGGCCCGCCGCCAGAGCGCTGTTCCAACAGCATTGAGCGCTGTGTTGGAAAGCCAGTGTTCCAGAATGTGCGGTCTAGTACCGGCGGTTCAGCAGTAAAAAGACAGTTCTGAATTTTTTTCAAAGAAAAGAGGAAAAACCGGGTGTATTCCTAGGGATATGCGAATATGAAGAAAATTTTCATAGATAAGTAAGATTTGATTTACAAACGGTTTGGATGGTGTTACAATGAAGGCGCTCCGGGAAAGTTTCTTTCCGGTAAGCGGGGAAAAAGCCAGGGTAATGGGAATCCGGCCCGGTCTCCAGAGAGAGGCGGGGACCGATTCCCATTGCCCTGGAACAACGAACAAGGAGGAATCGTTTCAATGGCTAGAAAGCTGAAATCCATGGACGGTAACACCGCAGCTGCCCACGTGTCTTACGCCTTCACCGAAGTGGCGGGCATCTACCCCATCACTCCGTCCAGCCCCATGGCCGACAATGTGGACCAGTGGGCCGCTCAGGGCCGGAAGAACATTTTCGGCACTACCGTCAACGTGGTGGAGATGCAGTCTGAGGCCGGTGCCGCCGGTACCGTCCACGGCTCCCTGGCCGCCGGCGCCCTGACCACTACTTATACCGCTTCTCAGGGCCTGCTGCTCATGATCCCCAATATGTACAAGCTGGCCGGTGAGCTGATGCCCACCGTGTTCCATGTGTCCGCCCGTACCGTGGCCACCCACGCTCTGAACATCTTCGGCGATCACTCCGACGTTATGGCCTGCCGCCAGACCGGCTTTGCCATGCTGTGTGAGTCCAATCCCCAGGAAGTCATGGACCTGGGCGCCGTTGCCCACCTGGCCGCCATCAAGGGCCGCGTTCCCTTCATCAACTTCTTCGACGGTTTCCGTACCTCCCACGAGATCCAGAAGATCGCTATCTGGGACAACGAGGATCTGGCCGAGATGGTGGATATGGACGCCGTGGAGGCCTTCCGCAAGCGCGCTCTGAACCCCGAGCGTCCCGTGATGCGCGGCTCTCACGAGAACGGCGACATCTTCTTCCAGCACCGCGAGGCCGCCAACAAGTACTATGACGCCGTTCCCGGCATCGTGGAAGAGTACATGGGCAAGGTCAACGCCAAGCTGGGCACCAACTATCAGCTGTTCAACTACTATGGCGCTCCCGACGCTGACCGCGTCATCATCGCCATGGGTTCCATCTGCGACGTGGCTGAGGAAGTCATCGACTACCTGAACGCTCACGGCGAGAAGGTGGGCCTGGTGAAGGTCCGCCTGTACCGGCCCTTCCGCGCTGACAAGCTGCTGGAGGCCATTCCCGCCACCGCCACCAAGATCGCCGTCCTGGACCGCACCAAGGAGCCCGGCGCTCTGGGCGATCCTCTGTACCTGGACGTTGTCACCGCCTTTGCCAACGCCGGCCGTCAGGCCACCATCATCGGCGGCCGCTACGGCCTGGGTTCCAAGGACACTCCCCCCAGCAACGTGTTTGCCGTGTATGAGGAGCTGACCCACGAGAATCCCAAGCGCCAGTTCACCGTGGGCATCGTGGACGACGTGACCTTTACCTCCCTGGAGGAGAAGCCCGCTCCCAACACCGCTGCCCCCGGCACCATCGAGTGCAAGTTCTGGGGTCTGGGCGGCGACGGCACCGTGGGCGCCAACAAGAACTCCATCAAGATCATCGGCGACCACACCGACAAGTACGTTCAGGCTTACTTCCAGTACGACTCCAAGAAGACCGGCGGCGTGACCATCAGCCACCTGCGCTTCGGCGATCAGCCCATCCGCGCCCCCTACTACATCAACAAGGCCGACTTCGTGGCCTGCCACGTGCCCGCTTACATCGTTAAGGGCTTCCCCATGGTCCGCGACGTGAAGGACGGCGGCGTGTTCCTGATCAACTGCCAGTGGACCGATGAGGAGCTGGATCAGCATATGCCCGCTGTGGCCAAGCGCTACATCGCCGAGCACAACATCCAGGTCTACACCATCAACGCCATCGACCTGGCCATTGAGATCGGCATGGGCAAGCGTACCAACACCATCCTGCAGTCCGCTTTCTTTAAGCTGGCTAAAGTGATGCCCGAGGCCGAGGCCATCCAGTACATGAAGGACGCCGCCACCCACTCCTACCTGAAGAAGGGCCAGGACGTGGTTGACATGAACCACAAGGCCATCGACGCCGGCGCCACCGCCTTCCACAAGTTCGAGGTGCCCGCTTCCTGGGCTACCGCCGAGGATAAGCCCGTTGAGGAGCACCTGGAGGGCAATGCCGACACCGTGAAGATGGTGAAGGACATCATGGAGCCCGTGGGCCGCATGGACGGCGACAGCCTGCCTGTTTCCGCCTTTGTCAACGGCCACGAGGACGGCACCTTCTTCCAGGGCGCCGCTGCCTACGAGAAGCGCGGCGTGGCCGTGTCCGTGCCCGAGTGGGATGCCTCCAAGTGTATCCAGTGTAACCAGTGCTCCTACGTCTGCCCCCACGCCACCATCCGTCCCTTCGCTCTGTCCGAGGAGGAGGCCGCTGCTGCTCCCGCTCAGGCCAAGATCGTGGACATCAAGGCCGGCAAGGGCAAGGGCGTGTACAAGTTCGCCCTGGCGGTCAGCCCCCTGGACTGCATGGGCTGCACCGTCTGCGTGAGCACCTGCCCCGTGAAGGCTCTGACCATGAAGCCCCAGGAGTCCCAGGCTGCCGAGCAGGAAGTCTTCGACTACATGGTGGCCAAGGTTGCCCCCAAGGCCGACGTGGAGGATATCGCCACTGTCAAGGGCAGCCAGTTCAAGCAGCCTCTGCTTGAGTTCTCCGGCTCCTGCGCCGGCTGCGCCGAGACCGCCTATGCCCGCCTGATCACTCAGGTGTGCGGCGACCGGATGTACGTCTCCAACGCCACCGGTTGTTCCTCCATCTGGGGCGGCCCCGCTGCTACCTCTCCCTACACCGTCAACAAGGAAGGCAAGGGTCCCACCTGGGCCAACTCCCTGTTCGAGGATAACGCCGAGCACGGCCTGGGCCTGTACCTGGGTCAGAAGGCCATCCGTGACCGTCTGGCTGACCAGACCCGCAAGCTGATCGCCCTGGACTACACCGACGAGGGCATCGTGGCTGCCGGTCAGAAGTGGCTGGACACCATGGAGGACGGCGCTGCCAACGGCGAGGCCACCAAGGCTTACGTCGCTGCCATGGAGGCCGTCATCGGCCAGCGCGAGGGCTGCAACTGCGAGGCCTGCACCCTGGTCCGTGAGATCCTGAAGGAGAAGGAGTACCTGAACAAGAAGTCCGTGTGGATCTTCGGCGGCGACGGCTGGGCCTACGACATCGGTTACGGCGGCCTGGATCACGTCATCGCTTCCGGTGAGGACGTCAACATCTTCGTGTTCGACACCGAGGTGTACTCCAACACCGGCGGACAGGCTTCCAAGTCCTCCAACATCGGCCAGGTGGCTCAGTTCGCCGCTGCCGGTAAGACCCAGCCCAAGAAGAGCCTGGCCGAGATCGCCATGCAGTACGGCTACGTCTACGTGGCCCAGATCGCCATGGGCGCCAATCCCAACCAGACCCTGAAGGCCATCACCGAGGCTGAGGCCTATCATGGTCCTTCCCTGGTCATCGGCTACGCTCCCTGTGAGATGCACTCCATCAAGGGCGGCATGGCCAACTGCCAGCAGGAGATGAAGAAGGCTGTGGACTGCGGCTACTGGAACCTGTTCCGGTACAACCCCGCTCTCAAGGCCGAGGGCAAGAACCCCTTCACCCTGGACTCCAAGGCCCCCGCTGGCGGCTATCAGGAGTTCCTGATGAACGAGGCTCGTTACTCCTCCCTGACCCGTGCCTTCCCCGAGCGCGCCAAGGAGCTCTTCGCTCAGAACGAAGAAGCCGCCAAGGAGCGTTGGGAGCACCTGACCCGTCTGGTGGAGCTGTACAAGTAATTAGAACCACCAAGACCCCCGGGCAACTGCCCGGGGGTCTTTCTGTCGTCGGCATCTTCGTGGGGCCCCATCCAAGATGGGGCGGCGCATTGCGCCGTGCAAGCGTTTTGGGTCTGGCCGCCAAGGAGCGTTGGGAGCGCCTGTTGGGACCCCATGGGCAGTTGACTGTTCATGGGAGAGGAGGCACGGCAAAAGGAGAGAGCTTTGCCGTATGCGGCGAAGCGAGGGATGTGGCGCTTGTGCCGACGAGGTGGAGCTGTACAAGTAATTAGAACCACCAAGACCCCCTGATGTAGTCTATTTTCCTACATCAGGGGGTCTTTTGTCACTGTCCGTTTTTACTGGATCAGTTCAGTCACAGTAAATGCACTCTGTTTTGAGAATGGAAAAGAAATGTTCCGCCATGGCATTCTGATATGGATTACCTTTCCCTGACATGGAGGGCGTAATGCCGCATATCTGCTTTTGTGTTTATCAGCTCTGATAGATCTCCTTGGCGTATCGGACGGTGGCCATGGCGTCCTTGGCGTAGCAGTCCGCCCCGATCTGATCGGCGTAAGCGGGGGTGAGCACCGCGCCGCCCACCACGATCTTCACCTGGGGGCAGGTCTCCCGCAGCTGGCGGATGGTCTCCTCCATGCTCACCACCGTGGTGGTCATCAGGGCGCTGAGGCCCACCAGGCGCACGCCGGGCTGTCCGGCGGCCTCCACGATGCGCTCCGGGGCCACGTCACGGCCCAGGTCCATGACGGTAAAGCTGTAGTTTTCCAGCAGTACCTTGACGATGTTCTTGCCGATGTCGTGGATGTCCCCCTGGACGGTGGCCAGCACCACGGCTCCCTGGCTGGGCCGGTCCTCGCCGGACATGGCGTTCTGTACCACCTCAAAGGCGGCCTTGGCGGCCTCGGCGCTCATGAGCAGCTGGGGCAGGAAGAGGGTGCCCTTCTCAAAGCCCTGACCCACCTGATCCAGGGCGGGGATGAGCACGCTGTCTACGATGTCCAGGGGGGCCTTGCCGCCGTCCAGGGCGGCCTTGGCGGCCTGGGCCGCCCCCTCCTTGCTGCCCCGCAGGACGCAGTCGGTGAGGGAGGGGCCGTCGGTGGAAGAAACCGGGGCAGCAGGGGCTTCCTGCCCGCCGTAGGCGGCGATGTAGCGGCCGCACTGAGGGTCCAGACCCAGGAGAGCCTGATAGCTCCGCCAGGCCCCCATCATGGCGGCGTTGTTGGGGTTGAGAATGGCGCAGTCCAGCCCCTGCTGGAGGGCCATGGTGAAGAAGGCGGTGTTCACCAGCTCCCGCTTGGGGAGACCGAAGGACACATTGGACACGCCCAGAATGGTGGACACCCCCAGCTCCTTCTTGATGCGGCCTACCGCCTCCAGGGTAATTTTGGCGGCCTCCGGCTCGGAGGAGATGGTGAGGGTCAGGGGATCGATGACGATCTCCTTTTTGGAAATACCGTACTGGGCGGCGGTATCGCAAATCTTTTTGGCGATGGCCAGCCGGCCCTCCGCTGTGGCGGGGATGCCGTTCTCGTCCAGGGCAAGGCCCACCACCACGCCGCCGTACTTCTTCACCAGGGGGAAGAGGGCGGCCATGCTCTCGGCCTTGCCGGACACCGAGTTAAGCATGGGTTTGCCGTTGTAGCGGCGCATGGCCCGCTCCATGGCCTCCGGGTCGGAGGTGTCCAGCTGGAGGGGGAGGGGAAGGACGGCCTGGAGGGACTCCATCACCTCCACCAGCAGGGCGGGCTCGTCGATTTCGGGCAGGCCCACGTTCACGTCCAGCACCTGGGCCCCGGCCTCCTCCTGGGCAAAGGCTTCATTGAGGAGGTACTCAATGTTGTGGTCCCGCAGGGCCTGCTGGAACTTCTTCTTTCCGGTGGGGTTGATGCGCTCGCCGATGACCACGGGGGCGGGGCCGATCTCCACCGCCTGGGCGTAGGAGGACACCAGGGTGCGGCCGCGGTCTACGGCGGGGGTGAAGGGCTTGTCCCGGCACACCTCCACCGCGGCCTTGATGTGGTCGGGGGAGGTGCCGCAGCAGCCGCCCAGGATCTGTACCCCCAGGTCGGCAATGGCCCCCATGTGGACGGCGAACTCCGCCGGGCCCACGTCAAAGACGGTGCAGCCGTCGCAGGCGTGGGGCAGACCGGCGTTGGGGTTGACGATCAGAGGCACTGAGGCATACTCCAGCAGCTGCTTCACGATGGGCAGCATCTGAGCGGGGCCCAGGCCGCAGTTGACGCCCAGGGCGTCCACGCCCAGGCCCTCCAGCAGGGCCACGGTGGAGGCGGGGGTGCCGCCGGTGAGCAGCTTGCCGTTCTCGCCGTAGACCGTGGTGACTACTACCGGCAGGTCGCAGTTCTCCTTGGCGGCCAGCACGGCGGCCTTGGCCTCGTAGGAGTCGCTCATAGTCTCGATGAGTACCAGGTCGGCCCCGGCGGCGGCGCCCGCCCGTACCACCTGGGCATACAGGGCCACCGCGGCCTCAAAGTCCAGGTCGCCCATGGGCTTCAGGAGCTTGCCGGTGGGACCCATATCCAGAGCCACAAACACGTCGGGCCGGGGGTCGGCGTCCCTGGCCTCGCAGGCCAGACGCACACCGGCGGTCACCAGCTCCTCCAGATCAAACTCCCCTCCGGCGGGGAACTTCAGGGCGTTGGCCCCGAAGGTGTTGGTGCACAGGATGTTGCTCCCCGCCTTCAGATAGGCCTGGTGGAGGGCGGAAATGCGGTCCGGATGGAGCAGGTTCCAGGTCTCGGGCAGCTCGCCGCCCTTCAGGCCCTGGGCCTGAAGCAGGGTGCCGGTGCCGCCGTCAAAAAACAGGCGCTGGCTGTGCAGCGCGTCGATGAATTTCATGTGGTATCTCTCCTAAAGGCGCAGTTGGTTTTGGAACAGGTGGCGCAGCCTCCGGCATGGCATTTGCCGAGGGTATCGGCCACACCGATTACCGCCGTCACCGACTTGATGGGGGCCAGCAGGCAGGTGTCGGTGGCGGTGAGGCCGATCTTCCGGGGGCCGTCCAGCCGCCGCAGCAGCTCGGGCTGGGCGGTGAGAGGGAAATCTCCGTAGCCGGGGCTGAACCGGGGGCGCAGGTATTTGCCGGGGTAGCGTTCCGCCAGTTGGTCGCAGGCATCGTCACACACCGCCTCAATGAGGGCGGCTGCCACTGCCTGGTCCACGGCGGCACGGGCTACCTGGCCCGCCGCCGAGCGGGCAATGAGCCGGTCCACCCCCACGCCCAGGGTGGCTCCGAAGAGGAGAGCGGCGGTGCAGCCCTCCAGGTGGGCGCGCAGCTTTCCGCTGTGGATGGACCAGTCCCCCAGTTCCACCCCGCCGGGGCGGAGGGTGAGGGGGACCTCTACAGAAGTCCACCGGGGGTCGGCGGCCCCCTCCACCGCCTGGATGCGCTCTTTCAGCAGGGCGGCGGTGGCCCCGTCAGGCTCTGTTCCCCGGCAGCCCAGATAGCGCAGGGCCTCGGCGCGGGGGGTATGGATCATTTCAGGACCTCCGACAGGCTGGACTGGATGGAGGATGCGATCTCCGGCTTGTTCATGGAGTAGATGTGGATGTGTTCCACGCCGTTGGCGATGAGGTCGATGATCTGCTCGGCGGCGTAGGCCACGCCGGCCTGACGCATGGCGGCGGGGTTGTCCCCGAACCTGTCCACAATGGCCTTGAACCGCTCAGGCAGATAGGTGCCCGACAGCTTGCAGATGCGGGCGATCTGCTTGCCGTTGGTCACCGGCATGATACCCGCCACCACCGGCACGGTAATCCCCTTCTCCCGGATGCGGTAGAGGAAGTTGTAGAGGATGTTGTTATCAAAGAACATCTGGGTGGTGAGGAACTGGCAGCCTGCCTCCACCTTGGCTTTCAGATGGTCGATGTCGGCGTTCTTGGTGGGGGACTCGGGGTGTCCCTCGGGGTAGCAGGCCCCGCCGATGCAGAAGTCGCCGTGGGCCTTGATGTCCTTGACCAGCTGGGCGGCGTACTGATAGTCGTGGGCGGGAGCGCCCCCCTCTGGAATGTCTCCCCGGAGGGCCAGCACGTTCTGGATGCCCTTCTCCTTCAGATGCTCCAGTACCTGGGCCACGTGCTCCCGGGTGGAGGAGGCGCAGGTCAGGTGGGCCAGCACATCCACGCCGTACTGCTGCTGGATGCCGGCGGCAATGCCCACGGTGTAGTCGCTGGTGCCGCCGCCGGCGCCGTAGGTGACGCTCATAAAGTCAGGCCGCAGGGCCGCGATGTCCTGGGTGGCCTTGGCCACGGAATCATAGGTGTCGCTGGTCTTGGGGGGGAACACCTCAAAGGACAGCGTAGGGCGGTCCTGGTTTAAAATGTCAATAATTTTCATGGAAGCAACTCCTTCGCTTGGGGAATTGGGAAACATTATATCACAGATGGAGGAAAAATCCTATCGCTTATCAAAAAGAAAGGGGCGGCTGCCCAGGGTCCATTATCTGGCGGGCTTCTTCTCCCCATTGCAGACGGGGCGGCACTGTGTGTGGTCAAAGCGCTTTGGACTTGTTGATAGGGCCCCGTACAAGCCCGACGTAGTGGGTTGTGTAGGGAGAGAAAGAGCGAGGGGTATATGCAGTTTTCACTGTCAGGCGGAAACGGAGCAAAATGGACTTTGTGACGACGAGGTGGAGCTGTACCAGTAAGAGATGGCACCAAGATCCCCAGACAGCTGTCCGGGGATATTTCTATCTTCGTTGGGGCCTGCGCACAAAAAACCCGCCCGTGAGCCGCTTTAGGGCTCAGGGGCGGGTTTTCTTGCATTCATTAGACGTTGAACCGGAACAGGACGATATCGCCGTCTTTCATGACATACTCTTTACCTTCAGAACGTACAAGGCCTTTTTCCTTGGCCGCGTTCATGGAGCCGCAGGCCATCAGGTCGGTAAAGTTGACCACCTCGGCCCGAATGAAGCCCCGCTCAAAGTCGGTGTGGATCTTACCGGCAGCCTGGGGAGCCTTGGTGCCCTTCTTGATGGTCCAGGCACGGCACTCATCCTCGCCGGAGGTGAGGAAGGAGATCAGACCCAGCAGGGCGTAGCTGGCCTTGATGAGCCGGTCCAGGCCGGACTCGGCGATGCCCAGGTCGTCCAGGAACATCTTCTTCTCGTCGGCGTCCAGCTCGGCGATCTCGGCCTCCAGCTTGGCGCACACGGGGATGACCTGAGCGCCCTCCTTGGCGGCCAGATCCTCCACGATCTTGTAGTAAGCGTTGCTGTGGCAGTCGGCAAAGCCGTCCTCGTCCAGGTTGGCGGCGTAGATGATGGGCTTCAGGGAGAGCAGCTCGGCGGTGGCGATGATGGCGGCGTCGTCCTCGTCGCACTCGAAGGAGCGGGCGGAGTTGCCGTCGTTGAGCCAATCCTTCAGGGCGGTGAACACCTCCACCTCCCGCAGGTACTTCTTGTCGCCCTTGGCGGCCTTCTGGGCCTTGTCGATGCGGCGCTCCACCATCTCCACATCGGCCATGATGAGCTCAATATCAATGACGCCGATATCCCCGGCGGGGTCCACAGGCACATTGGTGCTGGTGTCGGCCACCACGTGCATGATGTTCTCGTCGTCAAAGCAGCGCACCACATGGACGATGGCGTCGCACTCCCGGATGTTGGCCAGGAACTTGTTGCCCAGACCCTGACCCTGGCTGGCGCCCTTCACCAGACCGGCGATGTCCACGAACTCCACCACGGCGGGAGTGGTCTTTTTGGGGTGGTACATCTCGGTCAGCGCGTCCAGACGGGCGTCGGGTACTGCCACCACGCCCACGTTGGGGTCAATGGTGCAGAAGGGATAGTTGGCGCTCTCGGCGCCGGCATTGGTGATGGCGTTGAAAAGGGTCGATTTGCCCACGTTGGGCAGGCCCACGATACCTAATTTCATCGGTTCAATACCCTCTTTCGGCATATTAGCCCAAGTATTATATCGTATCCCCGGCCAAATTACAAGTGCTGCGGCAGGAACTCCCGCCCTGGTTGTCTTTCCGGCCGGTTTGTGCTACCATACAGGAGAAGGAGACAGGGAAACCTGCCGGTATATTTTCGGCTTTGTATCACGGTTTACATTCTTTTTTTCTTTACCCTGTCATACTGAAGACAAGCAATGAAACTGCAAGGAGGCCATCCTGATGAAGGAATATCCTGTTCAGCGTGCCGCAGTGGGCAAGCCCAAGCCCGATCCCTCCACGCTGGTGTTCGGCAGAACCTTTACCGACCATATGTTTTTGATGGACTACACCGCCGGCCAGGGCTGGCACGACGGGCGCATCGTTCCCTACGGCCCCATCGCGCTGGACCCCTCCGCCATGGTGTTCCACTATGCGCAGGAGGTCTTTGAGGGCCTGAAGGCCTACCGCTCTCCCGACGGTACTATTCAGCTCTTCCGTCCCACCGAGAACGTCAAGCGCATCAACTCCTCCTGTGAGCGGATGTGCATCCCGCCCCTGGATGAGGAGGACGCTCTGGCTGCCATCGAGCAGCTGGTGCGGCTGGAGGCGGACTGGGTGCCCGATCAGCCCGGTACCTCCCTGTATATCCGTCCCTTCATCATTGCCACCACCCCCACCCTGGGGGTCCACGCCGCCCACGACTATATCTTTGCCATCATCACCTGCCCCGTAGGCGCCTACTACGCCGAGGGTATCAATCCGGTGAAGATCTACGTGGAGAGCGAGGATGTCCGGGCCGTCAAGGGCGGCACCGGCTACACCAAGTGCGGCGGCAACTACGCCGCCTCCATCCGGGCCGGTGAGCGGGCCGAGCAGAACGGCTACGCCCAGGTGCTGTGGCTGGACGGCGTCCACCGCAAGTACATTGAAGAAGTGGGCTCCATGAACGTCATGTTCCAGATCGAGGATACGGTGGTCACCCCCATGCTCACCGGCTCCGTGCTGCCCGGTATCACCCGCAAGTCCTGTATTGAACTGCTCAAGAGCTGGGGCCTGAAGGTGGAGGAGCGGCTCATCACCGCGGAGGAGCTCTTCGAGGCGGGGCAGAGCGGCACCCTGAAGGAGGCCTGGGGCACCGGTACCGCCGCTGTCATCTCTCCCATCGGCGAGATGGGCTGGGAGGACAAGCATGTTGTGGTCAACGGCGGCAAGATCGGCCCTCTGGCCCAGAAGCTGTATGACACCCTCACCGGCATCCAGTGGGGGACCCAGCCCGATCCCCACGGCTGGGTGGTCAAGCTGTAACTTTGCTATCTTCTATGCCTTCCTATACCTTCCCAGACAGAAGGACGGGACCATATGGTCCCGTCCTTTTGTCCAGCGTGTCGAGAAACCTCGACACGCCTCTCAAAAATGCTTGCATTTTTGAGAGGGGATGCAGCCCGCTGCGTCGCGCGTGCAAAGCGCGCACGCTTGTGGGCTGAGAAGTGTTTTTCCAAGGCTCATGTCCTTGGAAAAAACAGATGCTTACTCTATTTTGCCGCCTGCGGGCGGCAAAACTCTTCCGAGGGCTTTTCCACGGTGCAAGAACTGAGCTCTCTCTGGCATCACTTCTGCCTTTTTCGACAGTCTGAGAAGGACGGGACCATCTGATCCCGTCCTTCTGCCGTTTCTATGGAACATCTGACGTTTTCCTGTAGATTTGTTTAGCTTTCTTCCGCTGCCCGGGCTGCTGTGGTACAATCGCCCCACTACGCCGGCTCTGCCGGCGCTGACGAAAACGAGGTGTTTACCATGAGACGACCCAATCCTGTTTTGCTTTTCCTGCCCCTGCTGTTCCTGTCCGCCTGTACCAGACCGGCGGCGGACACCGCTGGTCCCAACGTCCCGGCCGAGGCGGCCCGGCTGGCCACCATTCAGCTGGGCCAGCTGGCGGACAGGCTGACCCAGATGGAGAAGGATCAGGTCCAAAACCTGCTGGAGGAACTGGTCCCCCTGCGGCAGGCCCGGGCCCAGGAGGGCCGGTGGGAGCTGTCCTCCCAGGAGGAGGAACTGGTGGACCAGCTCAACCAGCTGTATGAGGACTTCACCCAGCGCTACCTGGAGGAACCGGAGAAGGCGGAGGGGCAGGAGGAGCCTCCTGCCCTGGCCCGATATGAGATCGGGGCGGACGGCACCCTCATCCCCGACAAATCGGACAAGGCGGAGTACCGGGCCCTGTGGGACAAGGTCAATGCCCTGCTGCCTGAGGGAAGCCTGAAGCCCTTCACCCGCTTCACCATTTTCAGCGACGGGAAAGACGACATCCTGGCCTATGTGGTCCCGGCGGACGACAACGGAGTCCAGTGGGAACTGGCGGTGGACCCGGAGGACGCAGGCGATCCTGTGGAGTTCACCGAGACGGTGTATCATGAGTATGCCCACTATCTGACCCTGAATGATCGTCAGGTGACCTACGGCGCGCCCAAGCGCTACGACTGCTACGGGGAGACCGATCTGGTGAGCAACCCGGACTCCTATCTCAATGCCTTCTACCAGCGCTTTTGGAAGGACTACCTGGACGACCGGCTGGCCGACCCGGAGAGCATCAACTTCTATCTGCGGCATAAGGATGACTTCATCACCGACTACGCCGCCACCAGCCCCTCCGAGGATATCGCCGAGTGCTTCTCCTACTTTGTGCTCTACGACAAGCCCACCGGCACGTCGGTGTGGGAGCAGAAGCAGAACTTTTTTTACGACTATCCAGAGCTGGTGGCCTTTCGGGACCAGGCCCGGGCCCAACTGGGCCTGTAAGTTTTACCGGGTCAGCTTTCGGAACCCGGCGGGGGCCTCCGCCCGGAAGATACGCTCCTCTCCGGTGAAGGGGTCGGTGAGCACCAGCTCATGGGCGTGGAGGCACAGCCGCCCCAGAGGATCGGTGGCGGCTCCGTAGTCCCGGTCCCCGGCCACCGGGCAGCCCAGCTCGCTGAGGTGGGCCCGGATCTGGTTTTTCCGGCCGGTATCCAGATCGATCTCCAGAAGGGCGTATTCCTTTCCGGCGCTGAGCATGGTATAATGAGTTATTGCTTCCTTACCGCCGGAGCGCACCGAGTACACCTTGTGGGCGGCGTTCTCCCGCAGCAGGGTGCGGATGGTATCCGAGTCCTTGGGCGGCCTGCCCTCCGCCACCGCCAGATAGCCCCGGCGGCCCACCAGCTTGTCCCAGTTATCCTGGAAGGCTCGCTTGGTCTCCTCGTCCTTGGCGAAGAGGAGCACGCCGGAGGTGGCCCGGTCCAGCCGGTGGACAATGAAGATCCGGTTCCGGGGATCGGCCTTGCGGACATAGTCGGTGGCCATGTGGTAGGCGGTGCGCACCTTCTCCTTGTCGGTGGCCATGCTCAGCAGACCGGCGGGCTTTTCGATGACCAGCAGCCTGCCGTCCTCGTAGAGGATGGGGAAGGGGGCCTTTTTGTCTCCCGCGCCCTGAGGAAGCACCACCACCGTCTGCCCCGGCAAGAGGGGATGGTCGTGGCGGGTGACGGTCTTGCCGTCCACCTGGACCTGCCCGCGGGTGAGCAGGGACTTGACGCTGTTGCGGCTTTTGCCGGTCACATGGGCCAGCAGGAAGGGGAGCAGGGTGTCCTGCCCTGCTACGGAATAGCGTTTTTCTTGCATATTTTCACATCCATTCAGGAGGTTTTGTCAATGAATGACGTTTTGCATCAGCTTCGGGACCGCAAATCGGTGCGGGCCTATCTGGAAAAGCCCATCGCCCCCGACGACAAGCGGGCCATCCTGGAGGCCGCCTGCGCCGCCCCAACGGCGGGCAACCAGCAGCTGTACACCATTCTGGACATTACCGACCAGAAGCTGAAGGATACCCTGGCGGAGACCTGCGACCACCAGCCCTTTATCGCCCAGGCGCCCCTGGTGCTGATCTTCTGCGCCGACTGCCAGAAGTGGTACGACGCCTTTGATGCCGGCGGCTGCCAGCCCCGGAAGCCGGGGGTGGGGGACTTGCTGCTGGCCTGCTCCGACGCCAACATTGCCGCCCAGAACGCCGTCACCGCCGCCTGGAGCCTGGGCATCGGCTCCTGCTACATCGGGGACGTGATGGAGCAGTGCGAGAGCCACCGGCAGCTGCTCAATCTGCCGGACTATGTGTTCCCCGCGGCCATGGTGGTGTTCGGCTATCCAACCGCCCAGCAGCAGGCCAGAGAGAAGCCCCGCCGCCGGGCGCTGCCCTACATTGTTCATGAAAACGGCTATCGCCGGATGAACGCCGGGGAGCTGGAGCGGATGCTGGCCGACAACGCCGGCCAGCGGCCCTATGCCGACTGGCTCCAGGCCTTCTGTGCCCGAAAGTATAACTCAGACTTCTCCCGGGAGATGACCCGGTCGGTGGAGGAATATCTGAAGAACTTTAAGGAGTGACTTACACCAGCTGCTCCAGCACCCGCCGCAGCAGGTCCGCCGCTCCTACCTGGTAGCCGCAGCAGGCGTAGGCCGCCCGGCCCTCCTGGTCCCGTACCACCGCCAGAGGCGGCTTGTCCGGGTCCAGACCCAGGTGGCGGGCCACCGTCTCCACCTGATAGCCCCACTCGGGGTAGAACAGCTGTACCTGGGGCCATTGGTCCAGCAGCCCCGCCAGGGTGGCCTGCTGTTCCGCGCCGGGCCGCCGCAGGAAAAAGACCACGTCCCCGTCCAGCGCCTGAAAGGCAGGCAGGGCGGCGGAGAGTTCATTTAAAATATGCTCCGTGGGTTCCGCCCCCTCCTCCAGCCAGAGGAGGAGGGCGGCTTTTTCATGGGGCCCGCCCAGCTCCTCCAGAGGCAGCTCCCGGGGGGAGATGAGATCGTCCACCGAGCAGTCCCGCAGCGCCAGCGGGATTTCCCGCTCCTGCCCCGCTTCCAGGGTGAACTCCAGTCGGTTGGCAAACTGGTCCCCCGCCGGCAGCCGCAGGGCGGTGAGCACCCGGTAGCGCCCGGCGGGCAGGGTGACATTCAGCTTGTTTTTGTGCCAGGCCCGGTCGGCCAGCCTGAGGGGTTTCCACATTTCCCCCGTCCAGAGGTCCAGCGACCAGTTCTGCCGGTAGAGAAACCGCTCCACCGGCGCCTTCCGGAAGGTGACTTTTCCACATTCCTCCGGCTCCTTTGGGACAAATTTTCCATCCTGCCACATCAGTACCGCCCCGTCCAGGGGGCGCAGCAGGGCAGGCACCCCCTGCTGCCGCAGGGCAATGACCTCCCCCACCGCGCCGGGCTGGGGGACGGACCAGTCGGTGATGGGCTCAAAGGCCACTCGGGGGCAGAGCACAAACCGCCGGAACACCTCCGCCGGGTACCGGTCCGCCCAGGGCCGGGCCCGCTCCAGATGGACCTCCAGCAGGTCTGCCGTCACATCCCGCAGGTCCTTGTCGGACAGGGAGGAGAGAAGGGCGGGGCGCAGCGGGTCGTGGTCTTTGCTGAGAAAGGCGTAGATCTCCCCAAAGTTGCCCCGAGCTTTTTGAAGTAGCTCTCGCTGCCGGGGGTAGTTTTGGGCCTTCTCCTCGTCGAAATAGCCTGCCATCCGCTCCTGCCGTTTGGCGGTCCCTGCCGCCAGTACCGCGGCCCGTTCCTGCCGCTGGGCCTGGTCCAGAGGGGCGGGGTTGACGGGGGCATCCTGGGGGGCGCGGAAGTCAAAGGCTGTCCAGTCCGTGCAGGGAGATGGGAGGGTCAATTTGGCCACGTCCTGGGTCTGGCCGTGACAGAAGGCCTCCTTCTCACCAGCGGACAGGTGGAGGTCGCTGATCCCCAGTTCCACCTGGACCCTGCCGGTTTCATCGGCGGTAAGGGCGGCAATGGGGCAGAAGCGGGACTCGTTGAGGACTTCCAGCGTGATGATCTCTCCCGGCTGGGCCCGGAAGGTGTAGGACTTGGTGTGGGCATAACGGGCCGTCTGGTTGTGGTACAGGGCCTGTCCCTGTTTGCTCAGGGGAGCGCCGTGGAGGGTCAGGTCGGCCACCGGGCCGAAGGTACGGCTGTGGACCAGCATGGCCCGGGAGGCGGCGGTGTTGAACCAGCCTCGGTCCAGCACCGGTTCCGGCTCGCAGGCCCCCAGGAAGTGCCACCTGCCCTCGCACAGCACCTCCACCCAGGCGTGGTTGTCGTCGCAGTGGGACCAGCGGGGGGCGTACACCTGCCGGGCGGCCAGACCCACCGAGCGCAGGGCGGAAACCAGGAAGGCGGACTCCTCCCCGCACCGGCCGCTGCCGCAGCGGTACACCGTCAGAGGGGAGGCGGTGCGGTCGTCCTGGGCCTGATAGCTGGCCTGCTCATGGCACCAGCGGTTGACCTCCAGGGCGGCCTCCTCCTGGGACAGGTCCTTCACCCGGTCCCACAGCTGGCTGTAAAACAGGGCCCGGTGGTCGGACAGGTCCTCGTCGTTGACCCGGGGGCAGAGGACATACTGCTCGTAGGCCTCCTGGCTGAGAGAAGCGCACCAGGGGGTGTTCTGGCGCAGCATACGGCTGTGGGCGGCGAAGGCCTCAAACAGAGACTGGGGGTAGCTGTCCCAGTCCTCCGGCAGGGCCTGCCGGATAAAAGTCAGTTCCTGATCCATATGATCCACTCCTTTGGAATGGGGCTATGATATCACATTTCTTTGTGGTATCATAGCCCCAGATGAGAAAAGAAGGTGTTGCCATGATTCTGGAAGTGTGCTGCGGCTCGGCGGAGGATGTGCTCATTGCCGCACAGGCCGGTGCCAACCGGGTGGAGCTGAATTCCGCCCTCTTTCTGGGGGGGCTGACCCCCTCCATCGGGGCCATGGAGGTGGCCCGGCAGGTGTCCATCCCCATTATGGCCATGGTGCGGCCCCGGGAGGGGGGCTTCTGCTACAGTGAGACGGAGTTTGCCGCCATGCTGGCCGACGCCCGCGCCCTGCTGGCGGCAGGGGCGGACGGCATCGTGTTTGGCTGCCTCCACCCCGACGGCAGGGTGGACAGGGCCCGGTGCGCCGCCATGCTGGAGGTCATCGGGGAGAAGGAGAGTGTGTTCAGCCGGGCCATTGACGTGGTGCCCGACTGGCGGGAGGCCCTGGACGTGCTGATGGAGCTGGGCGTGACACGAGTCCTCACCAGCGGGCAGGCCAGTTCTGCCCCGGCGGGGGCGGACACCATCCGGGCCATGGAGGCGTACGCCGCCGGACGCATTCAGATCCTGCCTGGCTGCGGAGTGAAACCGGACAACGCCGCCGCCCTGCTGGCGGCCACCGGCTGCGACCAGCTTCACGGCTCCTTCAAGACCAGCCGGACCGACGTCTCTGCCACCCACAACCCGGCGGTGTCCTTTTCCGGCGGAGTGTGTCCCCCGGAGGAACAGGTGCCGGTCACCGACGCTGCCGCCGTCCGGTTGGCAGTGAGTGCCCTGAGCAAATAAAAAAGAGGCGTGCCCCATGTCTGTGGGGCACACCTCTTTTCAACTCATACGGGAAAAATGCTCGATGGCTTTGGCGAATTCCGAGATGGTGCGGTCGGCGTCGCCGTGCTCGATGCCGTCCCGGACACAGTGGTTGAGATGACCCTCCAGCACCACCTGACCCACCTTGTGCAGGGCGCTTTTGGCGGCGTTGATCTGCATGAGCATCTCCTCACAGGGTACGTCCTCATCCACCATCCGGTCAATGGCGTTGAGCTGGCCGATGATCTTCTTCAAGCGGCGGTGCAGATTGTCGGCGTCCATACACTGTCTCATGGGCGCTCCCCCTTTCTGTGATGAAAAGGGCTGCTGCGTCCGGCAGCAGCCCTTGACTGGATTCAACTACGTTCCTCAAAGCTGGCGCCGCAGTTGCGGCAGTTGACGGTGATTTTTCCTTTGCCCCGGGGCACCCGCAGATATTGCCCGCAGTTGGGGCATTTAAAGTAGCGGTGGTCTTTGTCCCGGCGGATGGTGCGCCGCATTTTGAACCAGCGGATGAACGGCCCGAACAGGGTCAGAAACCGGGCGTTTTCCGCCCGGCGGCGGTCCATGCGGCGGGAAAACATCCGAAACAGGTCCCAAAACAGCACAGCCAGTGCCAGCCAGGAGATCCATGCCATATGGGGCAGCGCCGATATGAAAATCAGCACCACATACAGGAAAAGCAGGAAAAAGGAGAGGTGATCGCTGCCATACCGTCCGTACATCAATTTTCGGAAAAAATTCATGAGCATGAAATACGGTCGTCTCCTTTGACGTAAGAATTGGATGCACTTTTGATGTCTATATGATAGCGCCTGCGGCTTTTTTCGTCAAGGATACAACCGTAAACATTTCATGAACGATGGACCGGCAGAGAAGGCGGCACTTGCGGTTTGGAGAAAAAAACGATATACTGACGGTATCAATTTAGAAGTGACACAAAGGAGGGTCCCCATGGGCCGCATTGACAAGGAAAATTACTATCTGGATATTGCCCAGACCGTGGCCGAGCGGGCCACCTGTCTGCGCCGCTGCTACGGCGCGATTCTGGTGAAAAGCGACGAGATCATCGCCACCGGCTACAACGGGGCTCCCCGGGGCCGGAAAAACTGCGTGGATCTGAACTACTGCACCCGGGAGGCCCTGAATATCCCCTCCGGGGAGCGGTATGAGCTGTGCCGCTCGGTCCATGCCGAGGCCAACGCCATCATCTCTGCCGCCCGCAGCGAGACCATCGGCGCCACCCTGTACATGGTCTGTGTGGACCCTGCCACCGGGGATCTGATCCCCAACTCCACCTCCTGTTCCATGTGCAGGCGGCTCATCATCAACGCCGGCATCCAGCGGGTGGTCATCCGCAATACCAAGACCGACTATTCGGTGGTCCATGTGGAGGACTGGGTCCGGGAGGACGACTCCCTGCCCCAGACCTGAACCGGAAGATTATACAGACAGGCAAAGGGCCTGCTGCAATGCTGCAGCAGGCCCTTTTTCGATGAAGCAGACGGTCAGCTCTCTTCCTCCGGCGGCTTCACAGTGATGTAGAAATAGGAACTGCTGTAGTCGGTGTACTCCTCCTGGCTTTCCGTATAATACCCGATGGACAGGCCCTCTTCTTCATAGTAGGACCGGCAGTTCTCATAGTAGGAATTCTCCTGGAAGAGGGCGATAAAGTCCTCTTTGAGGGTGTGCTCCTCCCCCAGGTTGGGAGACAGGAAGGGAACATCCGCGGAACGAAGGGCCTGGTTCAGACGGGCCAGATCTGCCTTTGCATGGGCAATGTTGTCCTCCTTGGAGGAATTGACGTCGATCCCCAGGGAGTAGGTCACCGCTTCCACCACGCCGTTGTTGTTGACCGTCACGGCCAGATAGGACCGGGTGTCGTTATTCTCATCTTTCAGACGGCCTGTTACCCCATAGCCGTAGTCCTTGTAACGCTCCGTGGGGTCGTCGGCAGATACGCTGTCACAGGAGTCCTCGAAAACCTGCTCCAGCTTCTCCACCACCGCCGCCGCCTGAGCGGCGGATTCATGATGCTGCTGGATGCCATCCAAATAGGAGGGGATCGTTATAGCCACCAGCAGCGCGGCAGGGACCAGAAGAATGGCCAGTACCCGAGTCTTGGCGGCGGGGAGCTTGATCCCCAGCAGCTCTGCTATGTGCTTAGCGCTTTTCCGAACTTCAAACAGTATCCCCACAATGGCGTGCATCCCCACCACGCCGCCCACAGCGGTGCTGATGTCCCCGGCGGTTTTAATCGTATCGTTGTCCGACCGGGACATCAGCCGCCCCGCCGCCACCGCAGTGTTGGCCGCCAGCAGCTGGGTGGTGCGGTCGGTGTAGGAGACGCTGGTCCTGGCCTTCTCCGCAATGGCGGCCCACTTTTTCCTCCTGACGCCCCACATGACGCTGATGGCCTGGATCAGAAACAGAGCCATACAGAGCAGCAGGAGTACAAGCGATCCGTAAAGTGCCGGACCTGTGGAGCCTTTCAGATCGAAGGCAACGCTCCCGATCATTTCCAGCAGAATCCCAAACACCATAGCCAGCAGACCGGAGCCAAACCAGGCCAGCGCGGTCACCGGTCTGGTGTAGTACCGCCGAATGGTTTTGATTTCTCGTTCCGTCATAGGGCCTCATCCTCCCATTGCCTCCTGCCTCACCCGGCAGGCGTTTTTTCCGGTTTGATCGAGCGGACGGTAAGGACCTCTCCGTCCACGGTAAACCCTACCTCCAGCCCGGCAAACGCCATGCCGTACACCCGGTGGGGGTCGTGCTGGTAGGAGGGCCGGGGGTCCCGGGACAGCACCCCCATCAGGGCCTCCCGCTTGCCCTCCGGTACCTGCTCCAATAGTTCCGTCGGGAAGGATACCTCCAGTACCTTGCCTCCCACGTTGCCGGTAAAGCCCCCCAATGCCTCCGGGTGGGCATCGGCATAGGGAAGATAGGGCTTGATGTCCAGGATGGGGGTGCCGTCCATCAGATCGGCTCCCGACACCACCAGCACGGTACCCAGCCTGGGGTCCTTCTCAATGGACTCCAGTTTCACGCAGGACAGACCGATGGCGTTGGGCCGGAAGGGAGAGCGGGTGGCGAATACCCCCATGCGGGTGTTGCCCCCCAGGCGGGGGGGCCGCACCGTGGGGGACCACTTGTCCCGCACTGCCTCAGAAAACTGCCAGATGAGCCAGATGTGGGAGAACTCCTCCAGCCCCCGCAGGGCGTCCGGATTGCGGTACTCGGGCTCAAAGACGATGGTGGCTTTCAGCTCCTCCACCAGCCCGCTCTGCCGGGGGATGCCGAACTTGGTGGGGAAGTCGCTGCGGATACGGGCGATGATGTGCATGGGGATCATTTGCTTCCCTCCTGTGCCTTTTTCAGGGCGGCGGCCACCGGCCGGGACGGGGTGGACCGGTTATTTTTCGCCAGAATGGCGGCGATCTGACCGGAAGCCTGCTCCACTTCCGCTTTAAAGGTGGTGGCGGACAGCCGCAGGGCGCCGTGGCCCAGAATGATGAGCTGTTCCGCTCCGTCGGAGGTGGCCACCCGCACCCGGTGGTGCCTGCTGATCTCGTAGGTGGCCCGCTCGATATAAGTGTCCGCCGTTTCCGCCTCTTTGGTATACACAACGTAAATATTGTGGTATTTGAATACATCCTGTACATTACGGGGCACCTTGTAGGCGTCAAAGACCAGGATGACCACGTTCTTTTTAAAGCCCTGATAGTTGCTCAGCAGGTCCATCAGCAGCTGCCGGGCGGCGTCCAGATTGGTCTGGGCCACCGCCTTCAGTTCCTCACAGGCGAAGATGATGTTATAGCCGTCCACCAGCAGGTACTCCGGTCCCCGGTTCTGGGTCTGGACGTTGTACTTCCCCTCGTCCAGGCTGGTGCGGGCAGGCTTGGGCTGGGGCCGGAAGGAGCTGCGCTCCACCTTGCCGTAGGTGCGCTCGTAGATGGCCAGCAATTCCTTGTCCTGCTCCAGGGACAGGCCGGAATTGCTGCTCCGCCGGACGGGGGCAGCGGGGGTCTCCGGCTCCGGGGGCTTGTCCAGAGACAGGCCGCTGTCCACATGGGCCATCTCCTTCACCTGGTCCCACTTCACGTTGTACCCCGCCCCGTGGGCGCAGAACACCGAGCCGGTGGGGTTGTCCACGTCCCGCTCCGGATCGTAGCCCAAAGCCTCCACCACATTTTGCTGGTCGTGGCAGGGATAGTAGCCCTTCAAGGTGCAGCTCAGCCGCCCCATACCTCTGGTGTAGGCGGCCACCTCGCTGCCGTAGTCCCGCAGGCCCGCCACCGGGGCGGAGCCGGTGAGGACGGTCAGTTCTCCCGCCGTCTCCGGGGGATTACAGTCGCCCCCCATCCGCTGGAGGTCGCTCATGGCCCGCCCCACCTGGGCGGCGGGCACCTCCAGCCGGAAGGAGTACCAGGGCTCCAGCAGGACGCTCTCCGCCTCCATCAGGCCCTGACGCACCGCCCGGTAGGTGGCCTGCCGGAAGTCGCCTCCCTCGGTGTGTTTCAAATGGGCCCGGCCTGCCAGCAGGGTAATTTTCACGTCGGTGAGGGGAGAGCCGGTAAGCACGCCGGGGTGGGCCCGTTCAGCCACATGGGTGAGGATCAGCCGCTGCCAGTTGCCGTCCAACACATCCTCCGGACAGGCGGTGGCCAGGGTCACGCCGCTCCCCCGCTCCCCCGGCTCTATCAACAGATGGACTTCGGCGTAGTGGCGGAGCGGCTCGTAGTGGCCCACGCCGATGACGGGGGCGGCGATGGTCTCCCGGTACACGATGCCTCCCTGGCCGAAGCTGACCTCCATATTGAATCGCTCGGCAATGAGCCGCTGCAAGATCTCCAGCTGGACCTGGCCCATGAGCTGGATGTGGATCTCTTTTAGCCGCTCACTCCACACCAGATGGAGCTGGGGATCCTCCTCCTCCAGCTGGCGCAGCTTCTGCATGGCGGTGACCGGGTCCTGGCCGTCAGGCAAAATCACCTGATAGTTGAGTACCGGCTCCAGGGCAGGAGGCGTACCCTCCGCCTCAAAGCCCAGGCCCTGCCCGGCGGCGGCGGAGCCCAGACCGGTGACTGCCACCACGGACCCCGCCGGAGCCGCGTCCACCGGCTGGAATTTCACGCCGGAGTATACCCGCAGCTGGTCGGCCTTGTCGCTCCAGCCGGGGCCGTCCAGCACCGTTTTTGCCTTTAAACTGCCGCCGGTGATCTTCATCCAGGCCAGCCGGTTGTTCTGATTGTCCCGGGAGATCTTGAAGATGCGGGCGCCGAATTGATCGCCGTACACCGGCCGGGAGGCGTATTGCTCCAGGCCCCGGAGGAAGTCCTCTACCCCCTCCAGCTTTAGGGCAGAGCCGAACCAGCAGGGAAACAGCTTCCGTTGGGCGATGAGGGCGGTGAGGGCAGCGTCGGCAATGGTCCCCGTCTCCAGGTAGTCCTCCAGCAGGGACTCGTCACACAGGGCGGCCTGCTCGCAGAGGGCCTCCTGATCCCCCATGTCCACGCAGCCCTCGTCCAGCTTGCTTTTCAGCTCCCCCAGCAGAGCGGCCTTGTCTGCCCCCGCCAGGTCCATCTTGTTCACAAAGAGGAAGGTGGGCACATGATAGCGCTCCAGCAGCTTCCACAGGGTATGGGTGTGGCCCTGGACCCCGTCGGCTCCGCTGACCACCAGGATGGCGCAGTCCAGCACCGACAGGGTGCGCTCCATCTCGGCGGAGAAGTCCACGTGGCCTGGAGTGTCCAGCAGGGTGATCTCCAGCTGTTCCAGAGGGAGCAACGCCTGCTTGGAGAAGATGGTGATGCCCCGCTCCTTCTCCATGGGGTCGGTGTCCAGAAAGGCGTCCCCGTGGTCCACCCGGCCCAGCTTCTTCAATTTTCCGCAGGCGTAGAGCAGTCCCTCGCTGAGGGTGGTCTTGCCTGCATCCACATGGGCCAGAATGCCCACGACCAATTTTTCCATAGCTGCCGTCCTTTGCGGTATGATAGGATAGTATATCATGTCCGGGGGAACGGGGCAAATAAAAAGGGCCCCGAAGGGCCCTTTTGGGAAGTTGGAATCAACCTTTGGCGCCGTCGCCCATATAGGAGCTGTACAGAGGAGTGGGCAGGCCGAAGCCGCCGGCCACAGGCAGGATCTCGCCGGTGATGAAAGCGGCCCGATCGCTGGCCAGGAAGGCCACGGCGTCGGCAATGTCCTCGGGACGGCCGGGACGGTTCAGGGGGACGTTTTTCAGGAACAGGTCCAGGAAGGCCTGGGACATATTGTTCAGGGCGGCGTCAGTGGCAGTGAAGCCGGGAAGCACCGCGTTGCACCGCACCCCCTGCCGGGCGTACTGCACGGCGATGTCCTTGGTGAGAAAGTGGATGGCGGCCTTGCTGACGCCGTAGGCGGTACGGCTCAGGTCGGGATAGATGCCGCCCACCGAGCCGATGTTGATGATGGAGCCGCCGCCGCTCTTGGCCATGACGGGCACCGCCGCCTTGCTGGGCAGGTACACGCTCTTCAGGTTGGTATTGACGATGTGGAAAAAGTCGTCGGTGTCGCCGGTTACCACGTCCAGGTCGGTCTTGACATCGGTGGCGCCGAAGTTGTTCACCAGAATGTCCAGCCGGCCCTCCTTCCTGGCCACCTCTTCCACCATGCCGGAGTAACTCTCCTCGTTGGCGGCGTCAAAGTAGACCACCCCGGCCCGTCCGCCGGCGGCGATGATCTCGTCAGCGATCTGCTGTCCGGCGTCCATACGGCGCACGCCCAGATAAACAGTGGCGCCCTGGGCGGCCAGAGCCTTGGCGCAGGCCAGGCCAATGCCGCGGGTGGAGGAGGAGACCAGTGCGACCTTTTGTTCCAATTCTTTCATAATAATAATTCTCCTTTTTAAACTGCTTGGTATGATTAAGATACTGTGATAATAGCACAGTCCGCCTTTGGGTGCAAGCATTATTTTTTGGAGCGGATGCAACAAAAGTGACCCCTCAGGGATGTTAGGGGCGAAAGGGGGGAGGGCAATGGCAGAGGAAGGTGGCCTGCGGCAGGTGGTGGAGACCTATGGGAACATGGTGTATCGCCTGGCGCTGGCCCAGACCCACAGCGGCCATGACGCCGACGACGTCTTTCAGGAGGTCTTTCTCCGCTATCTCCGTTCCGCGCCGGACTTTCGGGAGGAGGAGCACCGGAAGGCCTGGCTGCTGCGGGTGACAGTGAACTGCTGTAAGAAATTCCACACCTCCTTCTGGAGGCGGCATACCACAGCCCTGTCCGAGACCATCCCCGCCCGGACGGAGGAGGAGGGGGAGCTGCTCCAGATAATGGAGGGCCTGCCGGAGAAGTACCGGGCGGTGCTCCACCTCTACTACTACGAGGGCTACGCCACAGGGGAGATCGCGGCCATCCTGGGCCGCAGTCCCAACACCGTCCGCAGTCAGCTGGCCCGAGGCAGGGCCCTGCTGCACGACGCATGGAAAGGAGCGGAAGAGCTATGACGGAAGAGAACTATCGGGCGCTGTTTGACCGGGCGTCCCCCAGCCGGGATCTGGTGGAGGATACCCTGGCGGCGGCGGAACGGCCCCGGCGGAAGGGCATCCCCGCCAAGCGGCTGGCGGCGGCCCTGGTGTGTCTGGCCCTGGTGCTGGGGGTGGGCAACTACCAGGCCCTGGCGGCGGGGGTCCAGCGGATGGTGCGCTATTTTACCGGAGTTGGAGCGGCCCCGGCCCAGGCGGATTTGCTGATCCAGGGGGAGACTCTTCAGCGGGATGACGGGGAGCGGCTCTTTCTCATCGAAGGGGCCTACCAGCGGGACGGGCTGCTTACGATACCGGTGGATGTCCTGTACCGGTCGGAGCCGGCCACCCCTGAGAGCGACGAGTACCGCTATCGTCTGACGGTATATGACGGGAACGGGGAGACGCTGCCCAGTGTGTATCGCACCGGGGGCGGAGAAGTGCAGGAGATCAGCGGCGGGGCTTATTTTTCCCCCAGCAAGCTGGAGGAGTCTCTCAGCTGGCTCAGCCAGACCTACCTGCCGCAAGGCTTTGTCAGTGCCGGAAGCAACTGCTTCCTGATGAAGTTGCCCCAGGGGGAGGAGGGCCCTTATTCCTTTGCCCTGGACGCCTACACCGTCGGCGGAGGCTGGGAGGACACCGTGTGGGAAGGGGTTCTGACATTGAACACGCCGCAGGCCACGGAGACAATCCAGGTCAGCCGGGAGATCGGCGAGGGTACCGTCACCGCGTTGGTGAGACCGGATGGGCGCAGCATAGCCTTCTATGCCCAGCTGGCTCCGAAGAAGCTGGAGGCAGGTGAATCCCTGTTCCAGTTTGTAGTATACCGGGTGTGGTTTATTGATGAGGCCGGAAACCGGCTCAAAGGTTATATGCGCCGGTACGCTCTGGCCGAGGACTATCTGCCAGAAGTGCGGCTGGTGGGAGAGCCGGAGGGAGAGATTGTGGCGATCCAGGTAGATCAGGTAAAGTATAACATCATACGAACGGATCAGCCTATGAGCAGCGAGAAGCAGCAATACTTCCGCACATACAGGGACCTGAACTGGGTCATTGATCTAACATAAACCAAACGGGCCTGCTGCGGTTGCAGCAGGCCCGTTTCAGATTTTATGGGGTCCCCGGCCGGTAGGGGGTGAGCAGCCAGCCGGTCATAGGAGGCAGCGCCACCTGCCCGGCAGGCAGCTCCATGCCGGTCATCCAGTCTTTGGCAGCCCAGGGCAGAGTGATGAGCTCGGGAGCTTTGCCGATGTTGACGGCGGTGAGCACCGGCTGGCCCTCCCCCTCCCGCAGGAAGGAGAGCAGCTTGCCTTCCGCCTTCCACCAGCGGATGCTCCCCCGGCGCAGGGCAGGCAGCTCCCTCCGGGCCTTGCCCAAACTGGCATACCAGCGGCGGAGCACGTCGTCGGCCATTTCCCAGCGGTAGGTCCGGCGGTTAAAGGGGTCCTCAAAGCCCTCGATGCCCGCCTCGTCCCCGTAGTAGATCATGGGGGAGCCGGGGAAGGAAAAGAGCACCAGGGCCCCCAGCATCAGCTTGGACCGGCCCAGCAGGTACTGCTCCGGGGTGAGGAAGTAGGAGGAGCGCCAGTCCTTGTCGTGGTCCTGGCCGTCCCCGCCATAGCCCAGCAGGGTGAGGATGCGGGGGGTGTCGTGGGTGCCCAGGAAGTTCATGGCGGAGTGGAAGGCAGAGGGAGGATAATTCTCCCGGATGGCCTCCATGGTGTTCTTGAAGTGGACGGCGTCGCCCCCCATCAGGTAGCCCAGCAGACTGTTGCGGAAGGGGTAGTTCATCAGACCGTCGCAGTGGCCCCCCAGGATGTGCTTGCGGCGGACGCCGTAGGCGATCTTGGTGGAGCCGTCCTCCCACACCTCGCCGATGACCACCGCTTCAGGGTTGGTTTCCCGGGCGGCCTGGTGGATGCCGTGGACAAAGTCGTCGGGCAGCTCGTCGGCCACGTCCAGCCGCCATGCGTCCGCCCCCGCCCGCAGCCAGCGGCGGACGATGCTGTTTTCATCCCCGAAGATATAGTCCCGGTAGGAGGGCTCGGCCTCGTTGACGGCGGGCAGGGAGTAGATCCCCCACCAGGAGTCATATTGGTCCGGCCAGTGGGAGAAATTGTACCACTTGTAGTAGGGACTGTCCTGGGACTGGCAGGCCCCGTTTTCCGGGTAGGAGCCGTCCCCGTTGAAGTAGCGGCTCACATAGCCCTGGTGGTTGAACACACCGTCCAGCATGATGCGTATGCCCAGCTTGTGGGCGGCGTCGCACAGGGCACGGAAATCCTCTTCATCTCCCAGCATGGGGTCGATCTTCTCATAGTCGCCGGTGCCGTAGCGGTGGTTCTCCGGCGCCTCAAACACGGGGCAGAAGTAGATGGTCTCCACTCCCAGGTCGTGGAGGTAGGGCAGCTTTTCCATAACGCCCTTCAGATCGCCGCCGAAGAAGTCCCGGTTGCGGACTTCACCATTGGCGTCGGGCCGGTACTCCGGCTCCTCCCGCCAGCTGGTGTGGACGGTGCGGCCCCCGGGCATCCCGGTGGGGTCGGGCACCCGGGTGCGGCGGAAGCGGTCGGGGAAGATCTGGTAGGTGACACCCTCCCCAAACCAGCCGGGAACCTGGTCGGTGCCGTCGTACACCGTCAGCTGATAGGGACCCAGCTCCTCCTGGCGGCCATCCAGCCCCTCCAGACGGAAGGAGTACCAGATCAGCCCCACATGGTCCCCGGTGTCCAGGGTGACCTTGAGTACGTCCCGGTCGCCGTCAATACCATCCCAGACCATGGGCAGCTCCAGCCGCCGCTCCTGGGAGGACTCAAAGTAGGCGATAAGCACCGCCTGGGAGAAGCCCTCCGTCCGGAGGGGCCGGAGGGTGAGGGAGACCTGCGTGCCCGCGGGCACCGCGCCATAGGGCTGTTTATACCGGCTGTCCCGGCTGTCAAAGGTCATTGCGTCCAGCAAAGAAAAGACTCCCTTCAGCGAATCAAGGTATTTTCCGTCCCGATGGATTCCATGGTATGCTCGCTGCCGAAGTAATAATTGACGATCTCACCGGCGGCGCTGGCCAGGTTACCGCCGGAGGCGCCTCCCTCCACCACCATGGAGATGACGATCTCCGGATCGTCATAGGGGGCGAAGAGGACGAATACGGCGTTGGCGTTTTGGTCGGCGGACACCTGGGCGGAACCGGTCTTGGCGCCCACTTCCACCGCCAGATTGCTCAGGTACTGGTCCACGGTGCTCTTCTCATCGTTGGCCACCTCCCACATACCCTTCTTTACCGCCTCCACCCATTCCGGGTTGAGATCCAGCTGCTCCACCGGCTGAGCCTCATGCTCATACACGGTCTCGGAGAAGTCGCTGGATTTCACCGTTTTGAGCAGGTGAGTTTGGTAGCGGTTGCCCCCGTTGATCAGAGTGGCAATGTAGTTGGACAGCTGAAGCATGGTGATCTTGGTATTGTCCTGACCGATGGCGGCGGACAGCAGGTTGCCGCCATACCACTCCTGGCCCAGCATGGCGCTGGTTGCCGGGCCGGCCACATAGCCCTCCGCCTCGGCCAGCTCCAGGCCGGTTTTCTGGCCCAGGCCAAACATGGCGGCATACTCGTCGATCTTTTCAATGCCCAGCCGGTGGCCCATGGTATAAAAATAGATGTTGCAGGAATCCCGCAGGGCGTCGGCCATGTTCTCCCAGCCGTGAGTGCCCCGGTACTGGCGGTAGATCCAGCACTGAGGATGGTAGTCGCCGTAGGGATAGCGTTCCTCCTCGGGCAGCTGGAGAGAGCCGGTGTCCTGGATCTTCTCGGTGGGGGTGGTGAGCCCCTCCTCCAGGGCGGCGATGGCCACCAGAGGCTTAAAGGTGGAGCCGGGATAGTAGATCTCGCTGGTGGCCCGGTTGACAAAAGGCTTGCGGGGATCGTTGAGGGCCTGCTGATAGGCCTCGTTGCTGCTGTATACGGTGGACAGGTCGTAGGTGGGATAGGAGGCCATGGCCAGGATGCCGCCGTCGTTGACGCTCTGCACGATGATGGCGCCCTTCTCCTTGGTGTCGGCCAGACTCTCGATGGTGTTGGCCAGCACCTCCTCCACCTTCTCCTGGAGCCGCAGGTCCAGGGTGATCATCACGTGGTTGCCAGGCTCCGGTTCCATGGCCTGGCCGGTTTCGCCGTCCGCCATCCAGCTCTCACTGACCACCTTGCCGCTGGTGGAGATCTCCTGAAGCAGGGTGCCCGACCGGCCCCGCAGATAGTCCTCAAAGGTATATTCCAGGCCGTCGATGCCCACGGAGTCGTTCATATTGTAGCCCTTGGCTTTGTAAGTTTCCCAGTTTTCCGTCTGGATGGGGCCCACCCGGCCCAGCAGGTGGGCGGCGCTGGTAGTATTGTACTGCCGGACGGTGGTGGCGGAGATATTGACCCCGGTGAGGCCCCGCTCTTTCACGGCGGAGATCACATCAATGGTCACATCCTGGGCAAAGATATACTCCGTCTGCTTCACGTTCCGTCTGCGGAGGTTGAGCTCATACAGCACCCCGATGAGGGCCCGGGCGTCAGCGTCGGAGAGAGAGTCATCAATGAGGAAGTATTGCCGCAGACCGGCGATGACCTCCTCTGCCGTGGGGCCCGGCCCCAGGTCGGCCACACTGGCGGCGGCGGCCAGATCCTCGCTGCTCCACCGGTTGGGAAGGATGGTGCTGCCCAAAGGCAGCGCGTCCAGCAGGGCGCCCAGGTAGCTGAATTTGACCTTCCCCTCGCTGTTGGTATACACCAGGGCATTTTTGTCGGTGTAGGTAAAGGGGGCGTCCTTGGAGATGGGCAGAGTATCAGTCCACTCCAGACCATTCTCCCGGCAGACGGTGATGAGCTCCAGCAAATTGGCGTTGCGCTCCGCCTCCGCCCCCATGAGGGAGGAGTTGAGGGTAATCTCATAGGTGGCACGGTTGCTTACCAGAGAGCGACCGTATCGGTCCAGGATCTCCCCTCGGGCGGCCTCCACCGTCACCGTGTTGGCGATTTTCACCGTGGAAGCGGCCCGGTATTCATCGCCCTTGACGATTTGCAGATTGTAAAGGGTCATAGCAAAACCAGCCAGCAGTAGTGCCAGCACAATGGCGATCGTGAGGGTACGGATGTGAAATTGCTTGCCTTCCACGAGTTCAGATCTCCTTCCGGGTTCAGGGACTGGTGCGAACGGTGGTTTTGTGGTAGAAGTTGGCTGCCGCCCGGTTGACCCAGATGGCGGGGTCCTCCTTGAAATCGCCGTTGAAGAGCAGCTCATCCAGGTTGGCCGGCACGTCCAAAGGCTCCAGTACCACATCGGTGACGGTGGGGTCCTCCAGCAGAGGCAGACGGTCCGCCTGCTGCTGCCAGTAGTATTCCGCCGAGCCGTCGGCCAGAGCGGCGGCAGTCCGGCCGGCGGTGCTCATATCGTAGTAGTGATAGTACACAGTGGTGAAGGCCAGCAGGGCCAGCAGAACCGGCACAGCCGCCCAGGCCCGGTGCAGCAGCTTCTCCCCGCCTGCCAGCCGGGGCAGGACCGCCCGGCGGACCCAGCCCAGCCAGTACCACAGATTGGCGGTCACCAGCCAGAAGAAGGAATAAAACACGATGCTCCGCAGCCGCTCCGGTCCGGCCTCCCCCAGGGCATAGAAGTGGGGGGCGTTCTGGGCGGCAAACAGGAGAAAGGTAAAGACCGAAAAGACTACAGGCAGGGGGAAGGTGAATTTTACCTTGCCGGTGAGGGCCCACAGCAGGGGGATCATCAGCAGGAACACCAGCAGAATGGGCCAGCTGAACCACTCCAGCACATCGGCCCATGCCTGTTCAATGGAGCGGCACACCGCGTCCACCGCCCCGATGGGGGGCGCCACAGTGGCCTGCCGTACCTGGTTGCCGGGGGCGGCTACGCTGATGAGAAAACCAACCACCAGTACCGCCGTGGGGATCAGGGCGGGGAAGAATTTCTTTCGGTCCTTCCACAAAAACCACAGCAGGAACAGTCCGGCTATGAGGGTGCCCAGCAGCGCGGAGACATAGTTGCTCCCGCCTACCATCAGGGCGGCCAGCACGCCGGGAATCACCGCCCACAGGGTCTGCCGTTGGGTAGAAGCCAGCTTGATGGCCGCCAGCCGCTCGATCAGCAGCAAAAAGATGCCGTAGGTAAAGGTGTAGTATACCGCGCCGTTCCACCAGTAGAAGGTGTCCTTGGGGGAGTCCACAAACTGGATGGACAGCAGCAGAATGGGAACGGCCAGGAAAATGACCTGCCGCCAAGTGCCCCCCAGCGCCCGGCATACCAGGGTGTGAGCCAGCTTAAAGGTGCCGATGCACAGGGAGGCCAGCATGACCACCGGGGTGAGCCAGTAGAGGAAGGGGGAGAAGGTAAGAGGAGTGAGGGTCATCATGCCGATGGCGGAGAAGGTGCCCTGCCACCCCTTGTAGCAGTTTAATATATACTTCCAGCTGCCCACCAGGGGAAATTCTCCCTTGAGCAAAGACTCATGAGACAACAGAGCGTAGCTGTAGTCGTCGGCGGAGGGCCAGTCGTACCGGCCCAGCAGCAGAATGGGGATCAGGCTGACCACCAGCAGCGCCAGCAGCAGCCAGGGCCCGTATTTTTTCCAGGCCGAATGGATACCTTGCATCATTGTTCTCTCTTTTCCTATAGAACGGTTTTCTTGGGGACCCGGTGAAACACCCACAGGAAAAGGGCGTATACCGGAAATACAAATACCATGGACCAGGCGATCTCCCGCCCGGCCAGGGACAGCATGGCGGGCAGAGGGGCGGTGCCGGCCAGCAGCAGGGTGAGGATACGCACAGTGTCGATACACACCAGGGCCAGCAAGGAGCACAGCAGGCAGCCCACCAGGTTCTGCCGCAGCACATACTGGGCCAGCGCCCCCGCGCCGAAGCCCAGCAGGCACAGGCCCAAAGTCATGGCGCCGTCGGGGTTGAAATAGACCGCGTCGCACAGGATGCCTACGCCCAGGCCGAACCCGGCCCCGGCCACGGTACCCTCCAGCACCGCCACAGCGATGGCGGCCAGAGGGAGCAGCATGGGGGCCACCCCAAACAGGGGAAAGCGGTTGAGAATATAGATCTCACAAAACCACACCGGCAGCAGGGCCAGGGCATACACACCCCACTTGATGAAAAAATCCTGTCTGGTCACAGGGTACGTTCCTCCTTCAGGGTCTACTCCACAATGGTAAAGTCCTTGATGACAAAGACCTGCTGGAGGTTGCCCAGGTCGGTCTCGGGGACAATGACGGCATAGTCGGTCATGCCGGAGGCGTCGGTGCGTACCTCCTCCACATGGCCGGCCACCAGCCCGGAGGGATAGACGCCGCCCCGGCCCGAGGTAGTCACCAGGTCGCCGGACATGAGCTGGCTGTTCTCCGGCAGATAGGTCAGCTTCAGTTTGCCCTCGCCCATCAGAGTGAGGTCGCCCTCCAGAATGGCGGCGCCGCCGGTGCGTACCAGCTGACCGCCCATTTCGATATTGGCGTCAACCAGGATGCGGACGGTACACCAGTTCTCGCCTACCTCGGCCACGATGCCCACCAGGTTCCAGTATTCATCCACCACGCAGTCGTTCGCCGCAATGCCCTGGTTGGAGCCTTTGCTGAGGGTGAGGGTGGATTCCCAGTTGGAGGTGGAGCGGGCGGTGACCATGGCGGCCTCCTTGGTAAACTCTTTGCCCTTGGGGGTGAGCTCCAGCAGGTTGTACAGCCGCTGGTTTTCCTGGATGGCGGCCTCCGCCTCCCGGATCTTGGCTTCCAGTTCCGCATTCTCCTTCTTCAGATCCGCCAGCTCGGTTTTCATCTGCTCCAGCTCAAAGGCGTCGGAATAGCGCTCCTCCGCCCAGTTGGTAACGGCGCTGATGCCGTTGCGGACCGGGGTGGTGATAAAATTGACAAAGTTGGCCACCGGGTTGGCCTTGCCCCCCAGCAGCATGGAGACCACCGTCGTTACCAGCGCCAGCAGGATGGCGGCGATCAATATCAAAAGTCCGTTGCGCCGGAAAAAGTCCTTCACGCCTGCATCCAGCCTTTCTTACCGTGCTGCGGCCAGGGCCATACAGTCCATGCCCAGCTGTCCCAGGATCTGACCCAGACGGCACACCGGCAGACCCATCACATTATAATAATCGCCGCTGATGCCCTGGATAAACAGAGCCCCATAGCCCTGGATGCCGTAGGCGCCCGCTTTGTCCATGGGCTCCCCTGTGGCGATATAGGCCTCGATCTCTTCGGCGGTCAGAGAGCGGAAGGTGACGGCAGTCTCCTCCCACTGGCTGAACACCTGCTCTCCCCGCAGTACAGTGAGGCCGGTGTACACCTGGTGCCGGTTGCCCGACAGCAGAGAGAGCATCCGGAAGGCCTCCTCTTTGTCGGCGGGCTTGCCCAGCACTACCCCGTCTAGAGCCACTACCGTGTCGGCGGCAATGACCACCGTGTTGGGGTCGGCCTGGGTGGCCACTGCCTGCGCCTTTTCCAGGGAGATCTGCCGCACCAGCTCCGCCGGAGGCAGGTCCCGGTCCATATGCTCGTCAATGTCGGGGGTGACGATGCGGAAATCCCGCACCCCCATCTGCTCCAGCAGCGCCCGTCGCCGGGGGCTTTTGGAGGCCAGAATGATATCCATGCGATTTTCGTTCCTTTCCGTTTGAGCTTCCCCCCTTTGGGGGGAAGCTGTCGAGCCCGGCGAGACGGATGAGGGGGACCTTCTGATATGCGACCCCTCATCCGGCCCTGCGGGCCACCTTCCCCCCTGTGGGGGGAAGGCTTTTTCACTGCCCGGTGGACCCAAAGCCGCCGGTCCCCCGGTCGGTCTCATCCAGCTCTCCCACCCGCTCCAGCTCCGGCAGGACCACCGGGGTCACTACCAGCTGGGCGATCCGGTCGCCGGGGTGGATGGTATAGAGCTTGTCGGACAGGTTGGTCAGCCCCACCTGGATCTCACCCCGGTAGTCGCTGTCAATGACACCAACCCCGTTGGACAGGGAGATGCCGTGGCGTATGCCCAGCCCCGAGCGGGCGTACACCAGGGCCACATACTCCGGCCCCGGCAGGGCGATGGCGATGCCGGTGGGGATCTTCACCAGCTGCCGGGGGGCGATGATCATATCCTCCTCGATGCAGGCGGACAGATCCATGCCGGCGGAGCCGGCGGTGGCCCGGCTGGGCCAGGGCAGGTCCCGGCCGATCCTGGGGGACACCGCTTTGATTTTCAGCTTCATCTATGGTTACTCCACATCTCGATAATAAAGACCACGGGTATACTCATTGGGGCTCCAGCTGCCCTGCTCCAGATAGCGCCGGGTCACCTGGACGCACTCGTCAGGGGTTTCGGTGGTGAACAGCAGCCGCTGGGCCCATAGGCCGATGCGGCGGTAGTCGGCGGCCTTGTCCGCCAGGAAGAGCTTCTGGGAGTTGAGCAGCTCGTTGCGGCAGCCGGGGGCCTTCACCACCGGGAACCTGGCACCCTTCCGGTCGGTCAGAATGTTGGTGCCCTGGCAGCCCTGTTTACAGCCGTCGGTGCGGTTTTGAATGATGCAGTTCTCCATGATCATCAGGGGCAGCCGGCCGTAGGTAATCAGCTCGGTGTCCAGGCTCTTGGAGATATCCCGGATCTGGGGGAACTTCAGCTCAAAGGACAGGGTGAGGGAGGAGAAGCCCAGACGTTTATATTCTTTCACAGCCTGGGCGTTATAGACCTCCAGGCCAAAATCTCCCCGCAGGGTGAAGTCCAGTTCCTTGGCCGCCTGGATCATACCCAGGTTGCCCACCAAGGCGTCGGTCACCCCCAGGTCCTTCACCTTCTTCAGGTTCTCCACCATCTGGGGGAACTCCTGGTCCCAGGCGATACGGGGCAGGATCACCCCGATGGAGGTGCCCGCCGGGGCGTTGGCCTTCTCAGGATGGGCGGCCAGCTCATCAAGGGGGATGTAGACCATGGCGGGGCCCAGGTCCAGCAGCTCCGGAGTGACTTGCTCCGCCGTCCGCACCGAGATGGTGAGAGCGGGGGCCTCCTTCCGGTTCTCATACCAGGCGCCGGGATGGTATTCGCCGGTGCGGCGCTGAGGCAGCTGCTCCCGCTGCTTTGTCAGGCCGTCCAGAGCATCCCGCCGCAGGGAATTGAGGGTGGACAGGGGCAGGGACAGGCCATCCTCCACCAGCACCCGCATCCGGTCCGCCCGGTAGGGAGTGCCGCCGGTGCGGGCAAGCTGCTTCTCCACCGCGTCGGCCGTCAGGGGACGGGTGCGGGCCTCCTCGGGCACCGGACCTTCCACCGTGGATACCCGGCCCTCGGGGTCCTTCACGCCCACATGGGCGGGCTCGCCGGGGCGGAGCATGGCGTAGAAGGTGACGGGCACCCGCTGGGCCTCCCCGCTCTGGTAGGTGTTGCGGGCCATGGCAAAGAGTTCCTTGGGCTCGCGGGTCTCCTCCCGCACGCCGAACATATGGCTCCCCTGCTGATCCAGATAGTAGCCCTGAGTAAAGCCCTGGCGGGAGAAAGCGGCCTGAAGCTGCTCCATCTCCTGGGGGGTGGGTTCCCGATCCTCGTGGATGGCCCGGGAGAAGATGCCGGTGACCACCGCCACATATTCGGGCCGCTTCATCCGGCCCTCCAGCTTGACGCACGTTACCCCCATTTTTCGCAGCTGGCGCAGGTAGCCCGCCAGAGACAGGTCCTTCAGGGACAGGGGATAGGAGTCCGCCTTACCCTCCCAGCCGTACTTCAGCCGGCAGGGCTGGGCGCACAGGCCCCGGTTGCCGGAGCGGCCTCCGATGACGGAGGAGAGGAAGCACTGGCCCGAGTAGCACATACACAGCGCGCCGTGGGCAAATACCTCGATCTCAATGGGGGAGTGCTGGCAGATGTATTCGATCTGATCCCGGGACAGCTCCCGGGAGAGCACCGCCCGGGTCATGCCCAGGTCGGCCACCATCTTGACGCCGTCCAGGTTGTGGACGGTCATCTGAGTGGAGGCGTGGATGGGCAGGTCGGGGGCCACCTGGCGCACCATCCGAAGCACGCCCATGTCCTGCACCAGCACCGCGTCGGCACCCAGGCTGCTGGCCTCCACGGCAAAATCGGCGGCCTGAGGCAGCTCCCGGTCGGTGAGCAGGGTGTTCAGGGTCAGATAGACCTTGGTTCCCCGCACATGGCAATAAGAAACCGCCGCCGCAAATTCCTCCCGGGAGAAATTCTTCGCGTTGCGGCGGGCATTAAAATCTCCGTATCCCAAGTAGACGGCGTCCGCGCCGTTCTGTACAGCCGCCGCCACGGCCTCCATGGAGCCGGCGGGGGCGAGCAGTTCCAACATATCATCCCTCCCGGAGCAGGGGGGCGTCCGCCCCCCGTTTCCTTACTTCTTGTTTTGCAGCTTGAAGATCTCCCGCTTGGCCTCCGAGAGCTCCAGTTTCAGCTTGGTGGCTTCCTCCAGATATTCTTTCAGCTGGCGGCGCAGGTTCTCTGCCGCCTCCACCTCTTTAAAGTATTCGTCGGCAATATTCACCGCCGCCAGGACGGCACCGTCCACCAGAGAGACGCGGGCGCCCTCCATGACTTCCCGCACCTTTTCGTCCACGTGGGCTGCCACCTTCTCGGTATAGCCGGCGTCCTCGGTGCCAACCAGGGTGTACTCCTGCCCGGCGATGGTAACGGCGACGCGGTTTTTCATGCAAACCCCTCCTGACCATAGTAATTTATAGTATTATACCATATCCAGCCCCGGAAGAAAAACAAATTCTTCGTGAATTTTCGCGGGGACGCAAAAGGCCCGTAGGCGGAATGGATTCATTCCGCCTACGGGCTTCAACAGGAAGATTTTTATTCTGATGCCTGACGTATCTGCTTATTCATTGATGTCCGATTGTTTCTCCAGTGCCTCTCTGCGGCGGATGAGGCAGATCATTACGCCACGGAGCATCAGCACTGCGAAAGTAAACAAAAACGCCAACACTGCCAGCAGAGCCATGGCCCCGAAGGTGTGGACCTCTCTGACGGGCCGCCACACCACCCGAAGCGCAATTAGAAGGAGCACGGTAGTGATCACATTGGTTATATTTTGACCCATGCCGCGGACCGATCGGTCAAAGTCGCCGTCGGCCAGCCGTTCCGCCAGCCTGCGGGCCAGAACACGCCCAACCAGCAGATAGAGAAGTTCACCTGCGATTAATCCGCCCAGGCTGAGTAGAAAAGTGTTCATACCGCACTCCTCACTTTCTAAAAATCAAATTGAATACCTGTGATTATGGATGAATGGTCTTAATGGAGTGGAGATGGCTTCTTTTTATTTTATGCCCAGGTGGCATAAATGGTTGTTCGTGCGTCTTTTACTTCGCCGATTAAATTACCATTTGAATCTTTGCCCATAAAATATCTGCAGTCAATTTTTCGCACAAAAGGCATCTTGTCCGTAGAGTAATGAGTCTCTTTGCTGTACACATATTTTGAATCCTGCCACTCCATATTGTCTTTGACAAAGTCAATGATATCAGATGTAATTTGTGCGGCCACCCCTGTAAATAATTCCAAAGCTGCACTGACTAGTTCCATGAGTACGGCAACAGATACATTGACTACAGCATCGTGTAATTCAAGATCAATAGTTCTGGTTGTCTCATATACATTGAAGTCACTTTCAGTAAGCCAATCATATGGACAGGTTTCCTGGCGAATCCAGCCGCTGCGACGCTGGGGATCAAGTTTGGAAGATGTTTCTTTAATTATAACAGTTATGGCTAATTCTCCGTTTAAAAATACTTCATTTCCAATTTTTTGATTACATTGCCGTCAAATTCCCTGCGTATGACAACGCCAACGTTGGGACGATAGTATTCTTTGTAAATTCGCCCATCAAACTGATATGTTTGCAAAAGTGTGTCTTGCGAATCGTTTTCTTGATATGAAACGGCATAGGCGGGCATAAAAGTGCTTATAACTATGGAAAGCAACAAGATAGTGGAAACTAGTTACTTTTTCATATTATGCCTCCCTTTTGCAGTCAAAGTTGCTTGCATTCAACAACTTTTGCTATCACGAAGTGCCTTGAACCTACAAAGATATTTAACCCACGGGACTCACATCCTTCCTATACGAACGGTGGGCGGGCGGATCCGCCGTCCGCCTGCTTCTTAATAGTTCACAGAACCGGAAACACCGACCTTATAAGATGCGTTATTTCGGATGGCCAGCGTATAGGTACCGGCCTCCGTCATTTCAATTGTTTTGCTGATTTGTCCGCCGGTGACGGTGAAATAGTGGAAGGAGCCGTCTGAATAGATCAGTCCCACGTCCAGTTTTGCGGTAGAGGGGGTGTAGGTGGCGTTGATGGTGATGGTTTCTCCCGCAGACATGGAAAAGCTGCTGGAGGCCTTTGACAGTGTATTTGCAGAAATTCTAATATCATAGGTTTCAGTCGCTCTGGATTCAATAAGGCTGTCTATTTGATGCTCCAGAAGAGACTTTGCACCCACACCGTGCGTCATATCACATTGGACCGCAAAAGCCGGGCTTTGCATACTGAGACACCCCAGCAGGGCAACACAAGCCGTTACTGCTATTAACCTATTTTTACAATTCATTCCCATGGCACTAAATCAAACTCCTCTCCAACATTTACATTTTCTTCTACTACTAGATCGTCTGAAAACATTTTAGCATCCCCGCTTGTGCCGGCGACCCCAAAACCGACCCAAATCCCCAGGCCTAGGATACCCGCAGTGGCAAGAGACAAAACCACTGTCAGCAGAGCTGTCCGCCGCCTGTGGGGCTCCCGTACCGCCGGGCGCTCCGGCTGCGCCTCAGGCTCCGTCACCTCCTCCCGGGGCTTGGCTGCTTCAGGGCCGTATACCAACTCGTTCAGAGACAACCCGTACAACTGGCTCATCTGGATCAGGCTGTCCAGGGAGGGCGTCCCCACGCCGGTCTCCCACCGGGAGATGGCCTGCCGGGACACGTTCAGCCGCTCCGCCGCATCGGCCTGGGAAAGCCCTCTGGTCTTCCGTGCCTGGGCCAGTCTCTCTGTCAATTCCATCTTTCTTCACCTCAACAGCGTAGCTGATACCTGATTTTTTGTAAATATCATCTCCGTTGCACAGGAGCAATGAAGCGTTGCGTGCCCTTTATTTTACCTCTATTTGCCCGATCCCGCAACCTATGACCCCATCCGGCCTCCTCCGCACATGACAAAGCCCGGGGGCGGAATGAATTCATTCCGTCCCCGGGCTCTGGAAGGGAATAAGAATAGGGAAACGCATTTTGAAGCTGCGGACACGTCTGTGTCATCTCTATCCTCAAAATCAGCTTATCCAATGGAGCGTTTCTTGTAAACCACATATCTGTTGCAGAGGGGGCAACGCTCCGTTGCCCCGGGACTGCCAGACCTTTATCCTTTGAATTGCACCGCGGAGATTTGGATTTCCACCGTTCCGCCCTCGCCGCTGCCGGTGGAGATATCCACGCCAAAGCGGGGCTGGTGGTTGTTCCCGCCGCTCTCCAGCACTTCAAAGGTGCGGGTGACGGTGGCCCCGACGGGGATCTGGGTGGCAAGCATATCCCGCCCGTTTTCTTGCAGGTAACCGGCCTGGAACAGCAGGGGCTGGGTACCGTTGTTGGTGACGGTGACGCTGAGATAGCGGCCATTGGCGGCCACAAAGGGGATGTCCCGGCTGAAATTGCTGCCGGAACGATATTCGGTGTCCTCCAGCACATGGATGCCCAGTTCCTGCGTCACAGGCTCCACCTCGCCGAAGGGACCCACCTGCTCTCCTGCACGATCCAGCGGCAGCTTGTCCCAGTCCTGTTCCACTCCGCCCACCACGATCACCGAGCTGCTATGTTTGCCCTTGTCGCTGGTTATCAGGCCGCTGCCCCAAATCCCCAGGGCCAGGACCCCCGCGACCACAAGGGCCAGCACCGCCAGCAGGGCGGGCCGCCTCCTTTTAGGTGTTTGTGCCGGCTCCGGCTCTTTCGTCAGTACCTCCGATTCCGGAAGCTCTTCCGGGACCTCCGCTCCTCCCACACCGTATACCAGCTCATCCAGCGACACCTGGTACAGCTTGCCCATCTGGATCAGGTTATCCAGGGTGGGCATCCCCGTTCCGGTCTCCCACCGGGAGATGGCCTGCCGGGATACGTTCAGCCGCTCCGCCGCCTCGGCTTGGGAAAGCCCCCGGGCCTTCCGGGCCTGGGCCAGTCTCTCTGTCAAATCCATGTTTTTTCACCTCAACAGCGCAGCGTATGCAGGAGTTAGTACCTCTCATTCTACTGTTCTTTTCCCCATTCCGCAACCCGCCTGAATCTGGTAAGATTCGGGGCGTTACCCGTTGAACTGTACTGCGGAAATCTGAATCTCCACCGTTCCGCCCTCTCCGCTACCGGTGGAGATGTCTACGCCGAAGCGGGGCTGAATGGCTGCACCGCTCTCCAGCGCCTCAAAGGTGCGGGTGACGGTGGCTCCGGCGGGGATCTGGGTGGCGAGCATATCCCGTCCCGTGGCATATAGATGTCCTGCCTGGAACAGCAGGGGCTGGGTGCCGTTGTTGGTTACGGTGACGCTGAGATAGCGGCCGTTGGCGGCCACAAAGGGGATGTCCCGGCTGAAATTGCTGCCCGAGCGGAATTGGGTCTCCTCCAGCAGCATGATGCCGCCTTTCCGGGCGGCGGGCTGGACCTCGGCAAAGGGCCCTGCGGTCTTTCCCGCCTGATGCAGCGGAAGGGAATCCCATGCGGTCTCCCCGGTACCCGGTTCCACCGTAATGCCGCCCCCACCGTCCCGGCCCAGCACGACGGTCGTTTCGTCTCCGTCCCAGGTGATGGGTACGTCCAGCAGGTTGGCGATGGTCCGCAGGGGCAGGTAGGTGGTGCCGCCCCCCGCCTCGTCGGTGTAGACGATGCTGGAGGGGACGGACTGCCCGCTCTCGGTGTTCACGCTGTCGCCCGCCGCGAAGATGGCCTTACCATTCAGCTGGAGTCCCACGGGGCTGAACTGCACCAGGCCGGAGGCGGCCAGGGCGGTGGTGACGCAGCCCATGGTCAGGACCGTGGCCAGGACGCCGCTTAAAAACGGAATAACAGAACGGTTCTTTTTCATACAGTTCCCTCCTATGTTTTGTAATCAGCCCTTTCGGATTCTTTCACCGCCTCAACAGCGTAGCCCAGGACCTGTTGCTTGTAAACCATTTTCCCGTTGCTGCAGGGGGGCAACGCTCCGTTGCCTCTGCATTTTGCCGGGCTTTTTAAGGGAAACAGATTGTCTGCTGAGGAAATGCAAACAAAAATCCCATGAGCGGAATCCGCGGATTCCGCTCATGGGCTTGAACGTGCAATTATAACCGGGCCCCGCAATGGGGGCAAATGCCCTCCGCGCCCACGTCCCGCTCCCGCAGCCGCCCGCCGCAGCGGGGGCAGCGGCAGAAGCGCCAGGCGACGAGCAGCATCAGCAGGATCACCACGCCCAACAGGAGGAACACCGCCCAAAGGGGCAGCAGATCCTTCAGGAACAGGACCAGCAATCCTACCGCGGCCAGAATCCGCAGACAGGTCCAGCCCGCCCGGCAGAGGGGGGCTTTTTGTCCGGGGGAGGGCGGGGTCTCCACCGCCGGAGCGGCACGGAGGGCGCTCCACAGCAGACAGCCGTCCACTACGATCAGGCAGGCCAGCAGGATGGCGTTGGGGAGAAGGCCAGTCATCCCACCCGCCCACAAGGTTTTCCCAATTTGGTAAACGCTTCGCAGGGTGAGCAGCAGGCTGACGGCACACAGCAGCCAGAGGTAACTCCGCCGGGTCATGGCAAGGCCCCCTTTCCCAGGCTTGCAGGTGGATCTCTTCACGATCATTGTACCATTTTTTCTTTGGAATGCAATCGATTCCAAAGAAAAACACATCTCCGGAAATGTTTGCTGCGGGATTGTGCCCAACCCCCGGAATGTGGTATGATAACAGGTACGAGATCACGAGGGAAAGAGGGATGCCCTATGCCGCAGCTGCTGCTGCCGGGCAATATCATATCCATGGACGCCCGGGCAGTCGACCGGCTCACCGCCTGCGGCAACGGGGACGCCGCTCTGCTCTACCTGTGGCTGCTCCGCCACGGGGGGGTGCTGGACCCCGCCCAGGCCAGGAAGGAGCTCAAGTGGGACGGCCAGCGGCTGGAGGATGCCTCCGCCGCCCTGGTGAATCTGGGCCTGTCCGACGGCAAGACCCAGGCCGAGACCCCTCCCATCCCCGCCCCCCAGGGTCCGCCGGACTACACCGCCGCCGACATCACCCGGGAGATCGAGGACGCCACCTCTACTTTCCCCGGCCTGGTGAACGAGGTCCAGCGGCGGCTGGGCAAGGTGCTGTCCACCGCCGATCTGAAGAGCCTGTATACCCTGTACGACTACCTGGCCCTCCCCGCAGAGGTGATCTGCCTGCTGGTGAGCTGGTGCGTGGAGGAGTTTGAGCGGAAATACGGCGCGGGCCAGAAGCCCCGGATGTCCCAGGTGCTGAAGGAGGGCTTTGCCTGGAAGCGGCTGGGGGTGGACACCGCCCAGGCCGCCGACGCTCACCTGAAACGCAAGAGCCTCTACCGCACGCGGGAGGGGGCCATCCTCCAGCTGCTGGGTCTCAAGCCCCGGCCTCTGGTGGACAAGGAAAAGCGGAAGGTGGCGGCCTGGACCGACATGGGCTTTTCCGACGACGTGCTGCGGCTGGCCTACGAAAAGACGGTGTACAAGAAGCAGCAGATGGATTGGGATTACATGAACGGCATCCTGACGGGCTGGCACAAGAAGAACCTACATACCCTGGCGGAGATCGAGGCGGGGGACAAGCCCGCCCGAACGGCCCAGAGCGCCGTTTCCGCCGGCGGCAACAAACCCGCCATGCAGGATCACCCCGCCGCCCCTGGCGATGTGGACCGGCGTGTGCGGGAGGATCTGGAACGGATGCGGGAGTTTCTCCGGCAGGAGAAGGAACGGGACAAGGAGGGATAAGCCATGGGATACGAAGCCAGCGTGCTCTACCGGGCCACCAAGCGGCTGGAGGAGGGCCGCCGCCGACGGGAGGAGGCTCTTGCCCGCCGCAAGACGGAGATCTATGCCCAGCTGCCCCGGCTCCGGGAGATCGACAAGGAGTTGAAGGGGACGGTATACCAGATCATCGCCTCCTCTCTGCGGGAGGGGCGGGACCCCGGCCCATCCATCCAGGTCATCAAGGACCACAACCTGTCCCTTCAGGCTGAGCGCACCCATCTGCTCCTCCAGAACGGCTGGGGGGCCGACGCCCTGGACGAGCAGCCCGCCTGCCCCAAGTGCAACGATACCGGCTGGGTGGGAGCCCAGATGTGCACCTGTCTGAAAAAGCTGTGCGGCGAGGAGCAGATCAAGGAACTGTCCAAGCTGCTGGATTTGGGGGAGCAGTCCTTTGAGACCTTCTCCATGGACTACTACTCTCCCCTGCCCTGGCCGGGCGAGGCCCTCTCCCCCCGGGAGAACATGGAGTTCATCTTCGACCTGTGCTCCAACTACGCCCGGAAGTTTGGGCGGTTCAAGCTGCGCAACCTGTTTCTCTCGGGCGCGCCGGGTCTGGGCAAGACCTTCCTGTCCGCCTGCATTGCCCGCACCGTGTCGGAAAACGGCTTCTCCGTGGTGTACGATACGGCGGTCAACGTGTTTGCCCGGTTTGAGGAGCAGAAGTTTGCCCGGGACAAGCTGGACGCCGACGAGGCAAAAGACGAAACAAAGCGCTATCTGGGCTGCGACCTGCTGATTCTGGACGATCTGGGCAGCGAGCTCACCACGCCCTTCGTCCAGTCCGCCCTGTATACTCTGGTCAACTCCCGGCTTATGGCGGGGAAACAGACAGTGATTTCCTCCAACCTGACCATGACCCAGGTGCGCCAGCGCTACACCCCGCAAATTTCCTCCCGCTTGGAGGGGGAGTACCGGGTGCTGCCCTTCTACGGAGAGGACATCCGACTGCAAAAGAAACGGGATCTATAAACCATTGATAAAGGAGAACTACCATTGAACGAGATCATTCTGCTCAAGCTGGGGGAGTTGGTCCTGAAGGGCCTGAACCGCCGCACCTTTGAGGATAAGCTGATTGCCAACGCACGCCGCCGCCTGAAGCACCACGGCGATTTCAAGGTGTACTGCAAGCAGTCCACCATGTATGTGGAGCCCAAAAACGATGACTGTGATCTGGACGGGGCCTGGGAATCCATGACCAAGCTGTTCGGCGTGGTGGGCCTGAGCCGGGCCCGGGCCTGCGAGAAGGACAAGGACGCCATGCTCCAGACCGCCATTGAGTACCTGGAGGACAAGCTGGCCGCCGCCCATACCTTTAAGGTGGAGTCCAAGCGGGCCGACAAGAGCTTCCCCATGACCTCCATCCAGCTGTCCCAGTATGTGGGAGGCGAGCTGGACGAGAAGTACCCCAATCTGAAGGTGGACGTACACAATCCGGAGCTCACCGTCTATCTTGAAGTACGGGACTATGCCGCCTATGTCCACGCCGACCCGGAGCCGGGCGCAGGCGGTCTGCCGGTGGGCGTGGGAGGCCGGGCGGTGAGCCTGCTCTCCGGCGGCATTGACTCCCCGGTGGCCTCCTGGATGATCGCCAAGCGGGGCATCGCCCTGGAGATGGTTCATTTCTTCTCCTACCCCTACACCTCCGAGGAGGCCAAGCAGAAGGTGCTGGACCTGGCCAAGCTGCTCACCCCCTGGTGCGGACGGCTCACCGTCCATGTGGTGCCCTTCACTGCTATTCAGGAAGAACTGCGCCGCAAGTGCCCCGAGGAGCTGTTTACCGTCCTCATGCGCCGGTTCATGATGCGCATTGCCCAGGCGGTGGCCGCCCGGTGCGGCGCCGGGGCCATCGTCACCGGCGAGTGCCTGGGCCAGGTGGCCAGCCAGACCATGGAGGCCATGCGGGCCACCACCGCCGTGTGCGACCTGCCCATTCTGCGCCCCGTGGTGGGCATGGATAAGGAGGAGATCGTGCGGATTGCCCGCAAGATCAACACCTTTGAGACCTCCATCCTGCCCTATGAGGACTGCTGCACCGTGTTTACCCCCCGCCATCCCCGGCTGCGGCCGGTGCTGGGGGAGCTGGAGCACGCCGAGGAGGCCCTGGACGTGGAGGGCCTGGTGAAGGCCGCCGTGGAGGGCATCGAAAGAGTACAAGTATAAGGAATGCGGGCGACCACAAGGGTCGCCCCTACGACGCAAACAGTAGGGGCGGGGTTTATCCCCGCCCGTTCCACCATTCCAACGAAGGAAGTGTTTCCTCATGTCTCATACCGCGGAACTCATTGCCGTGGGTACGGAATTGCTGCTGGGCAACATCGCCAACACCGACGCCCAGATGCTGTCCCAGGGGCTGAGCGCCCTGGGCATCAACGTCTACTACCACACGGTGGTGGGGGACAATCCGGACCGGCTGAAAGCCGCCGTAGAGCTGGCCCGCACCCGGGCGGATATCATCATCACCACCGGCGGTCTGGGTCCCACCTGCGACGACCTGACCAAAAACGTGCTGGCCCAGTGTTTTGGCAGGCAGCTGGTGTTTCATGAGCCCTCCGCCAAGCGAATCGAGGCCTATTTCCAGCGGCTTCACCCCAACCGCCCAATGACGGACAACAATTACCAGCAGGCCATGCTGCCCCAGGGCTGCACCGTGCTGGACAACGACTGGGGCACCGCCCCCGGCGTGGCCTTTGAGGACGATGGCGTCCGGGTCATCATGCTCCCCGGCCCGCCCCGGGAGTGCAAGGCCATGTTTACTCACCGGGTGGTCCCCTATCTGAAGGACCTGGCCGATGGGGTCATCGTATCCCGCACCCTGAAGCTCTTCGGCATCGGGGAGTCCTCCATGGAGGCCCAACTGCGTGAGCGCATGAACGCCATGACCAATCCCACCCTGGCCCCCTACGCCAAGGAGGGAGAGTGCGAGCTTCGGATCACCGCCAAGGCTGCTGATGAGGAGAGCGCCCACGCCCTCATCGATCCGGTGGAGGCCGACCTGAAGGCCCACTTCGGCCCTCTGGTCTACGGGGTGGATGTTCCCTCTCTGGAGGCGGCGGTCTTTGCCCTTCTGAAGGAGAAGGGCCTTACCCTGGGTACTGCTGAGAGCTGCACCGGCGGCCTGGTGGCCAAGCGGATGACTGATCTGGCCGGGGTGTCCTCTGTGTTCCGGGGGGGCGTGGTGAGCTACGCCACCGAGGTAAAGCACACGGTGCTGGGGGTGGATCAGGACCTGCTGGACCAATACGGCGCCGTCAGTGAACCAGTGGCCCGGGCAATGGCCGAGGGAGCCCGGAAGGTACTGGGCTGCGATTTGGCCATCTCCACCACCGGCGTGGCGGGGCCTGACCCTGACGAGCGGGGCAATCCGGTGGGGCTGGTGTTCATCGGCCTGGCGACCCCTGACGGCACCTGGGTCCGTAAGGTGAATATGTCCATGGGCCGCCAGCGTATCCGCCACATTGCCGCCAGCCACGGCTTTGACCTGGCCCGGCGGTATCTGTCGGGCCTGGAACTGAAATAAACAAAACACGGTGTATTTTCCGGAAAGGAAAATACACCGTGTTTTGTTTCGAGGGTCACTCCTGCTCATCCTGAGGGTCGGATTCCTCCTCCTGGGCCTCCTCAACTGCCTGATAGGCGGCGGGGGGCTGGACGGCGGCGGGATCGGTGAACACCAGCTCGAAGGCGGCGGCGTCCATATTCTCATACTTCAGCAGGTAGTCGGCCACAAAGTCCAGCTCCTTCCGGCGGGCGGAGAGGATCTCCACGCAGCGGTTGTAGGCGCCGTCGATGAGGCTCTTGATCTCCTGGTCGATGAGGGCGGCCACCTCTTCCGAGTAGTTCTTGGTCTGGGCCATGGAGCGGCCGATGAACACCTCGTCGTGGCCGGAGTCAAAGACCACGTTGCCCACCTTGTCGCTCATGCCGTAGCGGGTGACCATATTGCGGGCGATAGCGCTGGCCTTCTGTAGGTCGTTGCCTGCCCCGGTGGAGATATCGCCCAGGGCCAGCTGTTCGGCGGCCCGGCCGCCCAGACAGACGGCAATGCGCTCGGTGAGCTGCTGCCTGGACTGGAAGGTCACGTCTTCCTGGGGCAGGGAGATGGTCATGCCGCCTGCCATGCCTCGGGGGATGATGGTGATCTGGTGGACCGGGTCCTGGGTCTTGAGATCGTGGATCACGATGGCGTGGCCTGCCTCATGGTAGGCGGTGAGCTTGCGCTCCCGCTCAATGACCACCCGGCTCTTCTTCTCGGGACCGGCAATGACCTTGATGACAGCCTCGTTCAGGTCCTTCATGCCGATGAAGCGATTGTGCCGGCGGGCGGCCAGCAGGGCGGCCTCGTTCATCAGATTCTCCAGGTCGGCGCCGGTAAAGCCGCCGGTGCCCTTGGCCAGCTCCGCCAGGGACACGTCGTCTCCCAGGGGCTTGTTGCGGGCGTGGACCTTCAGGATCGCCTCGCGGCCCTTGATGTCAGGGTAGCCCACATAGACCTGCCGGTCGAACCGGCCGGGCCGCAGCAGGGCGGGGTCCAGAATGTCCTGACGGTTGGTAGCCGCCATGACCACCACGCCTTCGTTGTTGCCGAAGCCGTCCATCTCCACCAGCAGCTGGTTGAGGGTCTGCTCGCGCTCGTCGTGACCGCCGCCCAGGCCCGCGCCCCTCTGGCGGCCCACGGCGTCGATCTCGTCGATAAACACAATGGCGGGGGCGTTCTTCTTGGCCTGGTCAAACAGGTCACGGACACGGCTGGCGCCTACGCCCACGTACAGCTCCACGAAGTCGGAGCCCGAGATGGACAGGAAGTGGACGCCGGCCTCTCCGGCCACCGCCTTGGCCAGCAGGGTTTTACCGGTGCCGGGAGGGCCCACCAGCAGTACGCCCTTGGGGATACGGGCGCCCAGATCCAGAAACCGGCGGGGGTCCTTGAGGAACTCCACGATCTCCTGCAGTTCTCCCTTTTCCTCCTCGGCGCCGGCCACGTCATCAAAGGTGACCTTCTTCTGTTCGTCGGTGCCGGTCCGGGTGCGGGCCCGGCCAAAGCGGGCGGTGCGGTCGGCTCCGGCGCCTCCTCCGCCCCCTCCGGTCTGACGGAGGAACATGAAATACCACAGCAGTCCAAAGACCACCAGCACCGCGATCCAGGGCAGGAAGCTGACCCAGAAGGGAGGCTCGAAGCCGGCGGGGTAGTCATAGTCCTGGATAATACCCAGCTGCATCTGCTTCACGATCAGGTCGTTGAAGTCGTTGTAGAACCACTGGGGATTGGCCACGTCATAGGTGACGGTGGCTTTGCCGCCCACCGCCTCCTTCAGCCAGAGGGTGACGGTTTTATTGTCCAGCTCCACGCGGGTGACCTGCTGCTGTTCCAGCAGGCGGCGGACCTGACCGTAGGTCATGTTGTCCCCGGTGTTCATGCCGCCCCGGAGGATAAAAATGGATACAATCAGCAAAATGGCAATGAGTACATAAAAGCCTACGTCCCGCAGGCTTCCGTTACGTTTCAAGGAACAGACACGTCCTTTCCGGGCAGATTTGAGGGGCCTTATTCCCCGCCGTACACGGAGGGCTTCAGCACGCCGATGTAGGGCAGGTTACGGTACCTCTCCGCGTAGTCCAGGCCGTAGCCCACCACGAAGTAGTCGGGGATGGAGAAGCCGGAATAGCTGACCTCCACATCCTTCACCCGGCGGGAGGGCTTATCCAGCAGGGTGCACAGCCGCACGGAGGCGGGCTTGCGGGCCTCAAGCAGCTGGAGCAGGTAGCTCAGGGTGTTGCCGCTGTCCAGAATATCCTCCACCACGATCAGGTCCTTGCCCTCGATCTGCTCAGACAGGTCCTTGATGATCTTGACCTGGCCGGAGCTGGAGGTGCCGGCGCCGTAGGAGGACACCGCCATAAAGTCCACGGTGCAGGGCAGGTGAATCTGCCGGACCAGATCGGCCATAAAGACGAAGGAGCCCCGCAGCACGCTGACCAGCAGGGGCTGCTTGCCCGCATAGTCCTTGTCGATCTGAGCGGCAATTTCCGCCACCCGGTTTTTCAGCTCCTCTTCGGTAAAGAGGATCCGTTCTACGTCTTTATCCAGGATGTGTTCCATATTTCTCTTACCTTTCCTTCCAAAATACCACTTCCCAGGCCGGTTGGCCGGGCGTTGCCGTACGCTCTCTATGGGGGCCGAGGCCGGCTGAAGCCAGCACGCCCCGTTCATCCGCCAGTACCGGGATGCGGTCCCGGTCCCGGCGAGGAATTTTCTCGTCGATCATCCATTTTTTCAGGGTCTTGGTGTCCCGGCCCGGCAGGGCCAGTTCATCCCCCGTTTGCCGGGGGCGCAGTACCAGGGGGCCCTGTGTCTCCTGAGACAGATACCAGGCGTTGGGCTTTTGCCGCTCTGTGGGGGGACAGATCACTGCCCGGCAGGTGCAGTGCCAGTCGGTGCCCTCCGGCGCGGTCTCCCCGTCGGTGTTCAGGGGACAGGGGGTCATCACCGGGTTGTCGCTCTGGGTGGTGATGAGCAGCTCCTTGTACACCCGCTGGGCCAGCCGCCCGTTGGGAAGAAAGGCCACCGCCGATGGATCGTCTCCCACTGCCAGGTCCACCACCGCTTTCAGATGGGCGGCGGAACAGTCAGTGTTGCCGTCCCCCGTCATTTCCAACAGGCGGCGGGCCGCCCGGGGGGCAATGGCGGCGGGCAGTTCGGCAATGTAGTGGGCCTCGATGACCAGGTCGTCCTCCGCCCAGCGGGCGTGGCTGCAAGCCATGGCGGCCTGGGCGTTGAGGTAGTCGTTGTCGGCTCGGAGATAACCCATCGTTTCCACAGAGCGCTCGGTCAGCCGGGGGTTTAGCTCCCGCAGCACCGGAATCACCTGGCGGCGCAGCTTGTTGCGGGCATAGCGCTCGTCGGTGTTGGTGCAGTCCTCCACATGGGTCAGGTGGTGCGCTTCCAGATAGGCCTCGATGTCCGCCCGTGGGGTAGTGAGCAGGGGACGCACCAGTTCTCCCCGGCGGGGCGGGATACCAGCCAGGCCGTGGAGCCCGGCCCCACGGGTCAGGTGGAGCAGCAGGGTCTCCAGATTGTCGTCGGCGTTGTGGGCGGTGGCGATGCGGTTGCAGCCCAGCTGTTCCGCCGTCCGGCGAAGGAATTCGTACCGCAGTTCCCGGCCGGTTTCCTCCACCCCCAGGCCACGGCGGGCGGCTTCACCGTACACGTCGCCCTTTTCCACCACGCAGGGGATGTTCCGCTCTTTGCAGAAGTGTTCCACAAAGGCGGCGTCGGCATCGGCAACTTCCCCCCGCATCCCGTGGTGGTAGTGGGCGGCGGCTACCTGGAAGCCGCCCTCAGCCGACAGGCTGTGGAGCAGGTGGAGCAGGCAGATGGAGTCGGCCCCGCCGGACACGGCGCATAGCACCTTGCCTCCGGAGGGGAGCATATCGTATTCGGTTGTAAGGGCCTTGACAGCTTCCAGCATAAAGGTGTTCTCCTGTGGTGTTCCTGTCGGGGGGATTCTAATACTCACTGTGCCTCCGGTCGATGGAGGAGAAGGTGGTGTACTCGGGCAGCCACTGCAGCTCCACCGTGCCGGTCTCGCCATGACGGTTCTTGGCGATGATGCACTCGGCCAGATTGTGGTTCTCACTGGTCTCATTATAGTAGTCGTCCCGGTAGAGGAACATGACGATGTCGGAGTCCTGCTCGATGGCGCCCGACTCACGCAGGTCGGACAGCATGGGCCGCTTGTTCTGGCGGCTCTCGGGACCACGGGACAGCTGGGACAGACAGACCACCGGCACATTGAGCTCCTTGGCCATGATCTTCAGGGCACGGGAGATGTCGGAGACGATCTGCTGGCGGTTGTCGCTGCTGCGGGTGGGACCGCCGGCGGAGGTCATGAGCTGGAGGTAGTCTATGACCACCAGACCCAGATTATCCACCCGGCGGCACTTGGCATTCATGTCGGCCACGGAGAGGGCGGGGTTGTCGTCAATGAGGATCTGGGTCTGGTTGAGGGCCGCCGAGGCAGCGGCGATTTTGGACCAGTCCTCTTCGCCCAGCTTGCCGGTGACCAGCTTCTTGTTGTCCACGAAGGCCTCGCCGGAGATCAGACGCATGGCCAGCTGCTCCCGGCTCATTTCCAGGGAGAAAAAGACCACCGTCTTGCCCGAGAACTTACCAGCGTGGAGCAGCATATTCAGGGCGAAGGAGGTCTTACCCATGCCGGGGCGGGCGGCCAGCAGGATCAGGTCGGACTTATTCAGGCCGGAGATGGCCATATCCACATCGGGCAGGCCGGTACTCAGGCCGGGGACGGCGGAATCACTGGCGGCCAGCTCATTGAGGCGCTCATACACATTGAGAATAACGCCGGAGATGTGGGTCAGACCCTGGGAGGCACGGCCCTGACGGATGGCATAGATCCGCTGCTCGGCGGCCTCCAGCACCTCCTGACCGGTGCCGGTGCCCTCCTGCACCAGGGCGGTGAGATCCCCCGCCGTCTCGGCGATGCGGCGGAGCAGGGCCTTGTCCTTGACGATGGCCACATACTCCTTCACGTTGGCCGCCGTGGGGGTGACCTCCATCAGCTGGAGAACATAGTTGCGGGAGGTATTCTCGTCGTATACCCCGTTCTGGCGCATATGATCCAGCACGGTCACCGGGTCAATGGTGAGGGAGAAGTTGAACATGGAGTAGATGGTCTCGTAGATCTCCCGGTTGGTCCGCAGATAGAAGTCCTCGGGCTTCAGCTCCTCGATCACATCGGGCACGCACCGGGCGTCGATGAGCATGGCGCCCAGCACACTCTGTTCGGCCTCCACGCTGTGGGGCATCTGCCGCAGCAGCAGTTCCTCTTCGGTTGCCATGTTCCTTCACCTCCCCTGGATAAGCTTCCCCCCTCAGGGGGGAAGCTGTCGAGCAAAGCGAGACTGATGAGGGGTACGCAGGAATCGGTCTCCCTCATCCGGCCTTTCAGGCCACCTTCCCCCCTAATGGGGGAAGGTTTGATTTACTGCTCAGCCACCACTACCTTCAGGGTACCGGTGACCTCGTAGCCCAGCTTCACCTTCAGCTCATAGGTGCCAAAGGCCTTGATGGGCTCATCCTGAACGATCTTGGTCTTCTGAACGGTAATGCCGTGCTGGGCGGAGAGGGCGTCGGCGATCTCCTTGGTGGTGACGGCGCCGAAGAGCCGGCCGCCGTTGCCCGCCTTGGCGGACACCTTGACGGAGAGTTCCTTCAGCTTGGCGGCGGTGGCCTCGGCCTCCGCCTTCTCGGCGGCCATCTGGGCGGCCTTGGCCTTCTCCTGCATCTTCATGGTGTTGATATTCTCCGCGGTGGCCAGAACCGCCAGCTTGCGGGGAAGAAGGAAGTTGCGGGCGTAGCCGTCGCTGGCCTCGATCATCTGGCCCTTCTTGCCCTGTCCCTTCACGTCCTGCTGCAAAATCACTTTCATGGTAATTCGTCCTTTCTGGGTTAACGATTCAATGTTGTTACGCTGCACGCCCTCCGCGACGGGCAGCTGCTTACCGCTCCGCGAAAAATGCCGCTCCGGGCTTTGCCCGTCGCCTGTTTTTTCGTCTGCGCGGTTCGCTGCTGCCCTGCTCCCGGGCGTCTCCGCGCTTCCCGATTATTCGTCTTCTAAATACTGGTCGATGGCCTGGAGGAGCAGCTTGGTCACCTCGTCCACCGTCTTGCCGGGGACCTGGGCGCCTGCGGTGGCGGCGTTGCCGCCGCCGCCCAGCTTCTCCAGCACCACCTGTACGTTCACATCCCCCATGCTCCGGGCGGAGAGAATGACCCGCCCCTCATTATCGGGGAAGAGGACGAAGGAGGTGTCGATGCCCGAGATGTTTAAGAGCTCATCGGCGGCCTGGGCGGCTGTAATGCGGCCCACGGTGTGGTCCACCCGGGCCACGGCAATGCCGTCCTTATACATCCGGGCGGTCTGGATGATGTCGTACCGGGCGATGGTACCCTCCAGGTCGTTCTGGAACAGCTTCTTTACGTCGCCGGTGTCGGCGCCGGAGCGGCGCAGGAAGGCCGCCGCCTCAAAGGTGCGGCTGCCGGTGCGCATGGTAAATTGCTTGGTGTCCAGCACCATGCCTGCCAACAGGGCCTCCGCCTCGATCTTCAGCAGATCCGCCGGCTCCAGCAGATACTGGGACAGCTCGGTGACCAGTTCACTGGCGGAGGAGGCGTAGGGCTCGTGGAAGTTGAGGGCGGCGTCGGCGATATAGGAGGAGGCCCGGCGGTGGTGGTCGATGACCGCCACCTTGTGGACCGCCTCCAGCAGGTCCTGGCTCACCACTTGCTCGGGTCGGTTGGTGTCCACCACCACCAGCAGGCAGTTGGAGTCGGCCAGCAGAATGGCGTCCTGGGGGGAGAGGAACACATCCTTGTACTCAGGGACCTGGCTCAGCCGGTCGCTCATCTCGCTGGCTGGGTTGACTCCCGGCTCCCGCACGATGTGGACCGGTGTGCCCTTCTTCCGGGCCATGGCGCACACGCCGGCGGCGGCGCCGATACAGTCCAGATCGGGGTACTTGTGGCCCATGACGAACACGGTGGAGGCGTCGGCCATCAGCTCGCCCAGGGCGTTGGCCATGACCCGGCTCTTCACCTTGGTGCGCTTCTCCAGCTCCTTGGTGCGTCCGCCGAAGAACTCGAAGTTGAACTTGTTCTTGACCACCACCTGGTCGCCGCCCCGGCTGAGGGCCATTTCCACCGACAGAGCGGCGTACTGGAACAAATCGCCCAGGTTGTCACCGTCCTTGCCAATGCCGATGGACAGGGTGGCCTGAATGCCCGAGGGGCTGGTCACCTGCCGCACGGTGTCCAGAATCGAGAACTTGCCCTCCTGGAACTGGGCCAGGAAGCGCTCCTCAAAGAGGAAGAGGTAGCGGTCCCGCTCATACCGGGTAAACACACCCTGGGCGGGGGCCACCCACTGGGCCAGCCGGTCGTCGATCTCGCTGCGCATGGCCGACTTGGCGCTGTCGTTGGCGCCTTTCATCAGCTCCTCATAGTTGTCCACCGTGAGGATGGCCACCACGGGGCGGGTGGCGTAGTACTCGTCCCGCACCAGAGCAAAATCGGTGACATCCACCCAGTAGGTGGTGGCCAGGTAGCCACGGGCGCCCTGGTCCTGAGTACGGACCAGATGGCCGAACACCAAAAACCGCCGGTCCCCGATGGGGACTTCGGTGGGGCACTCGGTCTTACCCTCCATCAGCCAGCGGGAGGAGAAGTCGGGCACCGCCGCCGTGATCTTGACGTCAAAGAGGTGCTCCCGCTCCCCGGTGATCTGGAGGAACCGGTCGTTGGACCAGATGACCTCGTCATTTTCCGGACGGAAGATGACCATGGGCAGGGGGGCGTTCACCATGGTGTCCTTGGTGGCCGAGTCCATGTTGCAGGTCACGTTTTCAATGTACTTTAAAATCTCTTTCTGCCGCAGTGCGTTGCTGCGGCGGAAGTAGAGGTAGAGCATGACCACCATCGCCAGCTCCCCCACCGCGACGGGAACGGAGAAAAAAGCGGTGATAATGGAAAATAACACCAGACAGAGGAAATACAGCCTCAGACTGGGCTCTACCAGATGAGTTAGCTTATTCTTACGCATAGGGACCTCCCAACTGCGATCAAATACAGGATGACACGTTATTATATCAAACAAGAGCAGCAAAAACAAGTGCGGCAGAACGGGTTTTCCTGTCTGCGCCCTCCTCTGGTTGCAAAAAAGTCCGGAGCGTGCTATCCTTGCGGGCAAGGAGGTGGGACCATGGAGGACCGTGAGATCCTGGCGGGCTGCGTACTCTTCCGGAGCCTGGAGCCGGAGAAGGTGATGCCGCTGCTGGGCGGGCGGCGGGAGGAGTATCCCGCCAACCGGGTGGTCATTCAGGAAGGGGAGCGGGTGGACAAGCTGGAGGTGCTGCTCTCCGGCGCCATGCGGGCAGTCCGGCTGGACGCCGACGGCTCGGAATTTCTCTATCAGCAGCTTTTTCCTGGCTATCTGGTGGCGGGAGAGGTGGCCTGCACCCCCAGGCGGACCAGCCCCTACTCGGTCTGCACCCTGGAGCACTGTACCACCTGGAGCGTTCCTGCGGACCGGCTGAGCGACCCCGCCCTGCCGGCAGAGCTGCGGCTGGCCCTGCTGGGCAATCTGCTCCACTTCGTATCCAACCAGAATATCCGAAAATATTATAAAATTGACGCTCTTTCGGTGAAAAGCGCCAGACAGCGCATTTTGAAGTACCTTACCGCCCAGGCCGGTCGGTCGGGGAGCACCACCTTTACCATCCCCTTCGACCGGGAGGCCATGGCCAACTACCTCTGCCTCAACCGCTCTGTCCTCTCCCATACCCTGAAGGAGCTGGAAGGGGAAGGGGTGCTCACCTTCCGCAAGAATCGGTTTACGCTTTTTCCAGAAAAGTTGTCCGGACAACATACCGGGTGAGGGGATTTTGGTATACTCGTGGCAAACCTTGGAGGTGTTTGTCATGAAGAAACTGGTATCCCTCACCCTGTCCGCCCTGCTGGCGCTGTCCATGCTGGCGGGCTGCTCCAACCCTGCCCCGGCGGGGACCACGCCGTCCGCCCCGGAGACGACCCCCGCCGCTGTGGAGACCACCCCGGCTGTTACTGATCTCAGCGGGCACACCCTGCTGGTCTTCTGCGGCGCGGGCATGAAGGACCCCTTTGCTGAGATCGCCCAGGCTTTCCAGGATCAGACCGGCTGCACGGTGGAGGTAACCTACGCCAATGCCGCCCAGATCCAGACCCAGATCAATACTGCCAAGGAGGGCGACTTCTTTATCGCCGGCTCCGAGCAGGAGGTGAAGCCGGTGGCTGAGCTGGTGGAGTCCTCCACCCCTCTGGTGCGTCATATCCCGGTGATCGCGGTGCAGAAGGGCAATCCTCTGAATATCACCGGTCCCGCCGACCTGGCCAAGGAGGGGGTCCGTGTGGTCATCGGCGACCCGGAGGCCACCCCCATCGGCAAGATCGCCGTAAAACTCTTTGAGGACTTGGGCATTACCGATACGGTAGATATCGTGTCCAATACCGCCACCGCTCCCGCCATGACCACCGCTCTGGCCGCCGATGAGTGCGACGCCATCATCGTGTGGAAGGAGAACGTCAACGCCGACCAGGGAGAGATCGTGGACAGTGCCGACATGGAGGGCTACATCAAGACCATCCCCGCCGCCCGGCTGACCTGCTCGGCGGACGCTGAGGCTTCCGACGCCTTCGCGGAATTTCTGAACAGCCAGACCGCCCAGGACATCTGGACCAGCTATGGCTATGAACTGGCGGGATAAATGCCCGTTAAAGCCCTTTGAGTGGTGTTTTCTGTTGCTGCTGCTGGCGGTGCTGCTCTATGTGGCGGCCAGCCTGTGGGGGGTGGTGGTCGGCGGCCTGCCCAATCTGGGCCGTGCCCTGGCCGACGGGGAGATCCGGTTTGCCGTGGGGCTGAGTCTGTGGACGACCACCGTATCCACACTGCTGTGCATCCTCATCGGTATCCCCTGCGCCTATCTGCTGGCTTTCACGCCCCTGCCCGGCAAGCGGTGGGCGGAGGCCCTGCTGGAGCTGCCTCTGGCCCTGCCCTATCTGGTGCTGGGCCTGTGCCTGCTCACCCTCTTTTCTTCCCCCTTCGGCAAGGCCCTGAAAGAGCTGGGCCTGCGGCTGGTGTTTGACCCCAAGGGCATTGTGGCGGTCCATCTGCTCATCAACCTGCCCTTTGTGATCCACCTGGCTGCCCAGGCCTTCCGGCAGATCGACCCGGAGCTCCCCCTGACCGCCCAGACCCTGGGGGCCACCCGGTTCCAGGCCTTTCGCCACATCACCCTCCCCCTGTGCCGCCCGGCCCTGCTGTCGGCCTTCCTGCTGGCCTGGAGCCGGGGCATGGGGGAGTTTGGCGCCACCCTGATGCTGGTGGGGGTCACCCGGCTGAAAACCGAGACCCTGCCCGCCAGCATCTACCTCAATATCTCTACCGGCGACAATGGCATGGCGCTGGCGGCGGCTCTGCTGCTGCTTCTGCTCTCCCTGGCGGTCCAGGGGGTGAGCCGTCTGGCCGGAGGAAAAGGAAGGGATCTGTAACATGGACCGGCATACCCTGTACGAGACCCTGCGCGCCGCCCTGGCCGCCGCCCTGGAGGAGCACGGCCTCACCGGCTCGGCGGTGACCATCAAAGCCCGTGGGCTGACGCCGGAGGAGGCCATCGGCCGTACCCAGCGCACCGACTACCCCATCCTCACTGGTAAGGAGGTCATGCTGATGGCCGACTTCCAGGGGGCAAAGGGCCAGGCCTTCACCGATGCCCCCGCCCAGTTTGAGGGGGCTTTGGACCAGGTGCTGGCTTTGGATCTGGAGGGGGACCCTCACAGCCGGGGCCTGTTTATCGCCACCCTGAACGCGGTGATGAAGTACCTGGGGCGGGCGGACAACACCGTCCACTGTAAGGACGGCGGGCCGGAGTTCTGCGCCCGCCACATGGTAGAGTGGGTGGCCGACAGCTACGGCACTCCGAAAATCGCCCTGGTGGGCTTCCAGCCCGCCCTCATCGCCGCCCTGTCCCGGTGGTTTCCCGTAAAAGTGCTGGACCTGAACCCGGACAACATCGGCAAGATGAAGGACGGCTGCCCGGTGCTGGACGGGGAGGCCGACCGTCAGGCTGTGGTGGGCTGGGCCGACCTGGTGCTGTGTACCGGCAGCACCCTGTGCAACGGCACCATTGTGGACTATCTGGATCTGGACAAAGAGGTGGTGTTCTTCGGCACCACCCTGGCAGGGGCCGCCCCCATTCTGGGGCTGAAGCGGGCCTGCTTTGCCGACCGGAGCCTGGAAGAGGCCTGACAGAGGGGAAAAACAAAACGGCCGCCGAAAGGCGGCCGTTTTTGGCGCTTTGGGGATCAGTTCAGGCGCTGGACCAGGTAGGGAATGGCACGCTCAAATTCCACGCCGTACCAGTTGGCGTCAGGAGATTCCAGGGTACAGCGGATGGACTCCACCGTATAGTCGGCGGCCAGGGCCAGGGCGTCCCCCAGGGACTGGCCCCGGGTGAGGGCGCCCACGCAGGTGGAGGCAAATACGTCGCCGGTGCCGTGGAAGCTGGCGGGCAGGTGCTGGGTGAAGTAGCTGCCGTACTGGCCGGTGACCTTGTCGTAATACATGACGCCCAGCTTGCCCGGCTCAAAGCTGACGCCGGTGAGGGCCACATACCGGGGACCCAGGGCGGCCAGAGCCTGGAGCATCTCCTTAATATAGCCCTCGTCATGCTCCGTGCGGTAGGGCAGGCCGGTGAGCAGGCTGGCCTCGGTGAGGTTGGGCAGGATCAGGTCGGCCTTGGCGCATACCCGGGCCATCTGGGCGGGGAAGTCGGGCCCGAAAGCGGGGTAAAGCTTGCCGTTGTCCGCCATCACCGGGTCCACCACAATGAGGCTGCCCTCCCGCCGGAAGGCGTCAAAGAAGGCGCACACATAGTCGATCTGCTCCGCGGAGGCCAGATAGCCGGTGTAAACGGCGTCAAAACCCAGGCCGCTCTCCTTCCAGTGGGCGGCGATGGGCTCAATCTGGTCGGTGAGATCCTTGCAGGTGAAGCCGGAGAACATGGTATGGGTGGACAGCACCGCCGTGGGGACGATGGAGCACTCCACACCCATGGCTGAGATGATGGGCAGGGCTACCGTCAGGGAGCATTTGCCCAGGCAGGAGATATCCTGAATGCTGACGATCCGTTTCAAGAACCGCACTTCCTTTCTGATTTCGTTGGGTGCAGTATAACAGAGAAACTGACCTCATTAAAGTGTCACATATTGCTTTTTTGGTAAGGTCAGATCTGGGAAAAACTGCGTGAAGTCCGGTTTCTGCGGTTGCACATTGATACACAGGCGTATATAATAAATAAGATCCGGCGAAAAAGCCGGATCTCAGCAAAAAACCTACTATTGTATCACCATTTCCCCCTCCAGCGTTGAGTTTTGCGCTGCTGGACGGGGAGAGGAAGGAAGGAAACAGAGGCATGAACAAGCCTGTTCTTGTGGTCATGGCGGCGGGCATGGGCAGCCGCTACGGCGGGCTCAAGCAGATCGACCCCGTGGGGAGCCACGGCCAGATGATCATTGACTATTCCATCTATGACGCCCGGAGGGCCGGGTTTGAGACGGTGGTGTTTGTCATCAAGCACCAGATCGAGGACACCTTCAAGGCGGCCATCGGCGACCGGCTCAGCCGTGTGATCGACGTGAAGTACGCCTATCAGGAGCTGGACGACCTGCCGGAGGGCTACGCCGTGCCGGCCGGCCGGGTGAAGCCCTGGGGCACCTGCCACGCGGTGCTGGCCGCCCGGAAAGTGGTGGACGGACCCTTCGCCGTCATCAACTCCGACGACTACTACGGCCCCCAGGCCTTCCGGGAGATCTATCAGTACCTGGAGAGCCACCCCGATCAGCCCGGTTGCTATGAGTACGCCATGGTGGGCTACCGCCTGGGCAACACCGTCACCGAGCACGGCCACGTGGCCCGGGGCGTGTGCGCCGAGGAGGGGGACCACTACCTGAAAGAGGTGGTGGAGCACACCCATATTGAGAAGGACGGGGCGGACGCCCGCAGCACCGAGGACGACGGCCAGACCTGGACCCACCTCAGCGGCGACACCATCGTGTCCATGAATCTGTGGGGCTTTACCCACAGCTTCCTCACCGAGGCTCAAGCCCGGTTCCCCGCCTTCCTGGACAAGGCCCTGGCGGAAAACCCGGAGAAGGGGGAGTACTTCCTGCCCAGCGTGGTGACCCAGCTGCTGGAGGAGGGCAAGGCCCGGGTGAAGGTGCTCCGCAGCGCCGACAAGTGGTACGGCGTTACCTACCGGGAGGACAAGCCGGTGGTGGTGGCCGCGGTGAAGGCCATGACCGAGGCAGGTCTCTATCCCGATGATCTGTGGGGTGCGGCAGGTTCCTTCGCCCAGAGCAAGTGATGACCCCTCAGGGAAAAGAATCTGCTGCCGCCGAAACCTTTTAAGGCGGCTTGGACCATAAAAAAATCACATCCGCCAAAACGAATGTGATTTTTTTATGGAGCGCTATCCGGGTTGGTTGACCACCCCGGCAAAGAGAGGCTGCCCCTGGCTGCTGGTGAGCAGGAAGAGGAAAGGCCGGTCCAGAGTGAAGTCCACCTCGTCCTCCGGCGGCATACTGCCCCCCCCCATGGCCATGACGGTGAAGGCGGCGGCGGTGAGGCCCTCCTCGTCCACCATCACCCGGGCGGCGTGGGTGGCCTGGGTGACAGAAATGTCCTCCACAGCTTCCGTCATGGGGGTGAAGTCGGACACCGCCGGGTCGAACACATCGGTGATCCCCATGGCCTGTAAGCCCTCGATCAGATCCAGCTGGCCGGATACGTCGAACTTGGGCATGGACAGGTTGACTCTGAGGTATTTCTGGTTTTCCCACTCCCCGTTGGAGAGCAGGAACTCCATGGCCTCCGGGTCGGCCAGCAGCTGGTCTACGCTCACCCCTTCGTCGGGCAGCACCATCCACAGGGTGCCGCCGTACAGCACGGATTTCCCCACAGAGGAGAACTGATCCCCCCAGTAGTAGGTATCGGAGGAGAAGCTGTGCATGAAGTCGCACTTTACGTCCCTGTCGGGAGCGTGAAACGTGTCGGGGGCGGTGTTGGCCGGGTTGAACTCCTGGGCCCACCGGCCCTGGTAGTAGACGGTGGTGGCCAGAGCCAGCACCGTGTTTGGATCCAGGCTTACCTGGCCCGCCGCCTCCTTCAAAAGACCGCCGGTCTGGTCGTTGAGCCAGGCTTGCAGGGCCTGATCCAGCTTCGCCGAGCCCATCTCCCCCTGGTAGGAGGAGGCGTAGTAGGTGTCCGCCAGGGTGTCTAGGGTGGACTGGACGAAGGGCACATCCTCATTGAGCCACAGGGAGGAGGCCAGTACGCTGGTCAGCATCCCGTCGTCGTTGTAGTTGGCGTTCCACAGGGCCTTGGCCTGAGTGCGCAGGGTGTCGATGCTGTCGTGACCCAGCAGGTCCAGGATCTGCTGGCGGCTGCTGCCGTCGGTGAGCTCGGCCAGCATCCCCAGGGCGAAGTAGATGTTCATGGGGGAGCAGACCTTGTTTTCCGTTCCGCCGTCCCCCAGGAACTGGCGCAGGGCGGCGGCATAGTATCCGTTCAGGCCGCTGCCATAGCCCTCAGGCTGATTCTGCTGGGCGTTGTGGTCTTCCCGCCAGGCGTCGTGGTCGGCGCTCCAGCGGTCAAAATCCAGGGTGCCGTCGGGGTTCAGATAGTCTGCCTCGTTGGGGTAGGGGGCCATTTCCGGATACTCCGCCACCGCCAGGGCGGAGGCATGGCCCATCAGGGGACCCCCTCCTGGCCACAGCACGATGCCGATGACGATGGCGGCGGCCGCCGCCACGGCGGTAAGCCCCATCCACAGGGGACGGCGGCGGGGTGTTTTTTGAGGCGGTTTATCTGCCCGGGCCACCAGCTCCGGGTCCACGTGCTCCAGGCTGTCCAGCAGTTCGTCCGCTTTCATACTGTAAATCCCTCCTTGATCAGGTGATCCCGCAGCCGCTGCCGGGTGCGGAACAGGGTGGTTTTGATCTTGCTCTGGCTGAGTCCGTACCGCCGGGAAATGTCGGCGACAGGGTCGAAGAACCAGTACCGCCTCAGGAAAAGGTTCCGGGGCTCCTCAGGCAGGGCCTTGAGGAAGGCGTTCAGGCTCTCCCCCAGGGCCAGAGCGTCCACCAGTGCCTGGGTGTGGTCCGGGCCGGGGAGGCAGTCCTCCAGCTCCCGGGTGAGGGCGGTGAGCCGGGCGATCTGCCTCCGGCGGCTGAGGGCCCGGCAGCGGTCCAGTACCGTGTGGCGCATGAGCCGGGCCAGGAAGGGAAAGAGATAGTCCCTGGGCTGGTGGGGCGGGATGCTGTCCCAGGCCAGCAGGTAGGTATCGTTTTCGCACTCCTCCACCGTCAACCGGTCGGGCAGCAGATGGAAGCCCAGCTGCCGCAGTCGGCTGCCGTACTTATCCGACGCCGCCCGTATGCCCCCTTCGTCACGGTCCAGAAATAAGGTCACGATCTGGGCGTCCTCCACGGTGCTCACTCCTCTCCTGTGGGCTGGTGAAAAGGCCTTTCACCCCTGTCAGCGAGTTGAGAAGGGAAAAGGTTACAGTCAGAACTAATTTTTATGGGAAAAAGGGGCCTGCCATCGGCAGGCCCCTTTTTTTAGATCTGGGGGAAAGGCTGGGGGATCAATTCCCCGGCACAGTAGCGGGCGGCGATGTTCCGGTCGTCTCCGTCGTAGAGAAACTGCTCCAGCCGCTCGAAGGGGGTGCGCTCCACCAGCGCGTCCAGGGCGGAGGGACGGAGCACCAGGGCGTCAAATGCGAAGCCGGGCAGGAAGGCGCCCACCTGACCGAAGAAGGAGCCAGCCCCCCGGGTGGCCAGGTAGAAGGCCTCTGTCAGGGAGAGGGGGGGATGGTCGGGGTGGTTCAGCCAGTTCAGCTTGGAGGCCTGCACTGTGGCGGCCACGCTGCGGCTCAGGTGGGCGGTGTGGCCGCCGGCCACGTCGCTGGCCACACAGCACCGCAGTCCCAGCCCCAGATCCTGCCGCAGAGGCATGATGCCGCTGGACAGGTTGGTGTTGGACAGGGCGCAGTGGGCCAGCATGACGCCTTTGTCCCTGAGCAGAGTCTTTTCTCCGTCGGACAGGTGGATGGCGTGGGCCATGATGGTCTTGTCCTGCCGCAGCAGGCCGAAGTGCTCATATACCTGGGTATAGGTGGGGATGTCCGGGTGGAGCTGGGCCACCCAGGCCACCTCGCTGGGGTTCTCCGACAGGTGGGACTGGATGGGCAGGTCATATTTCTCTCCCAGCTGACCCAGCCCGTCCATCAGCCTGGCTGTGGTGGAGGGGACGAACCGGGGCGTGAGGATGAAGCCGGTGTGTTTCAGTTCCGCCCGGCTGCGGCAGATCAGTTCCTCGGTGTCCGCCAGGGAGGCGTCGGTGTCCTCCTGAAGTTCCGGAGGAGAGTTGCGGTCCATGTTCACCTTACCCACGAGGCCCCGGAGGCCGGAGGCCTCGGACAGCTCCATAAGATGCCAGGCAGACTCCTTGTGGATGGTGGCAAAGGCGGCAAAGCGCAGGGTGCCCACCGCCCACAGGTGGTTGAGGAAAGCCTTCCATGCCCGGTCGGCAAAGGCTGGATCGGCAAAGCGGGCCTCCGCCGGGAAGGTATAGGTCTCCAGCCAGGGCAGCAGCTGCTTGTCGTAGCCGATGCCCCGGTTGATGATCTGGGGGGCGTGGATGTGCAAATCGGTAAAGGCGGGGATGATCAGGGCGTCCCCCCAGTCCTCCACCGGCTGACCGGCATACTCCGGGGGCAGGGTGTCGTACAGGCCCACAATGGTCCCGCCCTCAGAGACCAGGAAGACGTTTTGACGTACCTCCAGTTCCCCCAACGCGGGGGTGTGGAGGAAGGTTCCTTTCAGGATCATGTGGTACTCCTTTCGGGGGTGGGACGGCTCAGGGCGCCAGTTCTACGGTGTAGCCCTGCTCCTTCAAACCGCTGACGATTCCGTCCGGGATCAGTCCCACAAACCGGAGCGGTCCGTGGGGCGCGCATGGATCAAATCTGCCGGACGGACAAAGTTCGTCCGGCATCAAGGTTTTGCCAGAGGCAAAACGCTTGGGCCGCCTGACGACGAAGCATGGTGGACCCAATGGGATTGGTTCAAGGCACCAGCTCCACAGTATAGCCCAGCTCCTTCAAACCACTGACGATTCCGCCGGGGTCCACCATGTGGCCGGCGCCCACCGCCATAAAGTAGGTGTGGCTGCCCTCGGCCTCCAGATAGTTGGCGGCGGCCTTGATCATGCCGGGGTCCCGCTGGGTGAACAGCTTGGAGTTGAGTTCGTCGGTGCTGCTGATGATGGCGGCCTTGTCATAGACCTTGCAGAAGGCTTCCGGGTCCCGGCTCTTCCAGGCGGCAAACATAGCGGAGAGGAGTTCCTCCTGCGCCTGGAGAGCCTTGTCGATCTCAGGGGAGGCGGCGGTGCCGGACAGGGTGCGCTCAAAACCGGCCAGGGCGGAGTCCAGATAGGACTCCTGGTACTCGGGGGAGAGACCGTCAAAGATGCCTCCCTGGAAAGCGTAGGTCTCTACCGCGCCAATGGCCTTACCGGCATTGACGGCAGCGGAGTTCACATAGCTGTCAATAGCCATGGCGTTGGCGCCGGTAGTGTCGTTCTGCATGGACAGGGTGGAGAGGGTGGAGGCCAGCGCCCAGGGCTTATAGGCGTCCAGCCCGTTGGGGGCCATGCCCAGGGCGGCAGCCGCGGTCTGTACCCGCTGGTGGAGCTCGGGACTGATATGGTCGGCCAGAGTGGTGCCGTCCTGATAGGTCTGGAGGCTTTGGAGCAGGGCGATGCCCTCCTGGTCGTTCAGATCCAGCTCAAAGATAACCTCCTCGGAAGCCTGGATGGCGTTGCGCACCGACTTGTGGAGAGGGTAGACGTTGTCCCGGTCCAGATGGATGGTGCCCAGCAGGTACAGGGTGTTATTCCCGTTGGTGGCCTTCCACAGCAGCCCCTTGGAGCCAGCGTCCTGCTGGTCATAGATAGCCAGGATCAGCCGGTTGGCCATCACCATGGCTTCTTGATAGGTACAGGTGCGCTCCAGCGCCAGATTGCCGGCAGAGTCACCCTGAATCACGCCCAGCCCGGTCAGGAAGGCCTCCGCGCCGCCGTCCACACCAGAGAGGTCGTAGGTGGCTGCCTCCTGGTACAGAGCGTTCATCACGCCGCCACGGGTGGTGTCCACCACCAGACCCTCGGCGTCTGCCTTGCGGGGTTCCAGCTGCAGAAGGGCCAGCTTGTCGGCCACCACCTTGGTCATGGATTCCAGCTGCTCCATCGTTACCGGGCTCTGGATATAGGTGGTGTAGTTGTCATTCACCAGCCCCAGGGCATAGCTGTCGGCCAGCTGGCTCACCGCCCAGGGGGAGGGGTGCTGGGGCTCCGCCGCCAGCGTGGGCAGGGCCAGCAGAGCGGCGGAGAGCAGACCGGCCAGGGCTTTTTTCAGTAGGTTTCGTTTCATAGGGATGCTCCTTTCCTAATGTGGGGCGCTGTGTTTATGCCAGACTGAGGCTGGCAATGTACTGCTTGGCGGTGCGGGGTGTCCGGCCCGGATGTCTCATCTCCCAACGGTCGGCGCCGGTGCGAAGGGTCTGACGGTCCACAGTCACGCCGGACTGGGCAGCCATTTTTTCCACCAGGTCCAGGAATTCCGCCTTGTTCAGGGCCAGATAGGGGATACGCAGACCGAACCGCTCGGCCAGAGAGGTCTTTTCCTGGATGGTCTCGCTGGCGTCCACCTCGTCCCCCGCCCGGTCGGAGAAGGTCTGACGCACCAGATGGCGGCGGTTGGAGGTGGCGTAGATAGCCACGTTGGCGGGGCGGCGCTCCAGACCGCCTTCCAGGATGGTTTTCATGACGGAATAGGTGGTGTCGTCCTGATCAAAGGCCAGATCGTCGATGAACAGGATGAACTTGAGCCGACGTCCTCCCAGCTTGCGGATGAGCCGGGGCAGATCGGCCAGCCCCTCCTTCTGTACCTCGATGAGCCGCAGGTCCTCAAAGCCGGGCAGGGAGAGCAGGCTCTTCACCGTGGCAGACTTGCCGGTGCCGCTCTCTCCGAAGAGAAGCACGTTGTTTACCGGATGGCCCTCCAGCATGGCCTGGGTATTGGCAATGACCTGGTTCCGCTGGAGCTCGTAGCCCAGCATCTCGTGCGGGCCGGGACAGTCCGGCTCCTCCACCGGGAAGAGCTGGCCGTTCTCCCACAGAAAGGCGCGGCTGCGGGCGAAGAGGCCGGAGCCGTGGGCACGGTAGAAATCGGTGAGCTCCTCAAAGGTGAAGGGACAGCCGGCGGGCCAGCGGGGCAGACCTTCCAGCACGGGCAGCAGGGCAGGATCGGCCTGCCGGGCCATGGCGGAGAGGAGCTGTCCGCAGTCCAGCTGGCACAGCCGAGCAAAGATGGCCACATCCCGGCGGGCGGCTTCCTCCAGGGCGGGATCAGACCCGCCCTCCTCAGCCAGCCGGGCGTAGGGGGACTCGGTATAGCGCAGCTGGTCGTACAGCCAGTCCCCCAGACCGGGATACCGGTCCTCCCGCAGGGTATAGAAGAGACTGGCGTAGGCCTCCGCAGCTCCGGCAGTGTCGCCAAGAGCCAGCTTGTCCAGCAGGACACGGACCAGACCCAGCTGGCGGGTGTCCAGAATATGTCGGTAAGCGGCCACGCCCCCCAGGGCGAAGCGCAGGGTTTCCGTTGTCATGTCGGGCGCCTCCTTGCCTGTGTCCATTTTATGCGAGGACGGGCCTTCTGTCAATGCAAAGGCTTGACTTGCAAGCCGGTTTTCCGTATGCTTGAGGAAACGGGCATAGAGAAAGGAAGTCTTGTTTATGCTGTTACAGGAGCAGCGGGAGCAGGTGGTGGAGTACGGTAAAAAGCTGGTCACCACCGGCCTCACCGACGGAACCTTCGGCAACCTCAGCGTATTTGACCGGGAGAGCGGCCTCATGGCCATCAGCCCCTCCGGCATGGACTATTTTGCCACGACCCCGGAGGACGTGGTGGTGGCCGACCTGGAGGGCAAGGTGGTGGAGGGCAAACGCAAGCCCTCCAGCGAGCTGGACCTCCACCGGCTGTTCTACCAGCGGCGGCAGGACGTGAACGGGGTGGTCCACACCCACTCCACCTTTGCCACCGTACTCTCCTGCCTGCGCTGGAGCATTGAGCCGGTCCACTATCTGGTGGCCTACGCCGGACGGCAGGTGCCCTGTATCCCCTACTATCCCTTCGGCTCCCTGGAGCTGGCTGAGGCGGCCTGGGAGGGGATAAAGGAGGAGTACAACGCCTGCCTGCTGGGCAACCACGGCCTGCTGGCGGTGGGGGGCAGCCTGTCCTTTGCCTTTGACGCCGCTCAGCAGCTGGAGTTTCTGGCCAGGGTGTACTACTACACCAGGCAGGCCGGGGGCGGCGTGAACCTGACGCCGGAGGAGCTGGAGGCGGTGCTGGGCAAGTTCCAGAGCTACCGCCAGGCCTGAGCCTTGCATTTTAGCCCGGTTCAGGGTACAATCTGGACTGGAAACCAAGAGAGAAGGAAGTGAACCAATGGATCGGGAGGAAGCCTTTGAATTTCTGGACCGGACCGCCCGGGGGATCGCGGAGATGTTTGGCTCCACCTGCGAGACGCTGGTCCACGACATGGGGGACCCCAGGCACCCCATTTTATCCATTTATAACGGCCATGTATCCGGTCGGACGGTAGGCTCCACCATGGACATCCTGGGTACCGCCAAGGAGCTGGACCAGGACGCCCTGGTCACCGATTTCGTCAACCTCTACGCCACCACCCCCTCGGGCCAGCAGATCAAGAGCAGCACCTTCCACCTCATCGGGGAGGACTTCAACCTGGCCCTGGGCATCAACTTTGACTATAGCTCGCTGGTCTATGCCAACCGCATCCTGGTGGATCTGATGAGCGCCGAGGCCGACCTGCAAAGCGCCATGTGGCACGGCGGGGAGGGCCAGCTGACCCAGATCTTCGAGGAGTGTCTGGCGGCGGTGGGCAAGCCGGTGAATGTGCTGACCAAGCGGGACCGGATGAAGATCATCGCCCTGCTGGACCAGAAAAACGCCTTTTCCTTCCGCAAGTCGGTGCCCTTTGTGGCCAAGCGGCTCCAGGTGTCCCGGTATACGGTGTACAAATACCTGGGGGAGCTGACTGGCGCCGCCGGCGGAGAAGAAGAACCCAAGGAGGAATAAGTTCCATGTATCAGGATCAAATCAACGCCTATTTTGACGACCCGGCCCGCCGGCAGCAGCTGGTGGAGGCCATTTCCCGGCTGGTGCGCATCCGCAGCGTCCGGGAGGAGGCCCAGCCCGGGATGCCCTTTGGCCCCGGCCCCGCCGCCGCGCTGGCGGAAGGCCTACGCCTGGCGGAGGAGCTGGGCTTCTCTGTCAAGAACTACGACAACTATGTGGGCGCCGTGGACTTCAACGAGCGGGAGACCCAGCTCCACATCCTGTGCCACCTGGACGTGGTGGGGGAGGGCACCGGCTGGACGGTGACGGAACCCTATGAGCCCATCGAGGTGGAAGGGATGCTGTACGGCCGTGGCACCGACGACGACAAGGGCCCCGCCGTGGCCGCCCTGCTGGCCATGCAGGCCGTCCGGGACCTGGGCGTGCCCCTGAAGAAGAATGTCCGGCTGCTGCTGGGCACCGACGAGGAGAGCGGCTCTGAGGACATTGCCTATTATTATAGTAAGGAGCCTTACGCCCCCTGTACCTTCTCCCCCGACGGCGAGTTCCCCGTCATCAATCTGGAGAAGGGCAGCTACAAGCCGGTGTTCACCAAGACCTGGGCGGCAGAGAGCGCCACCCCCCGGGTGAAGGAACTCCACGGCGGTTTCCGCATCAACGTGCTGCCTCCTGAGGCGGAATGCGTGGTGGCCGGTCTGTCCGCCGAAGCGGCCCGGCCCTACTGCGACAAGGCTGCTGCTGAGACCGGAGTCACCTATGTGCTCACCCAGCGGGGGGATGACCTGCATATCCTGTGCAAGGGCAAGGGTGCCCATGCCTCCACCCCGGAGGAGGGCGTCAACGCCATCACCGGCCTGATCCATCTGCTGTGCGCTTTGCCCCTGGCCAAGGTGGGCTCCACCGCCGCTCTCCATGCCCTGAACGCCCTCTTCCCCCACGGGGATTGCGCCGGTAAGGCCCTGGGTATTGCCCAGGCCGACGAGATGTCCGGCCCTCTGACTCTGGCCTTCTCTCTGCTGGAGCTGAACGATACCGGCCTGTCAGGCCAGTTTGACAGCCGGGTGCCGGTGTGCGCCAACGAGGATAACTGCAAGGCTGCCGCCGAGGCTGTCTTTGCCAAGTTTGGCTTTACTGCCGAGGGCGGGATGCAGGCCCCCCATTATACCCCCGCCGACACCCCCTTGGTCAGCACCCTGCTCAAGTGCTACGAGCAGTACAGCGGCCGGAAGGGAGAGTGCCTGGCCATCGGCGGCGGCACCTACGTCCACGATATCCCGGGCGGCGTGGCCTTCGGCTGCGCCATGCCCGGCTTCAACGGCAATATGCACGGGGCCGACGAGCACACCTGCATTGCAGACCAACTCACTGCCGCCAAGATCTTCACCCAGGCCATCATTGACCTGTGCGGCTGACGGCAGCCCATTGACTGCGTAAAAAAGACCGAAATCTCCGAACAGGGGATTTCGGTCTTTTTTGTGGCTACCTGACGGCTACCCGCTGGCTACCGGTAGCCGGTCAAATAGGTAAAAAGTATTGGGGCACAGCGGATTTTTGAAAAACTCGCGAGATGTTCCCTCTTCGTGGTCAAATCAAATAAGGAGGAATTCCAAATGAGAAACCTCAAGAGGACTCTCAGCCTGGCTCTGGCCGGTGTCATGCTCATGGGCATGATGGTGATCGGCGCCGGCGCTGCGAGCAAGGATTTCACCGATGCTGGTGACATCAAGAATGTTGAGGCTGTCGACGTTATGGTCGCTCTGGGCGTGCTCGAGGGCGGCGATAAGGGCGACTTCCAGCCCAACTCCATCCTGACCCGTGAGCAGGCTGCCAAGATCATCTGCTACCTGCTGCTGGGCGAGGAGGCCGCTGAGAAGCTGGCCACCAGCGGCGCCGTGTTCTCCGACGTGGCTGCTGACCGCTGGTCCGCTCCCTACATCGGCTACTGTGTCAACCTGGGCATTCTGGCCGGTGACGGCAGCGGTCACTTCTTCCCCGAGGGCAAGCTGACCGGCGCTGCCTTTGCCAAGATGCTGCTGGTTGCTCTGGGCTATGATCCCAAGATCGAGAACTACACCGGCAGCGCCTGGACCATCAATGTGGCTGCTGACGCCATTGAGGCCGGCATCTCTCCCAAGGGCCTGGTGCTGACCAACGAGCTGTCCCGTCAGGACGCCGCTCAGATGGCTTATCAGACTCTGACCGCCACCATGGTCAAGTATGACAACAAGGGCATCGACATCGACTTCGGTACCGGCAGCGGTTCCGTCAGCGTGGGTGCTTCCACTGCCGAGCCTGTGAAGGCTACCAAGGCTGGTGGCTACCTGACTGTCGAGAAGGACAACGATGAGTACGTTCAGTTCTGTGAGAAGTATTTCTCCGACCTGACCCTCAACGCCAAGGGCGAAGACGCTTTCGGTCGTCCTGCCAACGTCTGGACCTATGAAAAGGACGAGGTTGGCACCTATGCTAAGGCTGCTGATGCTTCTTACACCGACGCTGTGAAGTCCGGCACCCTGTACACCGACCTGGGCCTGTCCAAGACCACTCCCGCTACCGTTGTCGCGGACGGCGGTAGTGATACTACTACTTTCTCCATCGAGAAGAGCAACAGCACCAAGACCGGCGGCAAGGGCGTTTTGACCGAGGCCTATGTTGATGCTGACAAGAACGTGACTCTGGTTCAGATCAACACCTATGTGGGTCAGGTCTCCAAGGTTGCCACTGCTGACGATGTGAAGAAGGACGAGAAGCCCTACATTGAGATCGACGGCCTGAGCAATGTTGTCTACGGTGGCAAGTTTGAGACCGCTGTGGAGTACGCTGAGGACGATATCGTTCTGTACACCTATGACAAGAGCGAGAAGAAGGTTATGTCCGTTGCTCTGGCCGAGAAGGTCGAGGATCTGGAGCTGACCTCCACCACCGGCAGCACCAAGTTCGTGGCCGGCGGCACCACCTATGAGTACAACGCTACTGCTGCTGTCTATGGCGGCAGACTGAAGGATAGCATCAATGTCTATCTGGACACCAACGGCTATGTTGTCTACGTGGAGAAGTACGAGGCTGGTTCCACCAACTATGCTTTCGTGCTGGATACCAAGCAGAACAACGATGGCTGGAACGGCAGCAAGAACACCTACGAGGCCAAGCTGCTGCTCACCGACGGCAGTGTGGTCGTGGTTGACACCGATAAGAAGAAAGCCACCGAGAACACCTTCGTCTCTTACACTGTGGACGACAATGACGTCTACACCCTGACCGCTAAGGATAAGACTTCTACGGCTGGCTCTAAGATCGAAGTGAGCAAGGGTACCTCTAAGTTCACTGCTGATGCTGCCTATTATGCCAACAGCAGCACCATCTTCCTGGTGCACGACAACGTGAACGACGAGTATGTTGTTTACACCGGTATCGCCAATATGCCCACCATGAACGGCGCTGCTACCGTGTATGTCAACACCAAGAACGGCGCTCCCAATAGTGTTGCTTCTATCGTCTACATCTCTGCTGCTGACACCGTGGTGTCCGACGCCAACAAGGGTCTGGTCTACATCATTGCTGGTAGCGAGTCCGACCTGATCAACGATGCCGACAAGGGTGAGTACTACACCTATAACGCAGTTGTTGATGGCGAGACTACCACCATCAATGTTGCCAAGGACGCCAAGCTGTCTGCTGATGTTCTGGCCAGCAAGCTGACCTACAACAGCAAGGATCTTGTCACCAACATCACTGCCTACAGCACCGAGGGCGACGACAAGGCCATCTCCGGCACTGGTACTCTGAAGACCACTGACGGCACCGTTGGCCTGCAGGGTGCTTACTACACCTACGCTGAGAACGTTGTTGTCTACAAGATCGAGGACAACGAGTTCAACAAGGTGAGCGTCACCTCCATCCGCGAGGATGCCGACGATACCTTCAACGCTGTGATCAAGGACGGCGAGGTTGTTGCCATCTTCATCACCGTTGTTGAGGCCTAATTGTAGGCTCCAAGGTTAAACGGACAGATAAGAGTGGTCCCCCTATTTTAGGGGGACCACTTTTTATAGTCCAATCACAAGATATGTGTAGGATTCTCCCAGTTCATTAAGTTGCCCTTCTGAACTGATACTGCCGGAGACAGAGCCACCGCTGGCCCAGCCGTCCACGTACCAACTCAGACCGTTCTGATTCCATTCCAGTACCAGTATACTGCCCATACCTGCTGTATCATTTGCTGCGCCATTGGTGTTAGGCCGCAAGAAGAGTGAAGTAGCTCGATAGCTGCCGCCGGTAATCATGACTACCTCGGGAAGAAAGGGAAAATCCAGATGATTTGGTGAGGTTTCGCCATATTTCCCCGTTCCCACATAATTGCCCACCATAACGCGGCAGTTACCTTTCTCCTCCAATGCCGTATCAATCTTCTTGAAATCCTCATTGAAGTCGGTCCGCAGGAAGGGGTCCGACGGTTCCCACTGGTGCAGCTGATAATGTTCCGTATACTTTGCCATAAAAATTCCTCCTTGTTTTGCAAGCGGCTCTTGCACCTCGTTCTTACCGGGACGGAGGTCTTTTGTTGCATGGAAAAAAGTAAGAACTGCTTTTGCTGAAAAATAAAGTGGTTTCTGCGGAAATGGGCCGCAGGTATCCAGCAGGTAACTAACATCAGAGAGAAACAGTAACAAAACCACCAGACCGGAGCGGTTGACGACTGAAACAATCCCTGACAAAATGCAAGATACGACTTTGTTCGACCAACATCTCGCGCATCGAGGAGGATCTGGAATGGCAAGAAAGACGATCAAGCAGAATCTGGCATACGACGATCAAAAGCAGCTTTACTACGTCTGCTTTAATTACGGTACCAGTGCCGACGGCCGCCGGGACCGAAGAGTACGCACCTTTACCGATCTGGCGGAAGCGGAACTGGCGCTGGAACAGTTCCAGAAAGGACAGGGTGGACGGGCGCTCTGCGATTCCAGCCGCCTGACCCTGGCAGAGTGGCTGGAGTATTGGCTGGAGGAGGTCATTGCACCCAATCGGGCCTACACCACCTATTACTGCTATCGCTCGCTCATCAAAAATCATATCGCTCCCGCTCTGGGCCATATCCGCCTGCGGCAGCTGGAGCCCTGGCATATCCAGAACTATTACGCTGAAAAAATGCGGGAGGGCCGCCTGGACTCCAACAGTGTCCATAAGCACCACATCCTGCTCCACACCGCCCTCCAACTGGCCTTCCGGCAGAAAATTTTGCGGGAAAACCCCGTGGAGCGGGTGGAGGCCCCCAGAGAACACCCCACCCGGCAGTTCTACTACACCCCGGAACAGCTGCGGGTCCTGTTCCGGGAGGTGGAAGGCTCCTGGCTGGAGCTGGTGGTCAAGCTGGGGGCCTACCTGGGCCTGCGGCGGGGGGAGATCTGTGGCTTGCGGTGGACGGATGTGGATTTTGAACACTATGTGATCCGCATCCGGGTCACCCGCACCACGGCGGGAGACCAGGTAGTGGAAAAGGAACCCAAGACCCGCAATTCCATCCGCACCCTGGGCATCGCCGGACTGGAGGACCTGACCCATCTGCTCCGCAGCATCCGCCAGGAACAGTTGGAACGGGCGGCGGCCCGGCCGGACTATGTGGACAGCGGCTATGTACTTACCGATGACAAAGGAGAACCCAGGCACCCAAACATGGTGACCTGGGCCTTCCGAACCTTTGTAAAGCGCCACGGCCTGCCGCCCATTACGGTCCACGGCCTGCGCCACACCTTCGCCAGCCTGGCCAACAGCGCCCGCATCCCCCTGGTGGACATCGGCAAAGCCCTGGGACACAAGGATGTGTCCATCACTGGACGGATCTACACCCATATTTTTGACCACACCCACCAGGAGGTGCTTAACACCGTGGCCGCCCGTATCGCCGCGGGATAAATCATGCTTGACAAATCTTTTGTATAAGCATATGATTAGAAAGAAGATAAAAGTTTAGGAGGTGCCCCATGACTCAGCGGGAACGGCAGATCCTCAAGTGGATCGAAGAAAACCCCCTGATCTCCCAGCAGGAGCTGGCGGAGAAGGCCGGTATTACCCGGTCGTCGGCGGCGGTGCATATCTCCAACCTGATGAAGCAGGGACATATCGCCGGAAAGGGCTACATCGTCCGTACCGCTCCTTACGCGGTGGTGGTGGGAGGCGTGAATCTGGACATCGGCGGCCGGTCTTTCGGCAAGCTGGTGCCGGCGGACTCCAATCCCGGACAGGTGCGGACCAGCCTGGGGGGCGTGGGCCGCAACATTGCTCACAATATGGCCTTGCTGGGGATGGATGTGCGGATGCTCACCGCCTTCGGTGACGATATGAACGCCCAGCGCATTGCCGCCAGCTGCGGGGAGCTGGGTATCGACATCAGCCAGTGCCTGACGGTGCCCGGCGGCGCCACCTCCACCTATCTCTTTATCGCCGACCACCGGGGGGATATGGCCCTGGCGGTGAGCGACATGGAGATCTATGAACACATGACCCCCGCTTTTCTGGCTGGCCGGAGCCGTCTGCTGCAAAACGCCCAGCTGGTGGTGGTGGATACCAACATTCCGGCTCAATCCATTGCCTGGCTGGCGGACAACCTGCATCTGCCCATCTTTGCCGATCCGGTATCTACCGCCAAGGCGGAGAAGCTGCGGCCGGTGCTGGGCAAGCTCCATACCCTCAAGCCCAACCGGATGGAGGCGGAGCTGCTCTCCGGGGTGGCCATCACCGACGAGAGCAGCCTGAACCGGGCGGCGGACACCCTGCTGGACACCGGCCTGCGGCGGGTATTCATCAGCCTGGGCGGGGAGGGCGTGCTGGCCGCCGACCACAACGGGCGGGTCCATGTGCCCTGCTGTTACGGCCAGATGGTGAATACCACCGGCTGCGGCGACGCGGGTATGGCTGCCATCGCCTGGGCCTACCTGGAGGGTACCGATCTGGCGGGCACCGCCAAAGCCGCCATGGCGGCGGGAGCCATTGCCATGGAGAGCGCCGAGACCATTAACCCGGCCATGAGCGCCCGACTGCTCAGAGACCGGATGGAAGCATAAGCATAACGACAACTGATTTCATATGGAGGTAACTGCAATGAATCTAAACAAGTTTCTGGATGTAGCCCCTGAAGTAGCCCAGGCCGTGGCCGAGGGCAAGCCTGTGGTGGCCCTGGAGTCCACCATCATCTCCCACGGTATGCCATACCCCCAGAATGTGGAGACCGCCCTGAAGGTGGAGCAGATCATCCGGGACAACGGCGCGGTGCCCGCCACCATCGCCATCCTGGGTGGCCGACTGAAGGCCGGTCTGAGCGCTGAGGAGATCGAGTACCTGGGCAAGCAGGGCCAGGCGGTGACCAAGGCCAGCCGCCGTGACCTGGCTGTGCTGGTGGCCCGCAAGGCCGACGGCGCTACCACCGTTACCACTACCATGATGATCGCCCACATGGCCGGCATCAAGATCTTTGCCACCGGCGGCATCGGAGGCGTCCACCGGGGTGCCGAGACCACCATGGATATCTCCGCCGACCTGGAGGAGCTGGCCTCTACCCCCGTGATGGTGGTGTGCGCCGGCGCCAAGTCCATCCTGGACCTGGGCCTGACCCTGGAGTACCTGGAGACCCACGGCGTGCCCGTCATCGGCTACGGCACCAAGGAGCTGCCCGCCTTCTACACCCGCAAGAGCGGCTTTGAGGTGGACTACCGCATGGACACCCCCGCGGAGATCGCCGCCGCTTTCCACGCTTCTCAGGAGCTGGGCCTGAAGGGCGGTATGCTGGTGACCAACCCCATCCCCGAGGAGTTTGCCATGGACCACGACGTGATCAACAAGGCCATCGACGAGGCCATTGCCCAGGCCAAGGAGCAGGGCATCCACGGCAAGGCCACCACCCCCTTCCTGCTGGCCAAGGTGAAGGAGCTTACCGGCGGCGACAGCCTGGATTCCAACATTCAGCTGGTGTTCAACAACGCCCGTCTGGCTGCCCGCACTGCTGCCGAGCTGTGCGCCATGGGTTGAGTTTTCCGTTTTTCAAGCAAAAGAGCGCCGCTTCATGCGGCGCTCTTTTGCTGTTTCGACACTGGAAATTGTAACAATATTTCTTTTTGTTTACATTCATCTGCCATGCGTTGAATCCGTCTCTGCCTGGACGTATAATAAAACAAAATGATCACACTTGGACCATATCACCGGTCCTGCACCGGTAACATACGCCCTGTATGGGAGAAAAGAGGCGATCTTGATGGCGCGGAAATCCATATTGTTCCGCAGGCTGGGCGCGGCGCTGCTGGCGCTGCTGCTTCTGCCGGCCGGAGCCTGGGCCGCGGAGCCTGCGGCTGTTCAGGCTGGTCCTGCCCTGGGAATCTACACCACAGGAGATATGGCGGGCCGGGTAGGGGAGACCGATCCTCTGACCGGGCAGCCGGAAGAGAACAGCTATTTGAAGGTGGCTTCCGCCATGGCAGCGGAACGCCAGACCATGGAGAGTACCCTGCTGTTGGACAGCGGCGACGCGGTGGCCAATACGCTGGTCAGCGGCAGCGCCGCCGATACGGCTTTGTCTTTGCGGACCATCGGCTATGACGGATTCATTCCCAGTGTGGAGGAATTCAGGCTGGGACAGGGGCATCGGGCCGCCTTTTTCCGGGATCTGACCCAGGAGAACGGCGAGGGTGCGCCGGTGGAGCTGATTTCCGCCGACTGGATGGAGGGGGACAGCGGCCAGACCGCTGCCCAGCCCTACCACATTTACACCAGGCAGCTGGGCGGTAAGGATATTCGCATCGCGGTGGTAGGGTTGGGTACCCTGGAGGTGCCTCAGTCATTGCCCTCCTACTATTACAGCGACAGCCGGTTCGGCCATGGGGACAATACCAGCCTGAGCTATGCCTGGGAGTGGAATCACTGGATCTGGCCCCAGCTGAAGCAGCAGAATTGTGACCTGGTGGTGGCGTGCTGTCATACAGACCAGGAGACGCTGCGGAAGTTTGCTGCTCAGACCACGGGAATTGATCTGTTGGTGGGCGGCCACGGCCAGGCGGATATGGGCACTGTGGAAAACCGGGAAGGCCAACCGGTGTCCTGGGTCAGCAGCGGTGGGACCGCACTGACCCGCACGGTGGTGACACTCTCTGCTGACGGCACGCCGGTGATCGGGGAGAGCCAGCTGCTGAGATTGAGCGGCTATGAGAATGATTGGGGATTGGCGAAGGCCACCGCCCGCGGGCAGCAGATCCAGCAGGTGAAAGCCGGCCAGAAAACGGGATCCTTGTCCGGCAGCTGGACAGAGAACGTTGCCAGCGCTGCCCAGCAGACACAGGTGGCTGATCTGGTGGCCCGGGCCATGCTGTGGACCTCGGGGGCGGATGTGGCTCTGGTCACAAATGGAAGCCTGGGCTATCTGCCTGAGCAGAGCAGCAGCGGAAGCGGAGCGCGTCCTTTGACCCTGAAGGACTGCGCTGCTCTGGCAAGGGGAACCAGCCCGGTGGTGATGGTGGAGCTGACCGGCGCCCAGCTGGAGGCGTGGCTGGAGGTCTGCGCCGGTCGATACCAGGTGGATGAGAGCGGCCGGGTAACCGGCGGTCAGGACGCGGATTTTCTCTATGGCATGGACTATGAGCTTTACGTGGGCGGTCAGCCCGGACAACGGGTGGTCAACCTGACCTGGCAGGGGCAGCCGGTGGAGCGGGCCCGAACTTATCGCGTGATTTTGGAGGAAGCCCACCTGCGTGACGAAGAGTTCCCGGCCTGTACGGTTGTGTGGTCCGCCGCCGCCGATATGCAGTATGCCGCCACCGGGGGGACCATGGCTTCGCTTTTGGCGGTGTTTACCTCCCGTATGGGGACCGTCATACCCCAGCGGCAGAGCACTTGGGCGGTATATGCTGGCTCTGTGGACAGCCCCATAACCCGGCTGGATTTTGTGGAGATGCTCTATGGTGTTGCGGGCCAGCCCAAGCCGGGTGCCAGTGTGGCCTTTGCAGATGTAACGGGCAGCGACGCGGTGGTTTGGGCCGCGGAGAAGCGCATTGTCAGCGGTGATGGCAAGGGCAAGTTCCTGCCCCGGATGGAAGTGACCCGGGAACAGGCGGCGGTCATGCTTTATAATTACGCCCGGGCAGAAAATCTGAACCTGACCGCCGATGGCTCGTCTGTCAACGCCCTGTCCGACCGGGCATCTGTCTCCGGCTGGGCTGTAACCCCGGTGGACTTTTGCCTCCGCAACGATCTGCTGGAGCCGGTGAACGGTCAGTTCCGGCCCTCTGCCACCATGACCCGGTCGGAGGTCCAGCGGACGATGGAAGTTTTGAACACATTGGATTGAACCTGTTTATGAAAGAAAACCGGACGCCCTGTGGGGCGTCCGGTTTTCTTTCACAAAACGGTAAGAGGACGTTTAGAAATTTTTAAGATGATCCTGATACACTATCTTCAGAAGCAAAGGAGGCATACAGATGGAGCAGATTCTGAAGGTAGAAGGACTGTGCCGGGATTATGGCAGAGGAACGGTTACCCGCGCGGTGGACCATGTGGATTTTACGGTGGAAAAGGGGGAATTTGTGGGCATTATGGGCCCGTCCGGCAGCGGAAAAACCACCCTGCTCAACTGCATTTCCACCATTGATACCCCTACGGCAGGCCACATCTGGGTAGAGGGGCAGGATATCACAGCGCTGAAGCAGAAGCAGCTCTCCCAGTTCCGCCGGGAGCGGCTGGGTTTTGTGTTCCAGGACTGCAACCTGCTGGATACGCTGACTGCTTTTGAAAACATTGCCCTGGCTCTCACCATCCGCAAGACTCCTCCTCAAAAGGTGGGGCGGCTGGTGCAGGAGACCGCTCAGCTGCTGGAGATCACCGATTGTCTGAACAAATATCCCTATCAGATGTCGGGCGGTCAGCAGCAGCGTGCCGCCGCGGCAAGGGCGATCATTACCCAGCCCGCCCTGATCCTGGCCGATGAGCCCACCGGCGCCCTGGACTCCAAGTCTGCCAGGCTGCTGCTGGAGCGGTTTGAGGTGATGAACGAGCTGCGCGAGGCCACCATTCTGATGGTGACCCACGACGCCTTTACCGCAAGTTATTGCCATCGTATCCTCTTTCTGCGGGACGGTGCGGTGTTTGCCCAGCTGGAGCGGGGCGCTCTGGATCGCAGAGACTTTTTCCGGCGAATCATCGACGTGGTGACTGAGCTGGGAGGTGACCAGAGCAATGTTCTATAAGCTGGCGGTCAAAAATGTAGGGCGCAGCTTCCGGGACTACGGGGTATACTTCCTGACCGTAGCCTTCGGCGTGTGTCTCTTCTATGTGTTCAACGCCCTGGAGACTCAGACTGTGATCCGCTATCTGGCCCAGCATCCCCGGGCCAACATCGTGGGAGCCATCCAGCAGCTCATCGGTATGCTGTCGGTTTTTGTGTGGGTGGTACTGGCCTTCCTCATCCTGTACGCCTCCGGCTTTCTGGTCCGCCGCCGGTCCCGGGAGCTGGGCACCTATCTGATGCTGGGCATGGAGCGCTGGCAGGTGGCCCGGCTGCTGCTGGCGGAGACCGCCGTCATTGCCCTGACGGCTCTGGCGGTTGGGCTGGCGCTGGGCGTGGTGCTCTCTCAGGCGCTGTCCCTCTTTACCGCCGGACTCTTTGCCGTGCCCATGACTTTTTTTGCGTTTTCCATCTCTCTCCCCGCGCTGGGTAAGACGGTGCTGGCTTTTGCGGCTATCTTCCTGCTGGTGATGTTCTGCCACGCATTTACCATATCCCGGCGGAAGCTGATCGACCTGCTGCGGGCCCGGCGGGTGAACCAGGAACTGAAGGTGCGCAGTCTGGGCGTCTCGGTGGTGCTCTTTCTCATCGGCTGTGCCCTGCTGGTTGTGGCCTACACCATGCTGCTGACCCGGGGCCTGCTGCGGGTGGACGAACTGTTCTGGGTGATGATCGGATTGGGCAGCCTGGGTACTCTGCTGTTTTTCCGGGCGCTGTCCGGCTTTCTGCTGCGTCTGTGCCAGAGCAGTAAAAAGCTCTACTATAAAAACTTAAATATGTTCATCCTGCGGCAGTTCAACGCCAACATCAATACCACCTACCGCTCCATGACGGTGATCTGTCTGATGCTGCTGCTGGCCATCGGTATTACTGCTACCTCTGTGGGACTGAACAACACTGTCTCTCAGATGGCGGACCAGACCGTGCCCCAGGATGTGGAACTGTCTGTCTGGCCGGAGGAGGATGGAGGGGCCATGGATCTGCCCGCCCTGCTGGCGGCAGAGGGCTTTGAACCGGACCAGCAGTGCAGCCGCTGGATCACCTTCCCCATGTATCGGGACGAGGATGGACACTCCTATCTGCTCCAGACGGACTACGACGCCTATGCGGCTGCCTGGGGAAGGGAGAAAGCCGATACTTTTGTGGAGGACTGGGGTATCCGGCTGGTGTCCGGCGAAACGGAAGGGCTGTCTGTGTCCCGCTGGTACTTCCTGGCCGACTATGCCGGGGGCGCTCAGGAGGCGGAGGACGCTTTTCTGGCGGCAGTGGACGATCTGAAGGATACCGGGGGCTACTCCTATACCACCAAACTGTCTGCCTGGATGGAGCTGATGGGTACCAAGGTGCTGGTGCTCTTCATCGGCCTCTATCTGGGGGTGGTGTTCCTGGTGGCCTCGGCGGCGGTGCTGGCCCTCCAGCAGCTCAGTCAGGCTGCCGACAGCGCCCAGCGCTACCGGGTGCTGTCCCGGCTGGGCGTGTCCGAGCGGATGCGGGGCCGGTCGGTGGATATCCAGGTGTTCCTGGCCTTCTTCCTTCCGCTGGCGCTGGCGCTGGTCCATGCCGTGGTGGGCATGACCGCCGCCAACGCCGTGATTGCCGAGGTGGGGAAGGTGGACGTGGCGGCCTCCAGCGCCGTTACCGCCCTGCTGCTGGTGGCGGTATACGGCGGCTACTTCCTGGCCACCTGCTGGGGCAGCCGGCGGCTGCTCAAGGGAGGCTGAACTCAGGAGGTGCCTCCCTGCGTGATAGAGCAAGGGCCTGCCGCAATCTGCGGCAGGCCCTTGTGGAGTTATGGATCGTCTGAATTGTCCCAGTCCTCTGAATCCTCCGGCTCCTTGGCAGGATCGGTTTCCTCAGTGGGGTAAAAGACCTGGAGCATGGCCCGAAGCAGGACCCAGAGTGCGGAGCAGACCACCGTCTCCACAGCCAGCAGGCCCGCGAAGCGGGCGGTGCTGCCGTCCAGGAAAAAGGATTCCACCACCGAGAAGAGGATCAGAAAGGCCAGCTGGGAAAAGAAAATGAGAAACTGCACCAGCAGAGGGGTCTTGTAGCGGGAGAGTTTGGGGCGGAACCGCTGACTCAGCCGGTCCCGCAGGAGCTTGAGGGGCGGAAAGAATGCCACCAGGAGGGGGGAGAGCACCATGGCAATGGCCGCAGGGTGGGACAGGAGCCGGGCCAGCTCGGCTTCGCCACTGCTGGATGATTCCATGCCGGGCGGGTCCAGATAAGCCAGGAAAATCGGATCCATAAACTGTGCCTCCTTTTCTTGGTTCTGCCTCTGGCTCCATGATAGGCCGGGGCTGGGAGGAAGTCAAGATACAGGGGAGGATCTTTGGAACTTCCCGTAAAAAATAATAAAACACTTGTAATCGTTCCTGTTTTGTGCTATTATCAATTTTACGTATGAGAGAAGGCGCGGGAGGACTGCGCCAAATAGAGTGCACATTGCCCCGCTGACGGGGCCGAAAGGACGATGTAGCGTGGATTACACCAAGCTGATTCTGAGCATTATCGATGTGGCGGCCTGCCTGTTCCTCATCGCCGTGGTGCTGCTCCAGTCCGGCAAGAGCGCCGGTCTATCCGGCGCCATCGCCGGTGTTGCCGACACCTTTATGGCCAAGAACAAGGCCAAGAGCTGGGACGCCAAGCTGGCCAAGATGACCAAGTGGGTGGCCATCGGCTTTATGATCATTACTTTTGTGATCTGCCTGCTCTGAGTATGCAAAAAAACGCCCTTCCGGTTCCGGAAGGGCGTTTTTTGTTGCGCCTGGGGCAAAACGGGGTATAATACAAACCAGAAATATCAGAATCAGAAAGGAACGATCTATGAAAGAGACAAAGGAATTGACCGGCATCTACCAGGCCAGCGGCCGAGGCTTCGGCTTTTTGATCCCGGAGGAGGGGGAGGACTGCTTCATTCCGCCCCGGGCCGATGGCGGCGCCTGGAATGGAGATAAAGTAACGGCCCGCATCCTTGAGGAGGACCCGCAGGAGGGCCGAAGGGTGGCCAAGGTAGTCCAGGTGCTGGAGCGGGCCAACAAAACCGTCACCGGCGTGCTGGAGCGTCAGGACCACGCTCTGTGGCTCCGCCCGGACAACGAACGCCTGCCCGGCCCCATCCAGGTGTTCACCAAGCGGAAGGGCGTGCGCCCCGGTGAGCGGGCGGCCGTGGCCATGACCAGCTTCGGCGGCAGCAGGACTGCCCCCATGGGCACCCTGCGGGAGCGGTTCGGCCCTGCCGACCGGCGGGAGAGCGCTGTGGAGGCCATCCTCTACACCCATGACATTGTGCGCACTTTCCCGCCTGCCGTGCTGGCAGAGACAGAGACCATCCCCCAGGCTGTGGAACCATCTGCCCTGGCGGGACGGCTGGACCTGCGGGGCAAGACCATCATCACCATCGACGGGGCCTCATCCAAGGACTTTGACGACGCCGTCAGTCTGGAGAAGGACGACCAGGGCCGCTGGGTTCTGGGGGTCCATATCGCCGATGTGAGCCATTATGTGCGCCCCGGCTCCCCTCTGGATCTGGAGGCCTGGGAGCGGGGCACCTCGGTGTATTTTGCCGACCAGGTGGTGCCCATGCTGCCGGTGGAGCTGTCCAACGGCATCTGCTCCCTCAATCCCCAGGTGGACCGGCTGGCTCTGTCCTGCATCCTGACCATGGACGTAAGCGGCGCGGTAGTGAGCCACACCATTGCCAAATCGGTGATCTGCTCCACCGAGCGGATGACCTACGAGGACTGCAATGTACTGCTGGCGGGAGAGGACCCCGCCCTGGCGGAGCGGTACGCTCACATCCTGCCCATGCTGCGGGACATGGCCGCTCTGGCCAGGCAGCTGGAGAAGCTGCGCCGGAACCGGGGGGCTCTGGACCTGGAGACCCGCGAGAGCTATGTGATCTGCGACAGTGAGGGCAAGCCGGTGGACGTAGCCCTGCGGCAGCAGGGGGAGAGCGAGAAGCTCATCGAGTCCTTTATGCTGGCGGCCAACGAGTGCGTGGCGGAGCACCTGAACCGCCTTCACAAGCCCTGCGTTTACCGGGTCCATGAGAAGCCCTCCGACGAGAAGGGGGAGGCCCTGCGTACCATGGTGGCCCCTCTGGGCTACGACCTGAAAGGGACCGACAGCCACTCCCTCCAAAAGCTGCTGGACTGGGCAAAGGGCAGGCCGGAAGAGGGGGCGGTGTCCATGATGGTGCTGCGCTCCCTGATGAAGGCCCGGTACGACGAGGATAACCTGGGCCACTTTGGTCTGGGAGCGGAGTATTACTGCCACTTCACCTCCCCCATCCGCCGCTATCCCGACCTGATGGTCCACCGGGTGCTGACCGCCCTGCTGGACGGGACGCTGGACAAGGGGGAGAAGAGGCTGACCACCGCTGTGCAGCGGGCCGCCGTCCAGTCCTCCCAGCGGGAACTGGCTGCCCAGGAAGCCGAGCGGGAGATCGAGAAGCGCTACCTGGCTGAGTTTATGACAGGCCATATCGGGGAGAGATTTGCCGGTGTGGTGACCGGCGTCACCCGGTTCGGCCTCTTTGTGTCGGTGGCCGGGGGCGTGGAGGGCCTGCTGCCGGTGGAGGCCCTGCCCGGCGGGCCCTGGGAGTATGACCAGGCCCATCTGCTTCTGGTGGAGCTGAACGGCAGCGGCCGGTATCCCTTCGGTATGCCCCTGGAGGTGGAGTGCGCCGCCGCCGACCCGGTGAGCGGCCAGGTGGACTTTATCCTCCCCGGCGGTACCCCTGTAGCCAAGCAGGAGCGGTGCCCGGAGAAGCCCAGGGAGGAAAAGCCTCGCCGGAAGAAGGGAGGCAACCGCCGGGCCATGCACCTGCCCAAACGGCGAAAAGGGGGTAGAAAACGATGATGAATCGTATTCTTTCCAGTGCATTATTGCTCGGCGTATTTAGTTTAACGGGGTGTGGCAGTTAAATGGCCAACCCGGAGCCTGCCCCCATCCCTGACCCGGTGGGGCAGGCTGACATTGATTCCCTCAATGCCCAGATTCAGGCCCTTGCCTGAACCGACCGTCCTCACAGCGGGGCCGTCTGTCCAAAAATCATGGACAGACGGCCCCCTTTTCGCTATAGTGGGGTTGAAAGGAGGCGGGAGCATGAAGGTAACGGTTATCATTGATCCGGAACGGGACGGGCCGGAGATCACGATCACGGCTCCTGCCCTCACTGACGAGGTGAAAGCCCTGGCGGCCCGGTTGGAGGGAGGGGGCATCCTCACCGGCTGGCGGGGGGACACCGCCGTGCCGCTGAAAGCGGACGCCATCCTCCGCTGCTACGGGGAGGAGAAGGGGGTGAAGGTTCAGACCACCCAGGGAGTATTTGACCTGCGGGAGCGGCTCTATGAGCTGGAAGCCAAGCTGGACCGGCATACCTTTGTGCGCATCTCTCACTCGGAGATCGTGAACCTGCGTAAGATCACCGCCATGGACCTGGGCCTCACCGGCACCATCCGCATCACCTTGGTAGAGGAGACGGTATGCTATGTCTCCCGGCGGTACGTGAAGAAAATCAAGGAGGCTTTGGGGCTGTGAAGGAGGGAAGGACCATGCTGTTTGACGATCGAAGACAGGCCCTGCGCCGGGCACTGGTCGGGGCGGCGGTGGGGGTGGCCATCCATCTGCTGCTGGGCTATCTGATGGGCTGTTTCAGCCTGTTCGGTCCCTCCGATTTCCGGGGCTTTTATTTTCCCAACTGCGGCGTTCCCTACCGGTGGGAGACGCTGGGGGTGACCCTGTCCTTTGTTCTCTTTGCCCTCTTTGGGGCGGAGGCAGGCATCTCTACCCTACCCTTTGCCGGGCATGGGCGGGCCCTGGCGGTACGGACCATCCTCCATTTCCTGCTGATGGAGGCCACCGTGGGGGTATGGGTGACCCTCAACTTTGGCCTGCGGGAGGTGCCCGCCTGTCTGGTGCCGCTGACTCTGGTATACTGCATGATCTGGCTGGTGCGTTGGACCATCTGGCACAGTGAGATGGAGGTCATCCGAAAAAAGCTGGGACTCATTCCAAAGCCCTCTCAGTGGAAGTGGAAGGAGACACTGCCCTCCATTCCGATGATCCTGCTCATTTGCCTGGGGCTGCCCTGGCTGCTCCGGCTGCTGGGGGGAGGCGGCATAGGCCTGCTCGGCGGCGCCATCTATGTAGAAGTGCTGCTGCCCATCGGCTGTATGGCCGCCGGTATGTTCCTGGGGGAGCGCCACGGCTTTTGCCCTCTCTATCCGGTGCTGTGCGCGGTGGGGGTGCTGCCTGCTGTCTTCCTGCTCTATAACGACACTATACTCATTCTCCTGTGCGCCATCGCCTTCGGTTCCGGCCTGCTGGGGGTGGCGGCGGGAGCCTGGCCCAGAAAAAAGAAGGAGAATTAAATGGAACGGTTCTATCTGCTGATATGGTGGGGCGCCCCTGTCCTGGGGGCGCTGCTGGGGACAATGGCTCTTACCCTGTTGGTGTACCGCCTGACCCGGCAGCGGCTCCGGCCCCTTCGGCTGCTGCCCCTGGTACTTCTGACCATTCCCTTGACCATCGCGCTGAATCTGTATCTGACGAACCATGGACCCTGGGTATTCTGGGAACTGGGCGTGCTGTACTCGGGCGCCGTGGGCGCTGCCATCCTCCTGGGCTGGCTGGCGGGATGGCGGCTCTGGCGGAGAAAGGAGCGCATTTAAGAGATGGAACTCTTTTTGATCTTCTGGGGCACGCTGGCAGGTACGCTGGCCCTCACTCTGCTCATCGGGAGGCTGACCAGGCAGCGGCTCCAGGTGCTGCGGCTGTTCCCTCTGGGCCTTCTGCTTATCCCTTTGACGGGAAGCGTGGTTGCATGGGTACGGGACCACTTTTTGTGGCAGCTGGAGGTGGCACTGTGGGCTATAATCGGCAGCGCCCTCTTCCTGGGCTGGCTGATTGGCTGGGCATTCTGCAGGGAAAGAAAGGGGATGCCATGAAACGGGAAGTAAAGCTGTACAATGTCCTGCTGCCTATCTGGATTCTGTATTTCTTCCCCCAGGTGTGGCTCATCACCCTGCCGGGGAATCTGATCATTGACTGCCTGGTGCTGCTCATCACATTGGTGCTTTTGAAGCACACCGAGAAGAAGGCGGTGCTGAAACAGCTGTGGTGGAAGTTTGGGCTGCTGGGTTTTCTGGCCGATTTTATCGGGGCTGTGTTTCTGTTTGGTTTCTGGTACCTCTCCCTGCTGCCGGACCCTGTGGGCAGCTGGGTGGACCAGGTGCTTTCCACCGCCTTCCTCAATCCCTTCCGCACCCTGCCTGGCTTCCTGTACACTCTGGCCGGGGTAGCCGTTGCCGGTGTGTGCATCTACTTCCTGGACAAAAGGGCCATGAGGTCCTGCGCCCTGCTGGACGGGCGGCAGCGGCATATCATTGCCCTGACCATGGCCACTGTCACTGCCCCCTGGACCTTTTTGATCCCCCTCTATTCTTAATGAAACAGAAAGCCGCGGCCCCGATACGTCGGGGTTGCGGCTTTTTCTGTGGGCCGGTATAATAGCAGTATCTGATATAAAGGCGGGATGGATATGGCAAGCCAAGAAGGCAGCAAGATCAGCTTTTTTGGGCTGGTGGCCATGGGCATCGGCTGTATGCTGGGTACCAGCTGGCTGTTGCTCACCGGTACCTGGCTGGACACAGCGGGCGGACCACTAAATCTGGCGGTGGCCTTTATTTTGTGCATCATCATTGAGCTGCCCTTTGCCTTCGCCTACATGGAGGCCATCCCCATGTTCCCCCTGCCGGGAGGCGAGGTGGTGTACTCCTACGCCGCCTTTGGGCCCAGAGGGGGCTTCGCCGTGGGCTGGGCGGGCATCCTCATGAACACCATCGTATTTTGTTGGGTGGATCTGGCCGCTATCTCCCTGCTGGACGAGCTGTTCCCTGTTCTGAAGGAGACTGCCGTTCTCTACCATGTGGGGGACTTCCCGGTGACCCTGCCCAACCTGGTCCTCCAGCTGCTGCTGGCGGGGGCCATCCTGTGGGTGCAGATCAAGGGGGCCAACGTGTGTGCTTCCCTGGCCAAGATCGCCACGGTGGTGCTGCTGGTCATGTGCGCCATTGGTCTGGCGGTGTGCTTTGCCTACTTCGACCCGGCGGTGTATGCCTCGGACGGAGGCATGGAGTTTGACTTTGCCGGTTCGGCCTCTCTGCTCTCCCTGCTGGTGTTCTCGGTGGCCGGATGGGAGACGGTGTCCAAGGCCGCCGCCGACGCCACCGGCCCCGCCGCCCGGAAGGCGGGGGCCGCCCTCATCACCTGTCTGATCCTGGTCACCGGCATTTTGTGCCTGGTGTCCACCGCTGTGGCGGGCTGTATGCCCTGGACTGATGCGGTGGGCCGCACCGCCCCCTTTGCCGATGTGCTGGTGTCCATCACCGGCCTGCCCTGGGTGCGGCTTCTCTTCCTGGTCACCGCCTTTGTGGGGGCGGTGGGGGTGATGAACTCCACCCTCTACTCCTCCGCCCAGATGCTCTACGGCCTGTCCCGCTTTGCCCTGGTGTCCCGGAAGTTTGCCGTCCTCCACCCCAAGTATGGCACGCCGGTGCGGTGCATCTGCTTTACCGCCGCCTTTGTGGTGCTTACCCCCTTTACCGGCAAGCTGTTCTTCATCCCCTTCATCAACGTGGCCTCCCTGACCACCATTGTCATGTGGGTCATGTCCTTCGCGGCGGTGCTGTGGCTGCGGAAAACCCGCTCCGGTCTTCGCCGGCCGGTGTCCATGCCCGGCGGGAAGGTGACGGCGGTGTTTGGTGTACTGGCCTCGGCCTTCCTGGCGGGCAACATCCTGCTGCCCATGAGTCCCGGCGCCCTCAGCGGCCTGGAGTACGGCCTGGCGGCGGCTCTGGCGGTGCTGGGCTGGGTGCTCTACCAGTTCCGGGACCGGTCCGTGGGCGCCGCGGAGCGGGAAAAGCTGATTTTCGGGGACCTTCTGGCGGGAGAATTGCCCGCAACCCCTTGCAAAATCGAAGAAAAATGATATACTCAGCTTGTTGAACATTTTTGTTCCACAAGCTGAGTGAACTGATGGAACCTTTGTAAAGGTTCCATCAGTTGTTGACTGGACGCGAAAGACAACCCTGACGGTTTTCTTTCACACTATCTTTCCCTCCGAGATCTGAGTCCGGAGGTTTTTCAGCAAGTTGGAGCAATCCCCCCACTGAGACCAATTTTTACGAATCGAGGGAAATGGAAATGGAACGCACCAAAATCGCACAGATTTTTGCGGACCAGGAGCAGTTCGGCGGCAAAGAGATCACCGTCTGCGGCTGGGCCCGTACCATTCGTGATATGAAGAGCTTCGGCTTTGTGGAGCTGAACGACGGCTCCTGCTTCAAGAATCTGCAGGTGGTCCTGGACGCCAATGTGCTGGACAACTATAAGGAGATCGCCGGTCAGAATGTGGGCGCCGCCCTCGTCGTTACCGGCACCGTGGTCCTGACCCCCGAGGCCAAGCAGCCCCTGGAGATCAAGGCTTCCAAGATCCTGGTGGAGGGCATCTCCACCCCCGACTACCCCCTGCAGAAGAAGCGCCACAGCGTGGAGTACCTGCGTACCATCCAGCACCTGCGGCCCCGCACCAACCTGTTCTCCGCCACCTTCCGGGTGCGCTCCGTGGCCGCCCACGCCATCCACTGCTTCTTCCAGGACCGGGGCTTTGTGTACGCCCAGACCCCGCTGATCACCGCCTCCGACTGTGAGGGTGCAGGCGAGATGTTCCAGGTCACCACTCTGGACCTGAACGACGTGCCCAAGACCGAGGATGGCCAGGTGGATTACTCCAAGGACTTCTTCGGCAAGAAGGCCAGCCTCACCGTGTCCGGCCAGCTCAACGCCGAGAACTTCGCCATGGCTTTCGGCAACGTGTACACCTTCGGTCCCACCTTCCGCGCCGAGAACTCCAACACCCAGCGCCACGCCGCTGAGTTCTGGATGATCGAGCCTGAGATGGCCTTTGCCGACCTGAACGACTATATGGACACTGCCGAGGCCATGATCAAGTATATCATCAACACCGTCATGGCCAAGTGCTCCGACGAGATGAACTTCTTCTCCTCCTTTGTGGACAAGGGCCTGAAGGAGCGGCTGGAGCACGTGGCCAACTCCGACTTCGGCCGCGTTACCTACACCGAGGCGGTGGAGCTGCTCAAGCAGAACAACGACAAGTTCGACTACAAGGTGGAGTGGGGCTGCGATCTCCAGACCGAGCACGAGCGCTACCTCACCGAGCAGATCTTCAAGCGCCCCGTGTTCGTCACCGACTACCCCAAGGACATCAAGGCCTTCTATATGCGCCTCAACGATGACGGCAAGACCGTGGCCGCTGCCGACTGCCTGGTGCCCGGCATCGGTGAGATCATCGGTGGTTCCCAGCGTGAGGAGCGTCTGGAGCTGCTGGAGAGCCGCATCAAGGAGTTGGGCATGAACCCCGAGGACTACTGGTGGTACCTGGACCTGCGGCGCTATGGCTCCTGCCGCCACGCCGGCTTCGGCCTGGGCTTCGAGCGGATGGTCATGTACCTCACCGGCGTGTCCAACATCCGCGACGTGGAGCTGCATCCCCGTACTGTGGGCAACGCTGATTTCTAATTGAAAAGGAAAGAGGGCCCCGATGTGGTACTGTTTTGTGCAGCTCCACGTCGGGGCCCCATTTTAAATGGGGCGGCGCTTGCGCCGTACAAGCGTTTTGCCCATGGGGCAAAACCTTGGCGCAGGGCGGATTCACTCCGCCCGCGCAGGATCAAAAGGGGTCCCCGGACACGCCGGCGTGTCCGGGGCGGAGCTGCATCCCCGTACTGTGGGCAACGCTGATTTCTAATTGAGAAGGAAAGAGAACCCCGATGGGGCGCTGCATTGAGCAGCGCCTCGTCGGGGCTCTTTTTATATACTGGGCGGGCGACCGCAAGGGTCGCCCCTACAATAGGAACTAAATTTGCGGATCAATCACCCCGTATCAGCTCTGGGTTCAGATAGGTAAAAATAGCTACACCCGGAAGAACCAAAAATTGGCTATAGTCCCCCAGAACAGGATGCAACAGAAAAGATAGGGCCAAAAAAAGTAGAACAGCCCCAATTCCAATTAAAACCCTAATCCACATTGGCCACTTCATCATGATAATTTACCATACTTAAATTCGTTATTGCGAAACATTATATCATAAGAAATGGATAAACTCCACTCATAAATTCTTTATTACGAATTATGGGTGGAGCTATGCAGAAAATTCGACCAGATCTGGATATCGGACACAATATTCAAATACTGCGGCGGGGAGCGGGCATGACTCAGGATCAGGTCGTGGCAAAGCTTCAGCTGATGGGTCTGAATATATCCAAAAGCACCTATGCCAAGCTGGAAACCAACCGTATGAATATCAAGGTAAGCGAACTGGTGGCGCTGAAAGAGATTTTTCAGGCGGAATACTGTGACTTTTTTGTGGGACTGGAACTTTGATATGAAGGAGCCTGGGCGTATTGCGCCGAGGCTCCTTTTATCCCTCCAGCAGGGGCAGCAGCTGATTGCGGTAGATCCATGCGTCATTGTACTGATTGCGCACAATGGTCTTGGCGTTCAGGCTCCGGTCCTCCCGCATCAGATTGACGATGGCCCGCCCATGCTCCTCATAGTAGGCCTGCTCGGAAGGGGAGTAGCTCTCGTGGGTGTCAAAGCCGAAGTTCCGGGCGTCCCACCGCATGAAGTAGGCCCCCAGACGCTCCCCCAGTTCCTTCAGGGCGGGGACGGCCTGGTTGAGCACCAGGAAATTGCCCCGGCTGGTGGCCTCCAGCACGGTGAGGCCAAAGGACTCGGAGTAGGAGGGGCAGATGAACAGGTTGGACAGCTGGAACAGCTCAAACACCCCCTGCCGGGGAAAGCCGTCAGGAAAGCCGATGTCCGAGGTGAAGAGCAGGTCCTCGTCCCGCAGACCGAACTTTTTGCCCTCGGTGCGGATCATGGCCTTGTAGACCCTGGGCGGGATATCGGCGCTGGGGAAGTCGCAGAAGATGACCTTGATGTCCTGCTCTGTGGCGGTGCGGATGGCGCCCGCCAGGGCGGCCACCTTCTCCAGCCGCTTGCCGGTGGTGAGCCGGGCCGGGTAGACTGCCAGCAGCTCCGGCCGGATCAGATCCATGTGCCGGGCCACCTCCTGTGCCGCCTCGCTCATGGAGGGAATGAGGGGCAAGGTGTTGTAGACCACGGCGCACCGCCCCTCCGGCACGTCGTACTGCCGGGCCAGGGCCGGGATGCCCGAGCGGGTGGGGTAGACAAATTTGGTCCGGGGCAGGTCGGTAAACCGGGCAGAGAAGGGATATTCCATCGTCTGAGGCCGGGCCGCCGGAAAGGAGTGGGTGAAGGCCAGAAAACGCAGGTGGGGCAGCTCCTGCTGGGCCTTGCGGATGGCGATGTTGTGGACCAGGTGCCAGCCCTGGTAGAGAATATCATGGAGGATGCACACATCCACATCTTTTAAATGGGTCACAAAATCACTGGCGATGTGGTCGGCCTCCTCAAAGAAGGTATCGTGAACCTGTCCGGTGGGGGAGGAGTAGTCGTGCCACTGGATGGCCCTCCCGTGGAGGGCATTTGTGATCTTGACCCACTCCAGCCGCTCATCCGCAAAAATACCGGTCCGATCCTGGTCGGGGCAGGTTTCACTGACCAGCATCTTCACGGACACCCCGGCCTCCAGCAGCATCCGGATCTGGTCCGCCGCCACATTCACCAGGGAGTAGGTGGGGGACAGGCCGGAAAACATGGTCAACAGAGCCACCTTCATACCAAATACCTCCTTGTCCGGATGGAAAACCGTGGCGCGGCAGAATCTTTTGCCGCGCCACGGTTGGGTTTAAGGCATATCGCTGTCACAGAGACAGTCGTCAAAGAGTTCCAGCTTCTGCTTCAGAATAAGTTCCAGACTGGAAACCGCGTCCACCATGGACTCCACAGACTGGTTGGCCTGCAGAATGGTGTCGGTTCTGAGATCCTCAAGAGACAGGATCTTCTGCAGTTTCTCCCCCTCCGCGTTGAGGATGTGGGACAGGGCGGCCTGCTGGAGGGCCACCGACTCAAACAGGTCGGTGATGGCCTGGCTCCGGGGCTGCGGGACCGCCGTGGTGGTGGAGGTGGTGCTGGTGGTGGAAGTGGTGGTCGTAGTGGTGGTCGTAGTGGTGGTCGTAGTGCTGGTCGTGGTACTGGTGGTGCTGCTTGTGGTGCTGGTGGTCGTGGTCGTACTGGTAGTGGTAGTCGTGGTCGTAGTTGTGGTCGTAGTTGTGGTTGTGGTGGAAGTGCTGCTGGAGGTGGTGGTGCTGGTGGTCAGCAGACAGCCGGTGGGCTCGGACAGCTCGCCCTCAAACAGCTCGTTGTGGCTTTCCGCGTTGCCGGCGTAGCTGTCAAAGATGATGTTGCCGTTGATCTGGCTGAAAGTGGTGGCCGCAGCGGCGAAGGGAGCCAGGACGGAGCCGTAGATGGCGGTGGTGCTGTTGGACCAGGTCAGGGCCTCGGGGAAGTTCCACAGGATCTTCCGGGCATTTTCCCTGGTAGCGGCGGTACCGTTGCGGAAGATCTGGTAACTGCCGTACAGAATGTTGGCCCCCTCCACGTTGATGAGGATGGTGGAATTGATGGGAGCGATGATGTTGATGCCGTTGAGCTGGTCGAGGGACAGACCGGAGCCGTACAGGTTGGCGCTGTCCAGCCGGAAGATGTTCAGGGTCTCATCGGTGCCGGTGAGGTTGAGCTGGCCGAATACAACGGTGCCGGTACCGTTGGCATCCAGACTGCTCCAGAACAGGGAAGCACATTTCAGATAGCGCTCCGCCTCGACAAAGTCAATGGGCGTGCCGGTGGTCAGAGCGCCGTTGGGATTGCCCATGGTGTAGTTGATCACCGTGCTGGTGGGGCTGATGACGGTGTTTCCGCTGGCGTTGGAGCCGCCGGACACGTTGACAGCGCCGCCCACCACAAAGGATGGATCGGTGCCAGCCGGAGGCAGGGGGGTGATGCCTGCGCCCACGCCGTAGTTGCTCAGCACGGCGTTGCCGCCCACGGCCACCCGGCCCTCCGCGTCGGTGTTGCTCAGGCTCAGATTGCCGAATACGAATACATTATAGTCATTGGCAAGGCCAAAATTGATCGCCATAGCAGGTCCTCCCGAGAAAGAATATGAGAGTATCTCATGTGTACTGCTATTCTATGCGGCGTGTCCCCGTTTGGTTCCAAAAAGGCGGGGCTCCATGGGGGAGCCCCGCCCGCGGTGATTTGCTTACTCCTGGGCAGCCTCTTCGGCGGGCTTGCACAGGCAGCCCTCGAAGGCAGACAGCTTGGAGTGGAGGATCATCTCCAGCCGGGACACAGCGTTGACCATGGACTCCACCGACTTGTTGGTGGCAAGCAGCACCTCGGGGGTAACGTCCTCCAGGGCGACCATCTTCTGGATCTTCTCACCCTCGGCATTGAGGATGTGGGACAGAGCGGTCTCCTGAAGAGCCACAGACTCGATGATATCGGTGATGGCCTGGGTGCGGGTGGTGTTGCTGGAGGTGATAACGGGCATTCCCATAATAGCGTATGCTCCTTCAAGTGTATTGAGCGTCTGCTCGCAGTATGCTATGCCCGCCGGAGAGAAAGGGTGACAAAAAGAGCGCCCTGCATCATGCAGAGCGCTCTCTGAAAAATCAAATCTTCTGTTCAATGGACTTGGAGTCCACCTCGTCCTTCAGCTTCTCCACAAAAGCGTCGAAGGCCATGACGGTCTGCTCGCCCTTGCGGTTGCGGACGGCCACCTCGCCGCTCTCCACTTCCTTGTCGCCGATGACCAGCATATAGGGAACCTTCTCCAGCTGGGCCTCCCGGATCTTCTTGCCGATCTTCTCGTTGCGCTCGTCCACCTCCACGCGGTAGCCCTGAGCGGACAGCTTGTTCTTCAGCTCATAGCTGTACTCGGCAGCGCGGTCGGTGATGGGCAGGATACGGATCTGCTCGGGGGACATCCAGGTGGGCAGGGCGCCGGCGTACTCCTCCAGCAGGTAGGCCAGGGTGCGCTCGTAGCAGCCCAGGGAGGTGCGGTGGATGATATAGGGGGTCTTTTTCTGACCGTCGGCGTCCACATACTCCATGCCGAACTGCTTGGCCAGCAGCATATCGATCTGGATGGTGACCAGAGTGTCCTCCTTGCCGAACACGTTCTTATACTGAATGTCCAGCTTGGGGCCGTAGAAGGCGGCCTCGTCGATGCCGATGGTGTACTCCACACCCAGGTCGTCCAGGATCTGGCCCATGACCTTCTGAGCGGTCTCCCACTGCTCGGCGGTACCCTCGTACTTGTTGTTGGGGTTGGCGGGGTCCCACTGGGAGAAGCGGAAGGTACACTTGTCCAGCAGGCCCACGGTGCCCAGGCAGTACTTGGCCAGGTCCAGACAGCCCTTGAACTCCTGCTCCAGCTGCTCAGGACGGAGGATCAGGTGGCCCTCGGAGATGGTGAACTGGCGGACACGGATCAGGCCGTGCATCTCGCCGGAGTCCTCGTTGCGGAAGAGGGTAGAGGTTTCGCCCAGGCGCATGGGCAGGTCCCGGTAGCTGCGGCCCCGGTTCAGGAACACCTGGTACTGGAAGGGGCAGGTCATGGGACGGAGAGCAAAGCACTCCTTCTCCTCATCCTGGGGATCGCCCAGCACGAACATACCGTCCAGATAGTGATCCCAGTGGCCGGAGATCTTGTACAGCTCCCGTTTGGCCATGTAGGGGGTCTTGGTCAGCAGATAGCCCCGCTTCTGCTCCTCGTCCTCCACCCAGCGCTGCAGGGTCTGGATGGTGCGGGCGCCCTTGGGCAGGATGATGGGCAGGCCCTGGCCGATCACGTCCACGGTGGTGAAGTAGCCCAGCTCCCGACCCAGCTTGTTGTGGTCACGCTTAAGGGCGTCCTCACGCTGCTTCAGCCAGGCGTCCAGTTCGTCCTTCTTGGGGAAGGCGATGCCGTAGATGCGCTGGAGGGTCTCCCGGTTGGAGTCGCCCCGCCAGTAGGCGGAGTTGCAGGCGGTGAGCTTGATGGCGTTGCCCTTGATGCGGCCGGTGGAGTCCAGGTGGGGGCCGGCGCACAGGTCGGTGAACTCGCCCTGCTTGTAGAAGGAGATCACCGCCTCCTCGGGCAGGTCGCGGATGAGCTCCACCTTAAAGGGCTCACCCTTCTCCTCCATCAGCTTGAGGGCCTCGGCACGGGGCAGCTCAAACCGCTCCAGCTTCAGCTTCTCCTTGCAGATCTTTCGCATCTCGCCCTCGATCTGCTCCAGATGCTCGGGGGTAAAGGAGAAGGGGGCGTCCATATCGTAGTAGAAGCCCTCCTCAATAGCGGGGCCGATGGCCAGCTTCACCTCGGGCCACAGGCGCTTGACGGCCTGAGCCATCACATGGGAGCAGGTGTGCCAGTAGGTCTGGCGGTATTCAGGGTTTTCAAAGGTAAATTCGTTCTTGACTTCTTCGGACATAAATAAGACCTCCTTGTAAATTGGGGCGGAGGGTAAAGAAAACGCCTCACCCCTGATTGGTCAGGGGTGAGGCGCAAAAACGTCCCACGGTTCCACCCTGCTTGCAAGTAGCGTTTGAGCCGTCGCGAGCAGCGCGGATGGACCGGAGCAAGGGCGAGGGGAGGGCCGTAAGGCCCGGACACCAGCCCGAGTCGGAGGGAAGCCGCGCGTCGCGAGCAGACGAAACGTGATCGCTTGCCGCTTGTGACTTTCTGTAACGGGAAAGTCCCGGCCCGGTCGTCCCGGGCGGCTCAGGAGTGGTACAGCCGCCGCGTATCGTGGTGCCCTTCCACCAAACAGGCCCCTCTCTGTCCGCCGCTGTGCGGTTTCTTCTCCATCGTTGCCATTTTAACGACAAAACTATAGCACCAAACCATACGGCTGTCAAGCCAAAAACGGGTGAGAGAACCGATGAACGGGTGAGAGAAAAACATGGGAATTGAAATTAACAGTTTATTCACAATGAATACACGATTTGGCCTTATTTACAAGGTATGATACAGACAGATTCAGAGATGAATCACAAGCGAGACCATCCTCCCAAACCAATTCCTCTCTTATCCCTCTCCAACACCTTTGCAACACACACAACACACACCCAAAAAGCCCCGGCCATATGGCCGGGGCTTTTTGGTATGATTAGAAGGCAAAGGGGCGCGCCGCACCATCTGCGGCGCGCCCAAGAGGGGGTAAACTTACTTGCCGGGGTGGGCGGCTTTCCAGTCCCGGTTGAAGCGATGCTCGTTGACCAGCAACACCAGCACCACGTTGACCAGAGCCACGCCGGCGAACACCAGGTAGGCCATCTTGATCTGGCCGCCGGTCATCAGCTGCACAGCGCCGTTGACCAGGAAGCACAGGGCGGTGATGGCGCCCTGGATGGGGAAGATCACGCTGTTGACCTTATCAAAGCCGTGGCGGCCGAAGATGGAGGCGGGCAGGGAAGTGGTGAAGTTAGCGGAACCGCCGATGCCCATGGCGATCATGAACAGGGAGACGTATACCAGGGGGGAGGAACTGTCGACAGCGCCGAAGTTGCACAGCAGGGCGATGGCGTACCAAATACCGAAGCCCACCATGGTCTTCTTGGTGCCGATCTTGTCGTCGATGATACCAATGAGCCAGGAGCCGACCACGCCGCCCAGCGCCAGGATAGTCATGATGTTCATGGCCTCCTGCTGCTGGAAGCCCAGCTGGGTGTTGCGCACTACCAGTTGGCTCATAACACCCACAGAGCAGATCTGAAAGAAGCCGGTGGTGATGGCGGCCAGCCACAGTTCCTTGGTCTTGAGCAGCTTGCCGGTGGTCCAACCGCCATCGCCTTCCACTTCGTCGGCGGTATCATACTCGGCTCTGTATACCTCGTCGGACACATTATCGGGGTTGATGCCCCGCTCCTGAGGGGTGTTGCGGATGAAGAGCATACCCAGCACGCCCAGGACGATTGCGGCGATACCGATGGGGATGATGCCGGTGGTGAAGTTGGTGCCGATGTTCTCAGTGCCGGCCACCACAGGAGCGATGAGCAGAGCCACCAGCTGCACATAAAAGGCAGAAGCGAAGTTGTGGCCCATGGTGGTGTAGCCCATGACCACACCCTTCTTCTTGGGAAACCAGGTGGCTACCAGTGTGCCGCCCGCCACATAGCCGGCGGACATGATGCTGCCGAACACAAAGCACATGGCGATGGTGTAGATCACCACGCTGGGAGCGTTGCAGGCCAGGATGTAAGCGATGCCGGAGATGATGCAGCACACGCCGGAGGTGATGCGGGCGCCGATCCTACGGTTGATCTGGCCCACCACGATGAAGAAGAATACGCCCACGATACCGGCTACGGAGTTCATAGTCATGATGGTACCAGACTCCAGCCCCAGGCGATACTCCACATTGGGGGCGGTGATGTTCGCACCGTCGTTACACATACCTACATATAGGAAAAACATCAGCAGGCAGTAAAGGATCACGACCCAGCCTGCGCCAAAGTTGACGACGGAATTCTTATTGCCGTCGCGGAGGTTTTGTTTCGCCATTCATTTTCCCTCATCTCTAAATGGTTTGGATCAGGACAAGTGCCGGCAAGTCCATTCCTTGTTGCAGCTATACTTTAACGATTTGAAAGCTTTTGTGCAATCCCCACAAGTTGGTGAGTTACTAACCAATGAGTAAATAGTGACCAAAAGGTAAGTGTCCTGTTTTGTGCATAATCAATGAAAAGATGGTTAAAAAATTGACAAAGCAATGCAAGTAAATTTTGGTTTAATATAGATACTGTTCGGTTTACACAATTTGTGAGGCGAAATTTTGTCGCACAGAAAACGCTGGGCAAGGCCTGTAAAATATTGGATCAAAAAGCAACGAAACAGCCGCGGCAGCATTGCTGCCGCGGCTGTTTCACAGGATAGAGATTATTTTAGGCTGAGGATCTCGCGGGCCTCGGCGGGCGTGGCAACCTGCTTGCCGAACTCCTCGATGACGCGGCGGGCGCGGTCCACGAACTGGACGTTGCTCTGAGCCAGCTGGCCCTTGGCGTACATGACGTTGTCCTCCATGCCCACACGGATGTGGCCGCCCAGGGCCACGGCGCCGTACAGCATGGTCATGGCGGAGTGACCCACGCCGAAGCAGCTCCAGGTGGAACCGGGGCAGAGGGACTCCATGGTCTCCTTCATGAAGATCAGGTTCTTCATGGTGCCGGGGATGCCGTTGGCGCAGCCCATGCAGAACTGGAAGTGCAGGGGCCCCTTGAGGACGCCCTTCTTCAGGTAGTACTGGGCGTTGGCAATCATGCCGGGGTCAAAGGCCTCGATCTCGGGCTTGACGCCCCACTCCTGCATGTTCTTGCCCAGTTCCTCCAGGAAGGCGGGGGGATTGAGGAAGAGGGAGGTGTGCAGCCAGTTCATGGAGCCGCAGTCGTAGGAGCCCATCTCGGGGCGCAGCTCCTTCAGGTGGATCTGGCGGGTCTCATCGGTGGCGTTCAGGTCGCCGGAGGTGGTCATGTTCAGGATGATGTCGCAGTCGGGGTGGTTGGAGCGGAGAAGTTCCACGGTCTCGCGGAACTTCTCCTTATCCATGGTGCCCTTGCCCTGGTCGTCGCGCATGTGCAGGTGGGCAACGGCAGCGCCGGCCTTCCAGCAGGCGTACACGTCCTCGGCAATCTCAGCGGGGGTCATGGGCACGTTGGGGTTGTTTTCCTTGGTGGGCCAGGCGCCGGTGGTGGCCACGGTGATGATGGTTTTATTCATATCCTGTACCTCTCTGAGTGATTATGCGTACTTCTTCAGGACGGCGGCACCCTTGGTCGTAATGGCCAGCTTGCGCTTGAAGATGCCCTTTTCCATCAGATAACCGCGGCGGGTCAGGTGAGAAGAAATGGCGGCCATGTGCATGGACTTGATGTGGTTCTTTTGCACGAATTCCGCCTGCTTTTCGGGGGAGTTCTGAACGATCTGGAGGAGCTGCAGATACATGGGGGACAGGCCGTCCTTCGCCATGTTTACCTCCTGGGAAGAGAGGGCGGGCAGGGTGGACAGACCCTTTTCGGTGATGGAGAAGGTATAGAACTTGGAGCCGCGCAGACCGGCGCGCACCAGGTAGCCGCCCTGGTCCAGCTTCTCCACAGCCTGGCCGGAAGTCTTGGAGTCCACACCCAGAGCGTCGGTCAGGTCAGCCATGTAGCAGTGGCCCACCCGCAGCATCTCCAGGATACGCAGCTCCAGCTGGCCCAGGGAAACGGTGGTGCGGTTGGAGGCGGTGGGGACCCGCTCCCAGCCCTTCTGGCCATAGTACTTGGGGGTGCCCATGAGGGAGAAGAGCACAGCGGCCACAAAGGTGACCACCAGGCCCAGGGTAGCCAGATAGACATAGCGGCCCACATCAAAGATGCCCAGCAGCTGCAGAACGGTGAACACAGCCATAGTGATCATGCCGCAGAGAGCGCCGCCCAGCGCACCCTTGGAGTTGAAGCGGGGCCAGATGGCGCCCAGACCCAGCAGAACAGCGGGGGGAACCAGCCAGCAGTTTGCAAATGCGAAGAGGTAGGTGGGGCCGCCGGGGAACTGGCAGAACACGAAGGTGACGATGCCCACCAGGAGCATGATGACCTTGGACATGGCCAGGCTCTTCTTGGCGTTGGCGTTGGGGTTGATGATGCGCTGGTAGATGTCGCGGTTGGCTACGGCGGAGGCGCCCAGAGCGGAAGTGGAGGCGGTGGAGATGGAAGCGGCCACCGCGCTGATCACCACCAGAGAGCCAAACAGGGGGATAAAGGTGGTGGCGATAAAGCCATAGGTGCCGGTGGGAGGAACGGCGCCGCCGTTCAGGGTCAGAGCGTCGGAGTGGAAGGCGCCCATGTAGCCGCCAATGAGGCACAGGGGGATCATAAACACGATCAGCAGGATAAAGGCAGCGGAGACAAAGGACTTGCGGGCCACCTTCTCACTGCGGCAGTTGGCGACCTTCATCCAGTAGTAGTTGTTGCCCCACACCAGAGCTGCGGCGAAACAGATGATAAAGTTGAACAGAGAGGGATAGGTGAAGGCCATGCCGGGCATGGAGCCGACAAAGCCGTCGTTGGCAAAGGCGCCGGGAGCCCAGTTGGCCAGAATTACATCGGTCCAGCCAAAGCGGTTGGCCAGAAGGAAGAACACGGTGGGAACAACCACAACACCGATGGTGATCTGGAACAGGTCGGTGATGGTGGTGGCCCACAGGCCGGAGATAAAGGTAAAGACAATGATGACCAGGAAGATAATGGCGGTGATGAGAGTACGGTTCCAGCCGGTGAAGGCGGCGATGTTGTCAACGCTGGAGACAACGTTGTTGGCCATGATGCCGCACATGCCGATCACGGAAGTGATGGCCACAACGGAGCGGGTGGCGCCGTCATAGCGCATTTCCAGAAACTCAGGCAGGGTCTGGGCGCCGCTGCGGCGGATAAAGTTGGAGTAGAGCAGGCCGAACAGCAGCAGGCCGCACATGGAGTATACCACGCTCCAGGCCATACCGCCGAACAGACCGTACTGGACGGTAAAGCCGGGGGCCAGCGTAACGGTGGTACCGGCAAATCCGATGGCGCACACGCCTACCGTATTGATGAGCGTGGAGATCTCACGGCCGGCCAGAACGAAGTCGTCGGACTCCTTGACCCAGCGCTTGCTGAACAGACCGGCACCGATGAGGATGCCGCAGAAAATTACAAAGATAATAATGAAAATTGCGTTAGCACTCATTGGGGTTCACCTCGCATTACGGATTCAGAATGGCCACGGCACGACACCAGCCGGCGCTGGCGCCCTTGACGTTGACAGGAAGACAGTGGACCTGGTAGCCGGTAAAGGGCAGCTGGTCCAGATTGGTCAGCTTCTCCAGGTGGCAGTATGCTTTGCGGCGGCCCACTCTATGCGCTTCCCAAATAATGGAGGTATCGCCGCTCTTGGCAAACTCCTCCGCCTCGATGGGCAGAGGCACGTCCCAGCTCCAGCCGTCAGTGCCCATGACCTTCACGCCGTGGTCGATGAGCCACTCGGTGGCCTCGGCGCTCATGCCGGCTCCGGCGGTCAGATACTTTGCAGTGCCCCAGTGCTGGTCCGCGCCGGTCTGCAGCAGGACGATGTCGCCCTCCTTGGGAGTGTAGCCTGCTTTGGAGAAGTAATCCTCCAAATCGGCCGCGGTGATCTTGTATCCGTCAGGCTTGTCCCGGAAATCCACCTTGACGCCATTGCCGATGCACCACTCCAGAGGCACTTCGTCGATGGTCCAGGCGGGCTCACCGTTGTTCATGGTGGGGTAGAAGTGGTAGGGAGCGTCCAGATGGGTGCCGGAGTGGGTGGTCAGGTGCACATTCTCAATGGCCCAGCCATTTCCTTCCGGCAGATCGTCCACGGAAATGCCGCCGTTGAAATAGGTGGTCATAATTTTTGCAGTATCCTTGTGCCGCAGAAATTCCACATGGGGCACCTGAGGCGGGGGATCACTGGGCAGCCCGTCCTCAACGGGAATGGAAAGGTCAATGATTTTCATAAATAAGGCTCCTCTCTTATTTTGAACTTTGTCGTACGCCTGATATATTAAAGCAAATGGAATGCCAACTATACGAGAGGGGCTCAAAGCCCTGAAATCTGAGAAGTTCCGGGAAAATGGCTCAAAAAAATAAACGGGGATATGTCAGGAAAAGCTGACATATCCCCGTTTGTAACGAGAACGATAAGATAAAAATACTGGAGATTCAATAGGTACAGCTTGATATGTATGGATAATCTTACATGTAAATGATACATTACATTATGGGAGAAAAAGTTTGAAAAATCATTAAAAAGTTGAAAATACAGAATGTTTATGATAAAATAGTAAATGAGGTGGAAATATGCGGGATGTTATGGATTCAAAGACCATGCGGGAATTTATTGATAGCCTGGATGGCGCGGCGGTGCTGGACGCACAGGGGACGTATACCTATGTCAGTCCCGGATGGGAGAGATTCACCGGCTTGCCTGCGGAACAGGCCCTTGGAAAAAAGGTGTGGGACCTGGTTCCTGATACCCATGCCAGAGAGGTGTTCCGGACCAAAAAGCCGGTGTTTGCAAAAGTAGTGCGGTCCCACGGTGTGCCCGCTTTTACAAGTTATTATCCCCGGCTGGCGGCGGATGGCTCTGTACAGGGGCTGTTCCTGTATATCATGTTCCAGGGCGAGGATTACGCCAGAGATCTGATGGAACGGCTGAACGCGCTGACCAGCAAGGTGGAGTTTTATAAACAGGAGCTGTCCAGGGAACGGGGGGCAAAGTATAGTCTGGACAACATCATCGGCGAGAGCGAAGCGGTCCGGAATCTGAAGGAGCAGATCATCCGGGCCTCCCGCTCATCCTCCACGGTGCTCATCGAGGGGGAGACCGGCAGCGGCAAAGAGCTGATCGCCCATGCCATACACACCCTCAGCCCCAGAAGCACCGGCAATTTTGTGCGGGTAAACTGCTCTGCCATTCCTGCGGAACTGCTGGAGTCAGAGTTTTTTGGCTATTCTGCGGGGGCCTTTACCGGCGCGTCCAAACGCGGAAAGCTGGGCCGTTTTGAACTGGCAAACGGCGGCTCCATTTTCCTGGATGAGGTCAACCTTTTGAGCACCACCATGCAGCCCAAGTTCCTTCGTGTGCTGCAGGAGCGGGAAATTGACCCTGTGGGCGGCCTGAAAAGCGTGCCCATCGACGTGCGTGTGATCGCCGCCTCCAACATCCCGCTGGAGACGCTGGTGGAGTCCGGCCAGTTCCGTCAGGATCTCTATTACCGACTGAACGTCATCTCCATCTGTGCGCCGCCCCTCCGGGAACGAATGGAGGACATCCCGCTGCTGGCAGATCATTTTATCCAGCGGTTCAACCGGGAGCTTGGTATGATGGTCCAGGGGATCGGGGCGGACGCCCTGAAGCTGCTCCAGGAATATCACTGGCCGGGAAATATCCGGGAGATGCAGAATGCCATTGAACGGGCCATGAACCTGACCAAGGGGCCGTTTTTGCGCCGGGAGGATTTTCTGCATCTGGAGCAAAGGGTCCGGGCGGAAAAGCGGCGGGAGCTGCCGGGGGATATGTCCTACCAGCTGCGCCCGGCAAAGCAGGCCTTTGAAAAAGAGTTCATACAGGCGGCGCTGGATGCGGCGGGGGGAAACCGCGCCAAAGCGGCCCGGATGCTGGGCATCTCCCGCACCGTTTTGTATGATAAACTGGCCGATTATCATCTGGATTGACAATTCGCCGGTAGTACAGGTCAAAAAAGTAAAAAATACGTGGAGCGATTCGCTCCACGTATTTTTTATCCGGTCAGATTACTTCAGGCTGAGGATCTCGCGGGCCTCGGCGGGCGTGGCAACCTGCTTGCCGAACTCCTCGATGACGCGGCGGGCGCGGTCCACGAACTGGACGTTGCTCTGAGCCAGCTGGCCCTTGGCGTACATGACGTTGTCCTCCATGCCCACACGGATGTGGCCGCCCAGGGCCACGGCGCCGTACAGCATGGTCATGGCGGAGTGACCCACGCCGAAGCAGCTCCAGGTGGAGCCGGGGCAGAGGGACTCCATGGTCTCCTTCATGAAGATCAGGTTCTTCATGGTGCCGGGGATGCCGTTGGCGCAGCCCATGCAGAACTGGAAGTGCAGGGGCCCCTTGAGGACGCCCTTCTTCAGGTAGTACTGGGCGTTGGCAATCATGCCGGGGTCAAAGGCCTCGATCTCGGGCTTGACGCCCCACTCCTGCATGTTCTTGCCCAGTTCCTCCAGGAAGGCGGGGGGATTGAGGAAGAGGGAGGTGTGCAGCCAGTTCATGGAGCCGCAGTCGTAGGAGCCCATCTCAGGGCGCAGCTCCTTCAGGTGGATCTGGCGGGTCTCGTCGGTGGCGTTCAGGTCGCCGGAGGTGGTCATGTTCAGGATGATGTCGCAGTCGGGGTGGTTGGAGCGGAGCAGTTCCACGGTCTCGCGGAACTTCTCCTTATCCATGGTGCCCTTGCCCTGGTCGTCGCGCATGTGCAGGTGAGCCACAGCAGCGCCGGCCTTCCAGCAGGCGTACACGTCCTCGGCGATCTCGGCGGGAGTCATAGGGACGTTGGGGTTGTTCTCCTTGGTGGGCCAGGCGCCGGTGGTGGCCACGGTGATAATGGTCTTATTCTTCAGATCAGCCATGATCGTTCAAAGTCCTTTCTGAATCAGGATACCGCATAAAGCGGCGGGCGACTGCCCGCCGCTTTACGTTCGGCATGGAATGGGATGGAAGGGAATTAGGAAAGTGGTTGGAACAAAGAATTACTTGTTGCGATTGAACAGCTTCTGGATGTACTCCAGACCGCTGGCGCCGTGGCCGTCCTCATCGGCATAGCCGGTGCCGCCGTACTTGTAGGTGCGGTCGGGCACGGAGGGATCGATGTTCTCCTCGTCGATGAAAGCCACGCAGCGGGACATGGCGCCGTCGCCCATGTACCAGCGCAGAGGGAAGCAGAAGAACTGAAACACGGTGCCGGGCTTGATCTTGTCCAGATCGCCGCCCAGGTTCTCAACGCCCACGATGCCGTGACCCAGCATCTCCTTGTGGCAGGGCTCCCAGGTGCCCCACACGCCCAGGTTCTCCAGCTCGCCGAACTTCTCGTCGTAAGCGGCCTGGCCGTGGATGCCGATGTACTCGAACTTATCGAACTCGGCATAGGCCTCCTCGCCGAAGAGCTCCTTGTACTCCTCAGTGATGGGCTTGCCGGTGGCGCCCAGCAGGTTCATGCGGGTCATGCCGTTGTTGCCCATGGCGGTGTGCAGGGGGTGATCCAGAGCCTGGCCGTCCATGGCCACGCACTTCACGCCGTGCTTCACGAACCACTTGCCGGCGTCAATGCCGGTGCCGATGGCGTAGTGATAGTAGGCCTTGGAGTCGTCGAACAGGCGGTGCATACCGGTGTTCAGGCACAGAACCTTGCCCTTCAGGGAAGCGGGATCCACACCCCACTTCTTGCAGGCCTCGTCCAGGTGCTTGTCGGTGATCAGGGTCCAGGGCTCCACGTCCAGCTTCAGCACAACAGCCTCGCCGGTGTAGGCGTCGATGGGCATCTCGTGGGTGTAGCGAGCGCGGCGGCCGTCGAACTCATACTCCATGACGTGACGGGGCGCGTCGCAGTGGGTGCCGGTGTGCATGGTGCAGGTGATCTTGGAAGTCAGAACGCCGCCCTTGGCCATGGTGTGAGCGTTGGTGATTTCGGGCTTGTCAAAGTAGGGCCAGCGGGGAATCTCAGCGCTGAAGGGGTGGGTCAGATCAACATAAACTTTACCCATAACAGGTGCCTCCTTGAATGTAAGTCAAAATCTTAAGACAGACCGGATGGCTTACTTGCCGTACAGCATCCGGATCAGGTACTCGTTGAGATCGGCGTTGGACTTGGCGACCTGCTCGGGGGTCCACTTCTGGAAGCCCTCGCCGGTCTTGAAGCCGATCTTGCCTTCCTCCCGCAGCTGCTTGAGCAGGGGAGAGGGCTTGTGGGAATCCTCCAGATCCTGGAGGATGTAGTTGTGAATGTTGTAGGTCAGGTCGGTGCCCACCATGTCGGCGTTCTCCATGGGGCCCAGCTGGGGCAGACGGAGGCCGAAGGAGTAGCGCACCGCCTCGTCCACGGTGGCGGCATCGGCGATGCCGTTCTCCACGATGGAAATGGCCTCACGCCACAGGGCGTGCTGCATCCGGTTGGCAATGAAGCCGGGCACGTCCTTCTTGCACAGCACGGGGCGTTTACCCACGGAGCGCAGGACCTCCATCACAGTCTGAGCAGTCTCATCGGAGGAAGCGTCAGACTTGACCACCTCCACCAGGGGGATCAGGTGGCCGGGGTTCCAGAAGTGGGTGCCCACGAAGCGCTGGCGGTGCTTGAGCTCAGCGGAGATCTCGCTGGGGCTCATCACGGAGGAGTTGGTGCAGAAGATGGTGTCCTCGGCGCAGCGCTCCTCCAGCTTGGCAAAGGTGTCCCGCTTGATCTTCATGTCCTCGAACACAGCCTCGATCACGAAGTCGGCGTTCTTGACGATGTCGCTGTCGATATCGTTGGTGAAGGAGATGCGGGAGAGCCGGTCAGAAAGTTCGGCCTCGGTGATGACGCCCTTCTCCACCAGCTGCTTGGTGTTGGTGCGGATACCGGCCTCCACATCGGTGGGGTACAGATCGTACATACCCACCTGGAAGTCGGGGTTGGAAGCGAACACGAAGCCGATGTTCTTGCCCATCATGCCCGCGCCGCAGATCAGGATATTCTTAATGTTCTTCATTGCGTTATGCCGTCCTTCCCGTCAAGCGGAAATTACACCACCAGGTAACCGCCGGAGCAGTCGCAGTTGCTGCCGGTGATGAAGTTGGAGGCGTCGGAGGACAGGAACAGAGCGTAACCAACGAAGTCGTCGGGCTCGCCCAGACGGCCGATGGGCTCGCGGTTCAGGAAGTTCTTGTACACGGCGGACTCGGGATCGAACATCCACTCGGTCAGGTCGGAACGGAACACGGTGGGGCAGATGGAGTTGACGTTGATGTGGTACTTGGCGGACAGGTCGCAGGCCAGGCAGGACACCATCAGGTCGGCGCCGCCCTTGGAGGTGCAGTAACCGGTGTAGCCGGCCATGCCGCGCTTGGAGCGCTGAGAGGTCACAATGACCATCTTGCCGCGCTTGGTGTTGTCAGCCTCGTACTGAGCCACCATCTGATGGGCAACGTACTTGGTCACGATGTACACGCTCTTGCAGTCGGCGTCCATAATGTACTGCCAGTCGGCAACGGACTGCTCCAGCACGTTCTGGGGCTTGTTGTAGCCGTGGGAGACAGCCAGGATGTCGATGCAGCCGTACTGAGCCACGCAGGCCTTCACCAGAGCGTCCACGTCCTCCTCCTTGGCGGGATCGGCCACGAAGTAGGCGCAGTCAATGCCTTCGGCCTTGAACTCCTCCTCCAGAGCCTTCAGCTTGGCGTCGTTGCGGCCGGTCATAAAGACCTTGGCGCCGGCGTAGCCGTAAGCCTTGGCCAGCACGCAGCCCAGAGCGCCGGTAGCGCCGGTGACCAGGGCAACCTTGCCCTTGACGGAGAACATATGCTCAACAAAATCCTTATTCACAGGAACCATGGTGATTTCCTCCTTATAATCTGTGGGTGAGCCGGAATCAGGCGTTGGGGTAGTTGATGATGACCAGCATACGGGCGGGCAGGTTGCTCTCGTTCATCAGGCCCCGGCCCTCGTTGGGGGGGAAGGAGATGGACTCATCCTTGTGGATGACGTACTTCTTGCCGTCCTTATCGGTAACGGTCATCTCGCCCTCCAGGACGTAGTAGACCTTCTCCAGCGGGTTGTCCTCGTAAGCCCACTCAGCGCCGCCGCCAGGCAGAAAGGTGGAAACGCCCACCCAGAACTTCTCGGCGCCAGTCTCTTCCTTGCCGTGAATGCGCATGGCCACCATGTTGAAATGACCGGCAGCCTCGTAAGACTTGAGCTCCTCAACAGTACGCTTGACCATTTGAAATCCGCTCCTTTTAGCTGTTTTAGATGTGTTTTGTGTCTTTGCCAGGCCCTTTGGCCTGGCACTTTGTCTGGTCATAGTGTAGCTATAGGGTGGCTTTTGTGCAATACGCACAATTTTGTAAGTAGGTAACTTGCTGGTTTGCACCCACCGAATGGTAAGTATGAGAAAGTCGTAAAATTGGACAAAAGAAAAGGGAATAGAATGTGCAAAAACGCTAAAATAGATGAGGGAATAGAGGGCAGTTGGCAAAGATGCACAATTTCTTTGTTAAAATTTTGGCATGGCCCACCCGGAAGTACGGACTGCTGTCTTGTGGTAAACTGGCGGCTGTGTTATCATGATACCAATGGAGCCAAAACGGCTCCCCTGCGTAAATCCGGGAAGAGAAAGAGGTAACTGCTTGTGTGGAACGATCATTTTGACACACCGACAAATCCCTACCACTATGTGCTGCACTGCATCGGCGGGAAGTGGAAGATGACCATCCTCCATGAGATCCACACCTACGGGAGCATTCGCTTCAACCAGACGCTGAAGGCTCTGCCCATTTCCGAGAAAGTGTTCAGCCAGCAGCTGAGGGAGCTGGTGGAGGCGGGACTGATCCGCCGCATCTCCTATGACACCATTCCGCCCAAGGTGGAGTATGTGCTTACCCCCAGCGGAGAGCAGCTTATCCCCGCGCTGGACGCCCTGTATATCTGGAGCATCCGGCAGATGGATGAACGGGGCATCCCCATCGATTCCGATGCCTTTGTGGTTCATACCTCCAGCAAATATGTGGAGGAACTTCAGGATATTATGGCGGCCAACGATTTTGACCCGGAGCGAAAGCGCCAGAGGCGCGACCGGAGCTGAGCAGACCAACCAGTTGATAAAAACCCTGCCGAAACCGGCCCTTTCCGGTATTTGGCAGGGTTTTGTTTCTCCTGGCCTGGGAGACGTTGCAATTGGGACTGGTTTGGGGTATCATATTTGCTAGAAAACGATCCTGAGCGAAGGAGGCGCGTAATATGCGCGATGGATTTATAAAAGTAGCCGCCGGCACCCCCAAGATCCGGGTGGCCGACTGCCGGTATAACGCGGAGCAGATCTTTACCCTCATGCGGGAGGCAGACAAGCAGGGCGTGAAGGTGCTTGCCCTGCCTGAGCTGTGCCTCACCGGCTACACCTGCGCCGACCTGTTCCTCCAGCCCACCCTGCTGAGAGGGGCGGAGGAGGGCCTGGCCACCATCCTGGAGGCCACCAAGAATTTGGATATGGTGACCGCCGTAGGCCTGCCCGTATGGAATAAATGGGACAATAAACTGTATAATTGTGCTGCTGTAATACAGAATGGAGAGATTTTGGGCCTGGTACCCAAGACCTATCTGCCCAACTACGGGGAATTTTACGAGCAGCGGTGGTTCGCCTCGGGGGCGGGGGTGGAAACCACCATCCCCCTGTGCGGACAGGAGGTTTCCTTGTCGAATACCGACCTGTTTGCATGCAATGACATGCCCAATCTGGTGATTGGTGTGGAGATCTGTGAGGATCTGTGGGCGTCCGAGCCCCCTTCCATCCGCCTGGCCCGGGCGGGGGCCACCCTCATTCTAAACCTGTCGGCCTCCAATGAGCTGGCGGGCAAGGCGGCCTACCGCCGGGGCCTGGTGTCCGGCCAGAGCGGCCGCCTGGTGTGCGGCTATGTCTATGCCAATGCCGGAGAGGGTGAGTCCACCACCGACCTGGTCTTTGCCGGTCACAACATTGTGGCGGAGAATGGCACCATCCTGGCCGAGCGCCGGTTTGCCACCGGCCTTACCATCAGCGAGATCGACGTGGACCGGCTGGTCTACGAGCGGCAGCGGATGAATACCTATCGGGCCGATCCCTCCCAGGAGTGTTGGCGGGTGGCCTTTGATCTGCCTGTGTCCGACACCCGGCTCACCCGGCCGGTGGCCCCCATGCCTTTTGTACCCCAGGACCAGAGCGACCGGGCGGAGCGGTGCAACGAGATCCTCTATACCGCCGCCCTGGGCCTGAAGAAGCGGCTGGAGCACACCCACGCCAAGACGGCGGTGGTGGGCCTGTCCGGCGGCCTGGACTCCACCCTGGCGGTGCTCATCACGGCGGTATCCATGGAGATGCTGGACCGTCCGGCCAGCGATATCATCGCGGTGACCATGCCCTGCTTCGGCACCACCGACCGCACCAAGTCCAATGCGGTGCTGTTGGCCGAGCGGCTGGGCTGCACCCTCAAGACCATCGACATCGGGGAGGCGGTGCGCCGCCACTTCAAGGACATCGGCCAGTCCATGGAGGACCACGACGTCACCTTTGAGAACGGTCAGGCCAGAGAGCGCACCCAGGTGCTCATGGACATCGCCAACCAGACCGGGGGTCTGGTCATCGGCACCGGCGACCTCTCCGAGCTGGCCCTGGGCTGGTGTACCTACAACGGCGACCACATGAGCAACTACGCCGTCAACGCGGGTATCCCCAAGACTCTGGTGCGCCATCTGGTCAGCTTCATCTCCAACGACAAGGAGGCGGAGGACCCCCAGTTGTCCACCGTGCTGGCCGATATTCTGGACACCCCCGTATCCCCCGAGCTGCTCCCCGCCATCGAGGGGCAGATCGCCCAAAAGACCGAGGACCTGGTGGGGCCCTATGAGCTCCACGATTTCTACCTCTACTACGCCGTCCGCTGGGGCTTTGGGCCCCGGAAGGTACTGCGGCTGGCGGAGCAGGCCATGGGCAAGCGGTATGACCGGGCAACCCTCCTCAAGTGGCTGAAAAACTTCTACGGCCGGTTCTTCTCCCAGCAGTTCAAGCGCTCCTGCCTGCCCGACGGTCCCAAGGTGGGCTCGGTGGCCCTGTCTCCCCGGGGCGACTGGAGGATGCCAAGCGATGCTGTGGCCTCCCTCTGGCTGGAGGAGCTGGAGGGGCTGGAGTAAGGTGGACCTCTGTTTCAAACTGTTCTGGACCTTCGCTAAAATCGGCGTCTGTACCTTTGGTGGAGGCTATGCCATGCTGCCCATCCTCCAGCGGGAGCTGGTGGAGAAGCGGGGGTGGACCACCGAGGCGGAACTGTCTGACTACTTTGCCATCGGTCAGTGTACCCCTGGCATTATCGCCGTCAATACCGCCACCTTTGTGGGCCATAAATTGAAAGGTCCGGTGGGAGGAGTGACAGCCACCCTGGGGCTGGTGTTTCCCTGCCTGGTCATCATCATGCTCATTGCGGCCTTTTTGCAAAACTTTGCCCAGCTGCCGGTGGTGATCCACGCTTTCAACGGTGTGCGGGCCTGCGTGTGTGCCCTCATCCTGTCCAGCGTGCTCAAGCTGCGCAAGAGCACCGTGGTGGATGTGCCCACCGTGATCATCTTTGTGGCGGTGGCCGTTCTGGCCGTGGTGGGCAACGTTGTGACCTTCCCTGCCGGCACTGCGCTGGCGGCGGTAATGGGCTTTGTAACCTCCCCCATCGTGCTGGTGGTACTGGCCGGAGTGGCCGGACTGTGCGTCCGCTCCGCCATGGGAGGGCGGAAAGCATGATCTACCTTCAGCTGTTTTTTGAATTTTTCAAGGCGGGCCTGTTCGCCATCGGCGGGGGCCTGGCCACCATTCCCTTCCTCACCGACATCGGTGCCCGCACAGGCTGGTTTACCGCCGGAGATCTGGCCAACATGATTGCCATTTCTGAGTCCACCCCCGGTCCCATGGGGGTGAATATGGCCACCTATGTGGGATTCCACACCGGCGGCATTCCGGGCGGCATCATCGCCACCCTTGGGCTGGTGTGTCCCTCCATCATCGTCATCCTCATCATTGCCGGATTCCTGAAAAAATTCCGGGAGAGCCGGAGGGTGGACGCGGTGTTTTACGGCATCCGCCCGGCTTCCACCGCCCTCATTACGGCGGCCCTGGTGGAGGTGTGCGCCATTGCCCTGGTGAATACCGGCGCCGCCTTCGGCACGGCGGACTTCGTCCGGTGGAAGGGGATCCTTCTGGCGGCGGCGGTCTTTGCCTGCCTCCAGGTTAAACCTCTGAAAAAGCTCCACCCCATCGTGTTTATTGCCGCCTCGGCGGTGGTGGGGGTCGTGTTCCAATTTTAACATCAAAGGAAAGCGGGGGCTGCTGCGCCCTGGTGCAGCAGCCCCCGCTTTACAGGAGAACTGATATGCGTATTGCCAATGTGGTGTCCGACTCCATTGTGGACGGTCCCGGCCTGCGGTTCACCGTCTTTACCCAGGGCTGTCCCCACAGCTGCCCCGGCTGCCACAACCCGGAGACCCATGATCCCGCCGGAGGGCGGGCGGTGGCGGTGGAGGAGCTGGCGGAACAGATGCTGTCCAACCCCCTCACCGACGGGCTCACCCTCTCCGGTGGGGAGCCCTTTGATCAGGCGGGGGAGTGCGCCGCCCTGGCCGCCCGGGCCAGAGAGCGGGGCCTCAATGTGTGGGCCTATACCGGCTATCTCTACGAAAACCTGCTGGAGAAAGAAAACCCGGATGTGCTGGCCCTGCTGGAGCAGGTGGACGTGCTGGTGGACGGGCCCTTTGTGGAAAACCTCAAGTCCTACGACGCCCTGTTCCGGGGGAGCACCAACCAGCGGCTCATCGACGTGCCCAAAAGCCGGGCGGCGGGGGCGGTGGTGCTGTGGAGCCGGCCTGATCCCCTGGCCCACTTCACCCGGCCGGAGTCATAGGGCTCCGCTCTGGCGCAGTCCGGCCCCGGTGCGTACTCCCAGCAGGAAGGCGTGGGCGGCGGCGAAAGCCACCACCGCGTCCACGTCCTTTTGGGTCTCCGCAGTCTGGTTGCTCTGGCACAGAGACTGACGGAAGACGTCCCCGTCGTCCCTGCTCTGGCGGTCCAGATAGGGCTTGATGTATCCCTCATAGAGGAACGTCAGAAAGTCGCTCATAACACCACCTCCAATGTTGTGTTTATTATACACCACATAAAATGTCATGTCAAGGGAGCAGTGCCGCTATGGAAAAAATTATGGAGGCCTTTGGAACACGGCTCAAAGAGCTGCGGAAAGAAAAGCATAAGACTCAGGTGGAAATGGCAAAGCTGCTGGAGTGTACCGACCGGCATTATCAGAGGATGGAGTACGGGTATATCAATGTGCCTTCTCTGACGCTGATCCGGTTGGCTGACTACTTTGGCGTGACCACCGACTACCTGCTGGGACGAGAGGGCTGATATGACCAAAGAGATCGAACTGGAGACCTGGGCCCGAAAGGAACACTATGCCTTTTTCGCCCCCATGTCCCACCCCTTTTACAGCCTGACCTTCCCGGTGGATGTGACGGCGCTCCGGCGGCGGTGCAAACGGGAGGGGCTGTCCTTTTATGCCGCTATGGTCTTTGGGGTGACCAAGGCCATGGAGGGGGTGGAGGCCTTCCTCTACAAAGACCGCAACGGCAGGATCGTGCGTCATGACCGGCTGGTGCCCAGCTTCACCGACCTGAAGGAGGGGAGTGACCTCTTCCACATTGTCACCCTGGAGGCGGGGGAGGATCTGACCGACTTCTGCCGCCGGGCCAAGGCGGCCTCGGCGGCCCAGACGGAATTGATCACCGCCGGGCCCTGGGAAGAGGATGAACTGATCTACTTTACCTGCCTGCCCTGGTTTCCCATTACCGCCCTGACCAACGAGCGGGATGTGGTGCCCTGGGACTCGGTGCCCCGGGTGAGCTGGGGCCGCTGGGAGGAGCGGGGGGACAGGACCGTGCTCAGCCTCAGCCTGGAGCTGAACCACCGCCTGCTGGACGGCGTCCATGTGGGACGCTTCCATCAGGCGCTCTGTGATTGGATGGAGACGCTATGACCTTATCGGATTTCCGGGCCCGCTGGGCGGGCCATGTGCCTGGGATACAGGATATCAAGCAGCAGTACGCCGTACTGGTCCCTCTGGTGGAGGGGCCGGAGGGGCCCAGCCTGCTCTTTGAAGTGCGGGCCAGTACATTGGCCCGTCAGCCCGGGGAGGTGTGTTTTCCCGGCGGCAGGGTGGAGCCGGGGGAGGAACCCCGGGACTGCGCCCTGCGGGAGACCTTTGAGGAGTTGGCGATCCCGCCCCATGAGGTGGAGGTCATTGCCCCTCTGGATCTGCTGGTGCAGCAGGGGAAGTTTGTGATGCACCCCTTTTTGGGTGTTGTGAGCCCGGTGGGAATGGCCGCCATGACCCCCAGCCCCGCCGAGGTGGAGAGCGCCTTTCTGGTGCCGGTGGCCTGGTTCCGGGACCACCCGCCCCAGGTCTACTCCTACGAGCTCAAGCCCCAGGTGGCGGCGGATTTTCCCTATGACAGCATCGGCTTTCCCCGGGGCTACCGCTGGCGCAGCGGAGAGACCACCGTGCCTGTCTACTCCTGGCCGGAGCGGCCCATCTGGGGTCTCACCGGCCGCATTGTCCGCCACCTGATGGAGGAAATGGCATGAGAGCGCCGGAGCAGCTGGGGCCTTACCGCTATGAGCAGTCGGATACCTGCTTCCCCCTGGGGCAGGACAGTCTGGCCCTGGCCGCTTTTGCTACCCTGCGGCGGGGAGATCGGGTGTGCGACCTGGGCTGCGGCGGGGGAGCCCTGCTTCTGCTGCTGGCTGGGCGGCAATCCACATTGGCCTTGTCCGGTGTGGAAATCTCCCCCGAGGACAGCGCCCTTGCCCGCAAAAATCTGGCGGAAAACGGCCTTGCGGGGGAAATCTATACCGGCGACGTCCGCCGAGTGTGCAAAACCCTGCCGGCGGGAGGTTTCTCGCTGGTGATCTCCAACCCGCCCTATTTCAAGGCAGGCAGTGGGGGAGACGGCGGAGCGGCCCGTATGGAGGAGACCACTCTGACGCAATGGTGCGCCGCCGCCGGACGGCTGGTGAAAAACGGCGGGCGGTTTGCCCTGGTCCACCGGCCGGAACGTCTGGCGGAACTCTTTGCCGCCCTACAGGGCTGCGGCCTGGAGCCCAAGCGGCTCCAGCTGATCCAGCATGACACCGATATGCCCCCCTCTGCCGTTCTGGTAGAGGCGGTGCGCCAGGGCAGACCGGGACTGGAGGTTCTGCCCACACGACTGATGAACCGGAGGTAATTCTATGACCGGCATTTTATATCTGGTACCCACCCCCATCGGCAATCTGGGGGACATTTCCCAGCGCATTGCGGACACTTTGGAGGCGGTGGACTTTATTGCTGCCGAGGATACCCGGGTGACTCTCAAGCTGCTCAACCACCTGGGGCTGAAAAAGCCTCTCATCTCCTACTACCGCCATAACACTGAGGCGGGGGGACAGGCGGTGCTGGGCCGCCTGCTGGCGGGGGAGAGCTGCGCCCTGGTTACCGACGCGGGCACCCCGGCGGTGTCTGATCCCGGCGAGGATCTGGTGCGTCTGTGTGCCCAGAGCGGGGTGGAGGTGGTGGCCATTCCCGGCCCCTGCGCCCTCATCACCGCCCTGTCGGTGTCCGGCCTGCCCACTGGTCGCTTTACCTTTGAGGGCTTTCTGGCTATGAACAAGAAAAACCGCCGCGCCCACCTGGAGGAACTCCGGCAGGAACGGCGGACCATGATCTTCTATGAGGCCCCCCACAAACTGACCGCCACCCTGGCCGACCTGGCGGAGGCCTTTGGGCCGGACCGGCGGATCTCCCTGTGCCGGGAGCTGACCAAGCTCCACGAGGAGGTGCGCCGCACCACTCTGGAGGAGGCTATGGCATGGTATGAGGAAAACCCGCCACGGGGCGAGTTTGTCCTGGTGGTGGAGGGGGCGGCGGAGAGTGCCAAAGAAACCCCCACCCTTGAGCAGGGGTTGGAGCGGGTGTCCCAGCTGCGGGCGGAGGGACTGTCCCTGAAGGATGCCGCCCGTCAGGCCGCCAAGGAGACCGGTTTGCCCAAGAACGAGCTGTACGGAAGAGCCATGAATGAAAAAACGGTGTTATGCTAATGAGGGGAATTGAATATTACAAAACGTATATTTTTGGCCTGTTCCCCAAATGTTGAAACGGCAAAAAAACAGTCGAATCACCGGGGAAAGAGGGAAAAAGATGGGAAAAAACAGCACAAAATTGCAGGATTCGTTTAACCTGTGTTAATTGCATAATTATTAGTAGTAATGGAAAAAGAAAGGGGCTCCCCGGCGAAAACGCCAGAGGAGTCCCTCTTTCTTTCAACTTGAATCACTTCAGCTGGAGCTCACGAATGCAGTTGGTACAGACGTTCTTGCCCTTGAAGTTGATGACATCCTTCGCATCGTCGCAGAAAATGCAGGCAGGCTGATACTTTTTCAGCACAATGGAAGCGCCGTCCACATAAATCTCCAGAGAGTCCTTCTCGGCGATATCCAGCGTGCGGCGAAGTTCGATGGGCAGGACGATGCGGCCCAGCTCATCTACCTTACGTACGATTCCGGTTGACTTCATAAATGCTACTTCCTTTCCCTATTAGCTTCCAATTATTCCCTTCATTAACTAGAAACTGACACAATTATAACACAACGTATTGTTCTGTCAAGCAATGTTACAAAAACTTCATATATTATCTGCCATTTTTCGCCCTGAGATTGGGTATCTTTTCCGAAGCTGGATCGTATAGATAGCCTGAGCTGGAAATTTGGACAGGGAAAGGGGCGGACGGCCATGGCAATGGCGGCAATTTGGACGGGCATGGTGGTGATCTCCATCTTGTGTGGGCTGGCCACAGGGAATGGTCCGGCGGTGGGTGCGGCGGCTCTGGAGGGAGCCGGGGCGGCGGTGGATCTCTGCCTGGCCATGGCGGGGGTGCTCTGTCTGTGGATGGGGGTCATGGAGATCATGAAGCGCTCCGGACTGTCCGCAGGACTGTCCCGGCTGCTGCGTCCTCTGCTGAGGCGGCTCTACCCGGAGTTTGCCCGGGACCGTGAGGTAATGGACTGTATTTCCGCCAATGTGTCGGCCAATCTGCTGGGGCTGGGCAATGCCGCCACCCCTTTGGGCATTCAGGCTGCCCAGAAGATGAGCCGCCGCAGGCCGGGGGTGGCCTGCGACGGGATGTGCATGCTGGTGGTGTGCAACACCGCCTCCATCCAGCTGATTCCCACTACTGTGGCGGGGGTACGGCTGGCCGCCGGGTGTGAGACCCCCTTTGATATCCTGCCGGCGGTGTGGCTGGCCTCCGCCATTTCGGTGTGCGTGGGCATCCTGGCGGCCAAGGTGCTGGCCCGGATGTGGAGGGACTGAGTATGGATACCTTTTTTACCATGCTGGTGCCCCTCATTATTGGAGTGGTGGCCCTGTGGGGCATGGCCCGGAAGGTGGACGTGTACAGTGCCCTGCTCTCGGGGGCCGGGGAGGGGCTGAGCGTGCTCATCCGTATCGTTCCGGCCCTGGTGGGGCTGTTGACGGCGGTCTATATGCTGCGGGCGTCGGGCGCTCTGGAGCTGGCCGCCGATGCTTTGGCTCCCTTGCTCACTGCCGTGGGCATTCCGCCGGAGACGGTGGGCCTGATGCTGGTGCGGCCGGTGAGCGGCTCCGCCGCGCTGGGGGTTGGAGCAGAACTCATCTCCACCTACGGGCCCGACTCGGAGATCGGCCGTACCGCCGCCGTTATGCTGGGCTCCACCGAGACCACCTTTTATACCATCGCCGTGTACTTCGGCGCGGCGGGTATTATCAAGACCCGCTATGCGGTTCCTGCCGCTCTGTGCGCCGACCTGGCAGGCTTTCTGGCCGCCGCCTGGGCGGTGCGGCTGATCTTTTGAGATATAAAGGAAACCGGGACCCGCTGCTTGAGCAGCGGGTCCCGGTCTGTTACAGGGAAAAATCTTCGTCCTTCAGTTTATCCAAATCCAGCGTTACCGGCGGAGTAGGGACCCGCTTCAGCGGATCATACCGAAAGGCCCGGCAGCTGCCGCCGGGAGAGACCACACCCTTCTTGACACAGAGGATCTGCTCCTCGTCCAGCTTGGTGCCCCGCTGACAGTAGCAGCAGCGGGGTTCGATGTCCTTTTGGAACAGCATGGAATCCCTCCTGTCCTTGTATAAATTCAGTAAGTATCATTATATCACGGGCTTGCGGCGTTTGCCAAGGCTTTTTCGTGAACCCAGGGCCGCCGCCAGCAGAAAGAACAGAAAGATCATCCAGGCGGCCAGGATAGAGGCGGTAAGGGCCCCGTGAAACTCCATACCGGCGATGCCGGCTACCTGATCGGCCAGGTAGTTGGAGACGGGAGCGCCCAGGGGGACGAAATGGACCAGTACACTGATAAACAGGGCGGACAGGCCGCCGTGGAGCAGCTTGCCTACCAGGTAGGTGCCCACCGACAGGCCGCTGCCTCCGATGAAGGAGAGCACCTGGCAGTGGACCGAGATACCTGCCCAGCCCAGCATAAAGGCGGCCATGGCCAACCGGCTGCTGAGGGCTCCTCCCTCCGACAGGGTGGACACCCCGGAGGAGATCTCCAGCGCGCCGGTAAGCAGCCGTTGGGCCCATTCCGGCGTCAGGCCGAAGGGAGCCAGCACGGTGCCCAGCGCCTGGGCCAGGCCGGGCAAAAAGCCGGAGCGGATGAGCAGCTGGATGACCACCGTAAAGAACACCACAAAGGCGCAGATATTTAAGGTAGAGAGAAAGGCGCTTTTCACCGAGCCGGTAAAGGCGGTGGAAAAGCGCTGGGCCTGAAACTGGGGCGCGGGACGGATGGATTTTCCTCTGCCGCTGTCCTCGCCGGCCTTGTAGAAACGAAAGAGCAGCCCTACACATACCGAGGCCAGGGCGTGGGCCAGGTAGAGCAGCACCCCCACCGTGCTGCTGGCAAAGATGCCCGCTCCCACAACCCCCAGGATAAAGGCGGGGCCGGAGTTGTTGCAGAAGGCCAGCAGCCGCTCTGCCTCGGTGCGGGTGCACATCCCCTTCTCATAGAGGCTGATGGCGGTCTTGGCTCCCACCGGATAGCCCCCCACAAAGCCCAGGGCGAAGGCGGAGGCACAGGCTCCGCTGACGTGGAACAGGGGGCGCATAAGCCCCTCCAGCAGCCGGCCCAGATAGCGGGCCAGGCCCAGCTCCACCACCAGGGAGGACAGCACAAAAAAGGGGAAAAGCGAGGGGATGATGACGTTGTAGCACAGCTGGAGGCCGGTCCGGGCCGCCTCCATGGAAGGCTTGGGATAGAGCATCAGCGCCAGGGTGGCGCATAAGAGAACCAGGCCCAGGATCAGGTCGCGGACTCTGGCTTTGGACAGCAGCCGGGACATGGCACACACCTCCTTCACAGATGGGTATGCGCCATAGGGCAAAAAGTTGCCTGTCCACCTCAGCCGGTGCGGAACACATGGCTGAAGAGGGTGTAATCCTGTTCCAGCCTGGACAGCAGGGGATAGGCGCCCCGGTGGAGGACCCAGTCAATGACCACGCCCCGGAAGTGACGCAGGAGAAAGTCGGCGGTCCATTCCGCCGACCAGCCGGGCAGCAGGCCTCCCTCCGCCTCCGCCTGGCCCAGACAATTTGCCATGGCCCGGAGGGTAAACCGGCTGGAGTCCATGGAGGAAGTGTCGTCGGGGGAATCCAGCCGCCGCTGATAGTAGCGGGCCACCAGTTCCCACCCCAGGTTTTCCAGAAACTCCGCATAGTTGGTCATCAGCCGCCACAGGCGCTGGGCGGGAGGGTCCTCCTCATGGCCCGCCAGACACTGTTCCAGATAGGTGTCCAGGGGGGCAAAGCCCCGGGAGAGCAGGTCCTCCTTGGCGCGGAAGTGGTGGTAGAACGCCCCGGTGGTGATCCCAGCCTGTTGGCAGATCTCCCGGATGGATACCTTGTCAAAGCTCTGTTTCCGGGACAGGTCCATGGCGGCCTGCAAAATGGCCTGCTCAGTTTGCCTGGCCTGCTCTTTTCTGCGGGTCCGATAGTCCTCCATTGGCTTCCACCTCTTGACAGCGGCGGCTCTTTGCCGCTATAATTTAGATAGTCACATAACGACGTTATGTCAGTTTCACGATACTGATTATAGGGTAGGATGATCAACTTGTCAAACGTACAGAAGATCGCGCTGCTTACCGACTCCACCGCCGATCTGTCCCCCGCCATGCGGGAGGACAAGCCCATCTATACAGTACCCCTGAAGATCGTCTGCGACGACGGAGAATACTCCGACGGGGTGGATATCTTTGCTCAGGATGTGTATGACCGCCTCCATCGGGGGGAGCTGCCCCGCACCTCTCTGCCCGACGGCGGCAGCATCAGCGACACCCTGGACCGGATCAAGGCTGACGGCTATGAAAAGGTGCTGGCCGTGATGCTCTCCTCCGGGCTGTCGGGCACCTATAATATGGTGCGCCTCCAGGCAGAGACACGAAAGGACCTGGAGATTGCCGCGTTTGACTCCAAAAGCGGCTCTCTGGGTATGGGCAGCATGGTGCTCCAGCTGTGGGAGGATATCCAGGCCGGAATGGACTGGGAAACGCTGATCGCTCGACGGGTGCCCAGGCTGATCCAAAATACCTTCCCCTTCTTCTCGGTGGATACCCTGGAATACCTGAGCAAGGGCGGGCGGATCGGGAAGGTGGCCGCCTTTGCCGGTACCCTGCTGAGCATCAAGCCGGTGATCTCCTTTGCCTCCGACGGTCAGCTTCAGAGTGTGGCCAAGGTGCGGGGCCGCCGGCAGGTTCAGGACAAGATCCTGGAGCTGATGGAACAGCATATCCGGCCCGGTGTCCGGTACAATCTGGGCATTGCCAACGGGGGCGCGCCGGCGGAGATGGCGGAGTTTGCTATCCGGATGAAGGAGCGCTTCCCTGATGCTGTGCAGATGTGGGAGGGTGAGATCGACGCCACCCTCAGCGTCTATATCGGCGACGGCGTATTGGGAGGCTGCATCCAGATACTGGAGGATTGACGGCGTATTGCGCATGAGAACAAGGGCGCAGAGGTTTTATACCTCTGCGCCCTTTTCAGCCAGAAAAAAGACCTGCCGGCAGCAGGTCTTTTTATATGTGATTCAGGCCTCGTTCGGAGGACCCAGACGCTTGCGGATGTCCCGGCGGAGCAGGGTGTAGATCACCGAGGCAATGGGTACGCTGATCAGCACACCCACCAGGCCCAGCAGGCTGCCGCCCACTGTGACGGCGGCCAGTACCCAAATACCGGGCAGCCCAAGGGAGGTGCCCACCACCCGGGGGTAGATCACGTTGCCCTCCACCTGCTGGAGAATAATGAGGAAGATCACAAAAATGAAAGCCTTCAACGGGGAGACCATCAGCAGCAGAATGGCGGATACGATGGCGCCGATATAAGCGCCCGCAACCGGGATGAGGGCGGCGGCTCCCACCGTGACGCCGATGAGGGGGGCGTAGTCCGGCTGGATAAAGAGCATCCCTATGGTACAAAGGCTGCCCAGAATGCAGGCCTCGATACACTGGCCAGTGACGAATTTGGTAAAGGTAGCGGCGGTCAGGGAAACTATCTCCGAGATGGGACCGGCCACTTTACCGGGCACATAGGCCTGCAGCAGCCGCCGGCACTGACCCAGCAGCCTGTCCCGGCCGGAGAGCATGTAGATGGAAAAGACCAGGGCCAACACGCCGGTGACCAGAATGGAGACCAGACCGGTGGTGAACTCCACCAGCTGGGGACCAAGGCTGGAGAGGAACTTCAGCGCGTTGTTGAGCAGCCCTTCCAGGGTGGTGTTCAGACTGGACAGATCCAGCTGCTGAATATCCAGGTGCAGATACTCCAACAACTTATTAATGGAGTTCTGGGCGTTGGCGATGTATCCACCCAGATTGAGCACAAAGGTCTGGATGCTCTCCACCAGCTTGGGCAGCACGAAGGAGAATACCGCCACAACCAGAAGAATGAGGGCCAGATAGGAGGTAAGCACCGCCAGCGGGCGGGCCGCTCCCTGGGCGGGCGTCTTATCCAGGCCCCGACTGTACAGCCGGAAGAAAAACTGGCAGGGGCGGTTGAGGATAAAGGCCAGACAAAAGCCGATGATCAGCGGCTTGAAGACGGCCAGCAGGGTGCCCAGCGTGCCGCCGATCACGTCCAGACGGGCCAGGACCATGACCAGCAAGACTGCATATGTAATAATAAGCAAAATGCTTCGGAACAGTTTTTTATCCATGTTTGACCTCGATTTCTTTACAGAAATGTCTGCTGAATAAACCGCAGGGCGGTTTATTTCCGCGGCAGGTGCCGCGGAATGGAAGTAAAACGGCTGAGAACAGTCGTTTTTACTTCCATTCAGCCATTGCTGCAATGCGTATTTTCCTGGGCGCGCGGTTGCGCACCCAGGAAAGGTGCAAGGTTTTGGCGCAATCGCCCAGAAACCTTGCACTTGAACAAAGCCAATGCGCCTTGAAAGCCTTGGCTTTCAAAGGCTGTGGCTTTGTTCGGTACGTATTACAGTAACTGGTGACTTCACTATAGCACCCCCGCCGCATACCGTCAACGGGAAAGCGGGATCTTTAAAAAATTTTAATTAGCAGCCGAATCAAGGACTGGCGGAAGATTTTACTTGACAAACAAAGTGAGATTTCGTATAATCTAGTAAACAGATAGGAATTAAGTGAATTCCAGAAAGGAGCCACCTATGTCTGAACGATTTGTCTATGCTGATCATGCGGCTACCACTGCCGTTACCGATACTGCTCTTTCCGCTATGCTGCCTCATTTTACCAGAGACTATGGCAATCCCTCCAGTCTGTACCGCTTTGCTCAGGAGGGCAAGACCCATTTGGAGCAGGCCCGGGCCCAGGTGGCCGCCTGCCTGAATGCCAAGCCGGAGGAACTCTATTTTACCTCCGGTGGTACCGAGGCCGACAACTGGGCCCTGCGTGGAGTGGCTGAACTGATGGCCCTCAAGGGCAAAACCACCGGCCACATCATCACCACCGCCATTGAACACCACGCCATTCTCCATACCGCCCAGTGGCTGGAGAAGCGGGGCTATGAGGTGACCTATCTGCCGGTGGACGGGGACGGTCTGGTGGACCCCGCCGCCGTGGAACAGGCCATCCGTCCGGATACCATCCTCATCTCTGTTATGGCCGCCAACAACGAGATTGGCACCATCCAGCCCATTGCGGAGATCGGCGCCATTGCCCGAGCCCACAAGGTGTTGTTCCACACCGACGCCGTTCAGGCGGTGGGTCACATCCCGGTGGACGTGGAGGCGTGGAATGTGGACCTGCTCTCCCTGTCCGGCCATAAGTTCGGCGGACCCAAGGGGATCGGGGCCCTGTATATGAAAAAGCCCCTCCGGCTGCCCGCACTCATCCAGGGCGGCGGACAGGAGAAGGGCCGCCGCTCCGGCACCGAGAATGTACCCGGCGCCGCCGGTATGGCCGCCGCTTTGAAGGAGGCGGTGGACCACCTGCCTCAGGAATCCGCCCGGCTGTCCGCCCTGCGGGACAAGCTGATCGCCGGCCTGTCCGCGCTGCCCTATTCCCGCCGCACCGGCCACCCGGTGAAGCGGCTGCCCGGCACCGCCTCCTTTGTCTTTGAAGGTGTGGAGGGTGAGGCCCTGCTGCTCCATCTGGACGCCAAGGGGATCTGTGCCTCCTCCGGTTCCGCCTGCTCCTCCGCTTCTTTGGACCCCTCCCATGTGCTGCTGTCCATCGGCCTGCCCCACGCCATTGCCCATGGGTCCCTGCGGCTCTCCCTGGGAGCTGAGAATACCGAGGAGGACGTGGACTATATCCTGAAAGAAGTGCCCGCCGTGGTGGCCTACCTGCGGGAGATGTCCCCGGTATGGGACAAGGAAGCCCAGAAACCCACCTGGGAGCTGTAATTGGAAAGGAGCAACTGCAATGCTGTATTCAGATAAAGTGATGGACCATTTTGAGCATCCCCGCAATGTGGGAGAGATCGAGGGCGCCGATGGAGTAGGCCAGGTGGGCAACCCCAAGTGCGGCGACATCATGAAGATGTACCTGAAGATCGACGGCGACGTCATCACCGACGTCAAGTTCAAGACCTTCGGCTGCGGTTCCGCCATCGCCACCTCCTCCATGGCCACCGAGATGATCAAGGGCAAGACCATCTCCGAGGCCATGACTCTCACCAACGCCGCCGTGGCTGAGGCCCTGGACGGGCTGCCTGCCCACAAGATGCACTGTTCCGTGCTGGCGGAGGAGGCCATCAAGGCTGCTCTTGCCGACTACTATAAGAAGAAAGGAGAGCCGGTGCCCGAGTCCCTGAAGCTGCCCTGTGACTGTGAGGAGGGGCACTGCTGCTCTTCCTGCGGATAACGGAAAAGTCCTGCCGTGAAAACGGCAGGACTTCTTTTATGCGGGCGGGGGAAGCTGTGGCTCCGTCTCAACCTTGGGCGGCGGAGCCAGCTGGAAGGTGACGGTGGCCTTAAACAGATCGCCGTCGATGCTCAGATCAAACTGGCCGTGCTGCAGCTCGGTGAGGCTGCGGGCGATGGACAGTCCCAGGCCGGAGCCGTCGGTGGTGCGGGAGGTATCCCCACGGACAAAGCGTTCCATCAGCTGCTCAGGGGGGATGTTGAGCTGCTGCCGGGAGATGTTTTTCACCGAGAATACGGCGGCATTGTCCCGACGGGTGATCTCCAGATAGACCCGGGTGCCCTCCAGGGCGTACTTGTTGCAGTTGGACAGGAGGTTGTCGATGACCCGCCACAGGTGGTGACCATCCGCCATGATCCACACCTCTTCCTCCGGATAGAGGGTGACCACGGCCAGATTGCTCTGGGCAAATCGCTCCTCGAATTCTCCCAGGGCCTGCCGGACCAGCTGTACCATGCCCAGCCGCTCCAGGTGGACGGGGAGGGTGCCGGTGGAGGCTTTGGAGGCCTCCACCAGATCCTCGGTCAGCTTTTTCAGCCGCTGGCTTTTCCGGGTGAGTACCTCGATGTAGGACTGGACCTGGGGATCGTCAATGGGCTGCTTCTTCAGCAGGTCCACATAGTTGATGATGGAGGTCAGGGGAGTTTTCAGATCGTGGGATACGTTTGTGATAAGCTCCGCCCGGAAACGCTCGCTGCGGATGCGCTCATCCACCGCCTGGCTGATGGTGTCGCCCAGATCGTTGAGCTGCTTGGCGTGCTGGGCCAGGTCGTGGTACAGGCCCCTGGTGTCGATCTTGAAGCTGGGATCACCGCCCAGGATATGGTCGGCGCCCTGGCGGACCCGGTGCCACTGGATGGCCCACCGGCACAGCAGCCACAATACCAGCCCCTGGTAGACCGGAATCAACACCACGGTAAGGCCGGTGAGAACGGTGCCCACCAGATAGAGCAGAAAGAGAATGATGATCCGCCCGGTGAGGGGCCAGCTGTGGGCCGCGTTGCGAAGAGCACGGCCCAGCACCTGGATCAGGCGCCAGACAAGCGTGTTGCTCCACAGGGTTTTGGTGCGGAGACGGGTCACAAAGGTAAGCAGGAAAGAGAGAAAACAAAGGCCTATTCCGCTGGAGATGAGGGCAAGTCCCACCACCACGTCGGTAGAGGGGCCGTTGGCGTTGAGGGCGACGGCCATGGGATCGCCTCCGGCCAGCAGCAGAATGATGGTCCAGATATCCAGCAGCACCAGCAGATCCATGGGGATGCGGTCGAAGCGGCTCAGGGTGACATCCTCCCTGCCCGGCCGGAGGCCCACCACCCGGCACAGAAAGACGCAGGTCAGCACGCAGGACACATCCAGCACCACAGTGAGCACCGCCAGAGCGGGCAGATACCGGGCGTACTCGCTGAAATCCTGAGAGCTGTCCCAGAATTCGTCGTGGACCGACAGGGGATAGGCCACGCCGTATTCCACAGCCAGTTCCATATAGAGCAGGCGGCTGTCCTGAGCCTGGTTATAGTCCCAGGAGTTTCCGTTGAAGGTGTAGCCGTACTGGGCGGCCGTGGCGGCGTCATTAGGGGTGAGCAGCTGCTCGGCGCCGTCGTCCAGCACCACATAGAGCAGATAGAACTGCTTTTCTCCGTTCCAGACGAAGTAGTCTTTCCGGCGCTCGCCGCCATCGTTGTAGGTCACGTCGATGGAATCCCGCAGGACGGTATGGACACTGCTCTCCACCGTTTTGCCGTCCTCCAGATTGGAGTAGACCAGTGCGCCGCTGTCGTTGCGCCGGATGGTAAAGCAGAAATTGGTGCGGCTGCTGTCCAGGGCGTAGTTCAGGTCGCCGAGGCGCTGCTGATCCAGGTAGGACAGTGGGGCCTCCCAGGCCTGATACTGGAGCAGCCGGGCCAGCTCCTCCACCTGTATCATGCGGTTGTTCATGTATTGGAAACAGGAGTTGCTGGAGTAGTAGCCCACGCCGGTCCACAGGGTATCCCACTGGGAGAGGATGAACAGGGTGGCCCAGAAGCCGCCGACGCCGGTGCCCAGGGCCAGCAGGAAGGCGATCACCTTTACCGCCAGCCGGGTTCCCAGTTTTTTCATGGTGGTTCCCCTCCTTTTGAACAGGTCAGAGCTTTTCCATCTTGTAGCCCAGGCCCCACACCACCTTAATGTATCTGGGGTTGGCCGGATCGATCTCAATTTTTTCTCTCAGGTGGCGGATGTGGACCGCCACGGTATTTTCCGAACCCAGAGAGGGGTCGTTCCACACCAGCTCGTAGATCTGGCTGGTGGAAAAGACCCGGCCTGGATTTTTCAGCAGCAAAAGGAGAATGTTATACTCCAGCGGAGTCAGGTTCACCCGTTCTCCGTCCACAGTTACCGACTTGGCATTGTCATCCAGTGCGATGCCGCCGTTGGTAAGCAGCTGGGGGTTCTCGCCTGTGCCGCTTTTGCCGCCCAGGCTGGTGTACCGGCGCAGCTGGCTCTTCACCCGGGCGATGACCTCGATGGGATTAAAGGGTTTGGTAATGTAGTCGTCGGCGCCGATATTCAGTCCCAGGACCTTGTCGGCATCCTCGCTCCTGGCCGTGAGCAGGATGATGGGGACGTTGCATTTTTCCCGCAGCTTGGCGGTGGCCCGGATACCGTCCAGACCGGGCATCATAATGTCCATCAGAATGAGATCTACCTGCTGGGCCTCCACGGCACGGATGGCCTCCAACCCGTCATAGGCCTTGACGGTGCGGTAACCCTCGCTGGTCAGATAGATATCCAGGGCGGAGACGATGTCATGGTCGTCATCACAGACGAGAATAGTATACATAAGCTCACCTCGTGTACAGTTAAAAGTAGCAGACGTCTTTTAAGAGCGGGGGCGGAAATCTCTTAAGAACCTTTTAAGAGCGTTCAAGCCAACAGGCGTGATATCTTATTGTACCTCCAACCACCGACAAAAGCAAATACAGGGGGAAAGCCGGCTCCCTTTTTAAAATGAAAAGGGAAAAATGAAAGAAATGGCATTGTGAACGAATGAGACTTGCGAATCCAAGACCCGCCGGATATAATGACAAATAAGGACACGCGGCGTCCCTGCCGTGCCGTAAAGCGACCGGTAGGGCTCGCCGTCTTTTTGCGACTGTGGAAGGAGGCGGGGAACATGAAGCTCCGGATGGAGGAAGGGGACGCATGGGCGCTGCTTGCCCGTCTGCTCCGGGAGGAGTTTGGGTGGACGGAGCTGCCCCGGGTCGCTTATATGGAGTGGGGGAAGCCTTGGTTTCCGGATATACCCGGCCTGCACTTTAACCTGAGCCACAGCGGCAGCCTGGCCCTGTGCGGCGCAGGCGCGGCTCCTCTGGGTGTGGATGTGGAGCGGGTGCGTCCTCGGCGGGCGGGACTGGCCCGTTACGTGCTCTCGGAGGAGGAATTTGCCTGGTTCCAGGGCCGGGGTGAGGACTGGGGAAGCCTGTATACCCTGTGGACCCTGAAGGAGGCCAAGGTAAAATGCCTGGGAACTGGCCTGCGGCAGCCCCCCCGCACCATTGCGGTGCCTCTGCTGGAGCCGGGCCAGACAGGGGAACAGGACGGCCTGTGCTTTGGGGCCTATGCCGGTCCGGACTGGCGGGCGGCGGTGTGTACCGCTGGAGAAGAGCCTCTGCCCCTTGAGGTCTGGGCGGAAAAGTGACAATCTGTTTCTTTTTCTTAATATCTTTTTAAGAAACAGGCTCTGATTTTCTAAAAAAACGCCCGCTATACTTGACCATGAGAAAGAGTATCGTGAGGAGGGAGCTGCGTGAATATCCTGATCGTAACGGGTAAGTTCGGTATGGGTCACTGGTCGGCCTCCATGTCCCTGCGTCAGCAGCTGCTGCGGGCTTTTCCTGAGGCACAGGTGGAGGTTATGGATCTGATTGCCTATACCAGCCACAATTCCGAGTCCATGTACAAGTGGTTCAACGTCCTGGTGACCCGGGGCAGCGGACTGTTTAACCTTTATTATAAGTTTACCCAGAATAAGGATTCCGACGAACGGCCGCTGAACGACGAGCAGTGCCCTGACCGGGTGGAGGAACTTTTCGAGCCCAAGCGACCCGATGTGATCATTGCCACCCATCCCATCTGTGCCCGTATGGTGGCCCGCTGGAAAGGGGAGACAGGGAGCGATCTGCCTCTGGTGACCTGCGTCACCGACCTGACCAGCCATTCCGAGTGGATCCACCGTGCCACCGATTGCTATCTGGTGGGTACCGAGGAGATCAGGGAGCGGCTGGTGGCCAAGGGAGTCAACCGTGATATCATCTACGTCACCGGTATCCCCGTCCGGGCGGAATTCAAGATGCCTGTTCACCGGGGGGACCGGCAGGAGCGCAATCTGCTCATTATGGGCGGCGGCCTGGGTATGATGCCCCGGAAGGATTCCTTCTATGAGGCGCTGGACACCCTGCCCGGCGTACATACCACTATCATTACCGGCCGCAACCAGAAGCTGTACGACCGGCTGGCGGGCAAGTATGAGAATATTCAGGTGATCGGCTTTACCGACCGGGTTTACGAGTATATGGCCTGGGCCGATCTGGTGCTCACCAAGCCCGGCGGCATCACCATGTTTGAGAGCATTTTCTCCGAACTGCCCATCCTGGCCTGGGAGCCCTTCCTGGAGCAGGAGAAGAACAACGCCCGTTTTCTGGTGAAGCGGGGCTTGGGCCGGGTGGCGGCCAAGGAGCCCGATGAGTGCCTGACGGCCATTCGGGAGCTGATTTATGACGACTATACACTTTCTGATATGTCGGCCAAAATGCACGCATTGAAGGAACAGCTGGAGCAGGAGAGTCTGACCCATATCCTGGCTCAGCTGACCGCGGGAAGAGGGGTGTGCGCCTGATGGACAAACGGAAGAGCTTGGTCGGTATCGGGCTGATCCTGGCCCTCATGGCCTTTACCGGCTATATGCTGCTCCGGGATATGTCCTTCTCGCGGCTGGCTGGCACCCTGCGGCAGCTCAATCCCCTGTGGCTGCTGGTGGGGCTGGGTATGATGTTCGTGTTTGTGGGCAGCGAGGCCCTGTGTTCCCGGATCATTTTGGGGCGCCTGGGCCATAAGGTGCGCTATCGCCGCTGCCTGGGCTATTCCTTCGTGGGTTTTTATGTCAGTTCCATTACCCCCTCTTCCACCGGTGGTCAGCCGGCCCAGGTCTACTATATGTCCAGGGACAGCATCCCGGCGGCCCACGGGGCGCTGAATATGATGCTGATCGCCGTGTGCTATCAGGCGGTGGTCATTGCCTACGCTTTGACGGCGGCGCTGACCCATTTTGACCTGGTCCGCAATCTGGGCGGCGGTCTGGGCTTGTTGCTGCTCTACGGCGTGGTGGTCAACGGCAGCCTGACGGTGGGGATGCTTTCCCTCATGTTCCTGCCCAACGCCGCCCGCAAGCTCACCGGCGGCGTACTCAAGCTGCTGGTCAAGGCGCGCATCATTCGCCACGAGGACAAGGCCCGCCAGCGACTGGAAAAGCAGATGGAGGAGTATCACAGGGGCGCTGAGTGTGTCAAAAAGAACCCGGGTATGATGCTGGTGCTGGTGCTGATCACCGTTGTGCAGCTCACCGCGCTCTTTTCCGTTCCGGTAGCAGTGTACTACGCCTTCGGCCTTACCGGCAGCAGTCCGCTGGAGATCATCGCCACCCAGGCGCTGGTGACCCTGGCGGTGGCCAACCTGCCGCTGCCCGGCGCCGTGGGCGCCTCTGAGGGCGGCTTCGTTACTGCCATGGCCCTCTTCTTTGGCTCCAGCCTGGTGACGCCTGCCGTGCTGGTGTCCCGGGGGATCAGCTTTTACGCATTCCTGCTGATCAGTGCCATTGTTGCGCTGACGGTCCATCTGCGGACCCGCCGTCAGCGGCGGAAGGAGGATCCCGCCATTTACCCTAAACGGGCCCGGGGGCCTATCGTGACCTGAAAAACGGCGTCCGCAGGACGCCGTTTTTTCTCTTGTGCCGCCGGGCCGAGTGCATTATAATCAGGGAGAAAAACAAAGGAGGCGGGATGATGTACTATCTGGGAATCGATCTGGGCGGCACCAATGTGGCTGCCGCTGTGGTCAATGAAAATGGTGAACTTTTGGGGAAGGTCAGTCTGCCCACCCCCCGGGGCGTGCCGGCGGAACAGGTGGCCGATCAGATGGCGGCTGCCTCCCGGGCGGCGGTGGAGCAGGTGGGCCTGTCCTTGGACGATATCGAATCGGTGGGCATCGGTTCCCCTGGTACCATTGAGCCTGATACCGGCGTGATCCGGTTCTGGTCCAATCTGGACTTTTCCAACGTGCCCCTCACCGCCCTGATGGCGGAGCGGCTGAATAAAAAGATCTATCTGGAGAACGATGCCAACGCCGCCGCTTTGGGCGAATTTGCCGCCGGGGCAGGCAAGGGCAGCCAGTCCATGATCGCCATTACTTTGGGTACCGGCGTGGGCGGCGGCGCCGTCCTCAACGGCAAGCTGTATACCGGCTTCAATTACGCCGGCATGGAAGTGGGCCACTTTGTCATCGAGCATGGCGGGCGGCTGTGTACCTGCGGCCGGAAGGGCTGCTTTGAGGCCTACTGCTCCGCCACCGCCCTCATCAAGCGTACCCGCGAGGTGATGCAGGAGTATCCCGACTCCAAGCTGTGGGAACTGGCCGGGTCCCTGGAGACAGTCAACGGCCGCACCCCCTTTGACGCCGCCGCTCTGGGCGACGCGGCGGCTGGGAAGGTCATTGACGAGTATGTGGATTACCTGGGCTGCGGCGTGGCCAGTTTGGTGAACATTTTCCAGCCCGAGGTGGTGTGCATCGGCGGCGGTCCCTCCGCTCAGGGGGAGACGCTGATGGCCCCTGTGCGCTACATCCTGAACCGGGAGGACTACGCCCGCAACAGCGTCCACCGTACCCGGCTGGTGCGGGCGGCCCTGGGCAACGATGCCGGTATCATCGGCGCGGCTCTGCTGCCCCTTTTCCGATAAACCAAAACAGGGCCCGCCATCCGGCGGGCCCTGTTCTTTTGAGGCGGCTCACTCCACCGGCTCGTAGCCGTCGCAGCAGTCGGACTCTTCCTGGCCGTCCCCGTCCTCCGGCCGGGGAAAGGCCAGCAGAGACAGGCCAAACAGCGCAGCCGCCCCCAGGGCAATGATCTGAAGCCGGTGCTCTTCCAGCCAGGGACGGTGCTCCTCCAGAGCGGGCAGCTTGAGGGCGCCCGCATACAGCAGGGCGGCTCCGCCACCGCACAGCGCCAGCCGGAGCAGGACCTGCATCTTGTCTGAAATGGGCTCCATGGGTACCCCTCCTTTGGTTCCAGTATAGCGGGAAAAGAGGGCTGCCATACCCCCGGCTTAAGAAATTGTGGAGAATTGGTTAAGATTTATTCGGCGGCCTTGTATGCACCAAAAAAATCGGCTATAATGTGACAAGATTTTGGAAATTATCCGTCCCACAGGCGGAATTTACAGGATTGAGGGCGACTACATGAAAGGCAAGCAGAAACAGCATCCATTACCCCAGGCCGGCCCCCGTCCCCGCCGGGATGTGCCCCGGGTGAGCGCTGACCCCAATCTGGGCCTGACCATGGCACAGGTGCGGGAGCGCCAGCAGAACGGCTGGGCCAACGATCCGGTGGAATCCCCCACCAAGACCGTGGGCCAGATCGTGCGGGCCAACGTCTTTACCTTTTTTAACTTTATTTTTGTGGTGCTGGCCGCTCTGCTGATCTTTGTGGGCTCGGTGGAGGACCTGCTGTTCCTGCTGATCGCCATGGCCAACACCGGCATTGGCATTTTGCAGCAGCTGCGCTCCAAGCACACCATCGACAAGCTCAACCTGCTGGCCGCCCCCAGGGCCAACGTGGTGCGGGAGGGACAGCTGGGCTCGGTGCCCGCCTCCCATCTGGTGCGGGATGATGTGGCGGAACTCTGCTCCGGTGACCAGATCCCCGCTGACGCCACGGTGCTGGCCGGTCAGGTCCAGGTCAATGAGGCCCTCATTACCGGCGAGGCCGATGCCATCATCAAGCAGCCGGGAGACGCCCTGCTCTCCGGCTCCTTTGTGGTGGCGGGACGCTGCCGGGCCCGGCTGGACCGGGTGGGAGCGGAATCCTACGCCGCCCGCCTCACCCTGGAGGCCAAAAAGGACGTCACCGTGGGCAAGAGCGAGATGATGGCCTCCCTGGACAAGCTGATCCGGGTCATTGGTATCCTACTGATCCCCATCGGCATCGCCCTCTTTGCCAAGGAATTTTTTATCGTAAACCGTACCTTCCAGGAGACGGTGGTGTCCACGGTGGCCGCCCTCATCGGCATGATCCCCGAGGGACTCTATCTGCTGACCAGCGTGGCTCTGGCAGTAAGTATGATCCGGCTGGCCCAGGGCAAGGTGCTGGCCCAGGATATGAACTGCATCGAGACGCTGGCACGGGTGGACGTGCTGTGCGTGGACAAAACGGGCACCATCACCGAACCCCGGATGGAGGTGGGCGAGGTGGTGTACCTGGACCCGGAGAAGTATGCCGAGACCGAGGTCACCGAGATCCTCAACGCATTCTATCAGGTTTCCGAGGCGGATAACGATACCGCCCGGGCCATGCAGAAGAAGTTCCACGGCACGTCTGCCTGGCGCGCAGAAAAAATCATTCCCTTTACATCCGCTACCAAATGGAGCGCCGCCGTCTTTCCCGGCCACGGCGCCTATCTGGTGGGCGCCCCCGAGTTTATCATGGGACCCCGGTACGGGGATCTGAAAGAGCAGGTGGACCCCTGGTCTGCCAAGGGCTACCGGGTTCTGCTGGCCGCCGAATACCAGGGGATGCCCGACCAGAAGGGGCTGGATCCCCGGCAGGTGTGCCCCATGGCTCTGGTGCTGCTGTCCAACCGGGTGCGGGAATCGGCACCCAAGACCTTCCAGTTCTTTGCCGAGCAGAAGGTGGCCGTTAAGGTCATTTCCGGCGATAACCCGGTGACGGTGGCTGAGGTGGCCCGTCAGGCGGGCATCCAGGGGGCGGACCGCTATGTGGACGCCGCCACCCTTCAGAGTGACGCCGATATGGACCGGGCGGTGCGGGAATACACCGTGTTCGGCCGTGTTACCCCTGACCAGAAGCGCAAGCTGGTCCGGGCCCTCCAGCGGGCGGGTCACACCGTGGCCATGACGGGCGACGGTGTTAACGACGTACTGGCCCTGAAGGATGCCGATTGCGGCATTGCTATGGCCTCCGGAGCGGAAGCCGCCTGCCATGCCGCCCAGCTGGTGCTTCTCAACTCCGACTTTGCCGCTATGCCCAAGGTGGTGGCCGAGGGGCGGCGGGTCATCAACAACATCCAGCGGGCCGCCGCCCTCTATCTGGTGAAAAATATCTTCTCCTTCTTCCTGTCCATCATCTCTCTGTTTGCCACCTTCCCCTACCCGGTAACACCGCTGCAGATCTCCTTCCTCAGTGCCGTTACCATCGGCGTACCCTCTCTCTTCCTGGCTCTGGAGCCTAACCACGCGCTGGTGAAGGGAAAATTTTTGACCAATGTGTTCCGGGCGGCTCTGCCCGGCGGCCTTACCGACCTGCTCATCGTGCTGGGGCTGGAGGCTTTCTATCTGGCCTTCGGCTTTACCACCGCCGAGCTGTCTACCATGTCCACCATTCTGCTGGTGGTCATCGGCCTGCTGGTGCTCTATCAGGTGTGTAAGCCCTTCGATTGGAAGCGGCGGGTGCTGATGATCGCCATGTCTGCCTCCTCCGCGGTGGCTATTATCTGGTTCGGAGCCAGCTTCGGCCTGAGCCAGCTGACCATTCAGTCCTTCCTGGTACTGGTGGTGTTCCTGGGTCTGTCCTACCCGGTGATGAACGTGCTGCTGAAGGTATGTCAGTACGGCGCCCTGCTGTGGGATAAGGCCAGACACATGAGGGACCGCACATGAGTCTGACAATACGGTCCTACCGTCCGTCAGACTGCCCCATTCTGGCAGAGCTCTTCTACCAGACGGTCCATGGGGTATGCGGGCGGGACTATACGCCGGAGCAACTGGATGCCTGGGCCGACGGACAGGTGGATCTGGCGGCCTGGGACGCCTCCTTTCAGGCCCACACCACTCTGGTGGCGGAGTGGGACGGGAGGATTGCCGGCTTTGCCGACCTGACCGGCGATGGCTATCTGGACCGGCTCTATGTCCATAAGGATCTCCAGGGCCGGGGAGTCGCCACCGCCCTGTGCGACAGCCTGCCCGGCGCCCGGCTGACCCACGCCTCCCTCACTGCCCGGCCCTTTTTTGAACGCCGGGGCTGGGAGGTGGAGCGGGAGCAGCAGGTAGAACGCCATGGGATCAAATTGACCAATTTCGTTATGGTGCGGCAGCCGCCTTGTGAGTCCGTTTGACAAGAAATTACCTTTACTTTTCCCTCGCGCCCTGCTATAATGAGCGGAGAATTGAAGCGTATCCGCAGTTGCGGCAGTGCCGCCAAGGGGGAAGCCGGTGGAAATCCGGCGCAGTCTTACCTCTACTGTAAGCGTGGACGAAGGCGCAGAGACCATTGGCCGATGGGGCTGAGAAGGTGCGCCGGAGGAGGAAGCGCAAGCCAGGAAACCCGCTGCAGGGATACCGTATTGCGTAGCTCTGAGGTGGAGAGGTGCGGCATTTTTTGGATTGAAAAGCCCTCCCCGACATGGGGAGGGCTTTTTTGACGCAGAGGAGGCGGTTTGGTGCTGGAAGTGTATATCCCGGTGGGGAACAAGAGGCTGCGCTGCGGCTATACCACCGGTACCTGTGCCGCCGCCGCTACAGCCGGGGCGGTCCGGCTGCTGCTCACCGGGCAGAGTCTGCCCGCTGTCCGTATTGAGACCCCGGCAGGGATTCCAGTAGAGGTCGAGCTGCTGGAGCACGCCGCCGGAACCGGCTGGGCCAGCTGCGCAGTCCGGAAGGACGGCGGGGACGACCCGGATGTGACAAACGGCACCCGGATCTTTGCCCGGGCGGAAAAGACCAACACCCCGGGCGTCACCATCGACGGCGGTACCGGCGTGGGCCGGGTGACCCGGCCCGGACTGGACCAGCCGGTAGGCGCGGCCGCTATCAACTCCACCCCCCGGCGGATGATCCGGCAGCAGGCGGAGGAGGAGATGGCCAGGGCCGGCTATGCCGGCGGGCTGGCCATCTCCATCTCAGTGCCGGAGGGGGAGGCCCTGGCGGGGCGCACCTTCAACCCGCGGCTGGGCATTGAGGGGGGCATCTCCATCCTGGGTACCAGCGGCATCGTCCGCCCCATGAGCGAGGCCGCCCTCATCGACTCCCTCTATCTGGAGCAGGATATGGCCCGCGTCGCCGGAGTGACCGATTTGCTGGTCACCCCCGGCAACTACGGGGATACCTTTGCGGAACAGACTTTGAGGTTGGACCTGACCCATCGCTGCACCTGCAGCAACTACCTGGGCCACGCCATCGACTACGCCGCCGGGCTGGGCTTCCGGTCCTTCCTGCTGGTGGGCCACCTGGGCAAGCTGATCAAGGTGGCGGCGGGAAGCATGAACACCCACTCCAAGGTGGCCGACGGCCGGCGGGAGACCCTCACCGCCCACGCCGCTCTGGCGGGCGGAAGCCCGGCGCTGCTGAAAGCCCTCTTTGCCTGCCCTACTACCGATGCGGGGGTGGAGCTGCTGAAGGAGGTCGGGCTGCTGGAGCCGGTGATGGCCTCCATTGCCCAGGCCCTGGAGGAGGTATTGCACCACCGGGCCGGGCCCGACCTGGCCATTGAGGCGGTGTTCTTCTCCAACCAGTATGGACTGCTGGGACAGACAGCGGGAGCTGATAAACTGCTTGCCCTGCATCAACATCAATCGTAGGGGCGACCTTTATGGTCGTCCGCCGATACAGATAGGAGTTTCGATTATGGTACATTTCATCGGCGCGGGCCCCGGCGGGGCCGATCTCATCACCGTGCGGGGAGCCAAGCTGCTGGGGGAGGCGGATGTCATCATCTACGCCGGTTCCCTGGTAAACCCCGCTCTGCTGGATTATAAAAAGGAAGGCTGCCAGGTCTACGACAGCGCCAAGATGACCCTGGAAGAGGTTATCGAGGTGATACGGCAGACCGAGGCCAGGGGGGGCACCACCGTCCGGCTCCATACCGGCGACCCCTCCCTGTACGGCGCTCACCGGGAACAGATGGATGAGCTGGACAAACTGGGCATTGCCTACGATGTGACTCCCGGCGTGTCCTCCTTCTCCGGAGCCGCCGCAGCCCTCTGCGCGGAGTATACTCTGCCTGATGTATCACAGTCGGTTATCATCACCCGCATGGCGGGCCGCACTCCGGTGCCCGAGGGAGAGCAGCTGCGCAAGATGGCCTCCCACGGCTGCACCATGGTGCTCTTCCTGTCCACCGGCCTGCTGGAGCAGGTGGAGGAGGAGCTGATGGCGGGAGGCTATTCTCCCGACACCCCGGCGGCTATCGTGTACAAGGCCACCTGGCCGGAGGAGAAGGTGTACCGCTGCACCGTGTCCACCCTGGCCAAAACCGCCAGGGAGAATAAGGTGACCAAGACGGCTCTCATTACCATCGGTTATTTTTTGGGGAACGATTACCAGCGGTCCAAGCTGTACGACCCCACCTTTACCCATGAATTCCGGGAGGCCAGCCAGTGACGGCGGCCATCATCGCCTTTACCAGGCGGGGGGCGGACTTGGGGCGTACCCTGGCCGATACGCTGGGGGCCACCCTCCATGTGCCCGCCCGCTTCGCCCCTGAGGTGGGAGCGGAGGCCTACGACAGTCTGGAGGGCTGGACCGCCAAAGCCTGGACCGAGGCGGACGCCCTCATCTTTGTGGGGGCGGCGGGCATCGCTGTCCGGGCCATCGCCCCCCATGTGAAGGATAAATTCACCGATCCCGCCGTGGTGAGTGTGGACGAGGCGGGACGGTTCGTCATCCCCCTGCTGTCCGGCCATGTGGGCGGGGCCAATGAACTGGCCCTGAAGGTGGCCGCCCTCACCGGTGGTCAGGCGGCGGTGTCCACCGCCACCGACGTCAACGGCCTGTTTGCCGTGGACGTGTGGGCCAGGGAGCGGGGCATGGTCATCACTGACCGGGTGCTGGCCAAGGAGATCTCCGCCGCCCTGCTGGAGGGGAAGCGCGTGGGCTTTGCCAGCGACTTCGGCCACCCCTGCCCGACGGGACTGACAGAGGCCCCGGCGGAGCTGGGCGTGTGGGTCACCTGGAAAACAGGGGCCGGCCCCTTCCCCCGCACCCTGCGGCTGGCCCCCCGGGGGCTGATCCTGGGCATCGGCTGCCGGAGAGGAACTCCCATGGAGACCATCCGGGGGGCGGTGGAGGAGGCCCTGTCCGGCTATGAAGCCCAGGCGGTAGCCCAGGTGGCCACCATTGATTTGAAAGAAAATGAGCCCGGCCTGCTGGCCTTCTGTGCCGCCCAAAACCTGCCCCTGGCCGTCTTTTCGGCGGCGGAGCTGGAACAGGCGGAGGGAACCTTCACCCCGTCCGCCTTTGTGGCCCATATCACCGGGGTGGATAACGTGTGCGAGCGGGCGGCAGTGTGTGCCGGCGGTACCATTCTGGTACCCAAGCAGGCAAAAAACGGCGTCACCGTGGCGGTGGCAGGAAGGAAGATCCTATGAAAGTAACAGTTATCGGACTGGGCCCCGGCGGCGGCGCCGACCTCACCGGTCGTGCCCGGGCCGCTTTGGAAGGGTGCGACCTGATCGTGGGCTATACCGCCTATATTGAGCTGGTACGCCCTGATTTCCCTGAAAAAGAGGTGCTGTCCACCGGGATGCGCCGGGAGGTGGACCGCTGCCGGGCTGCCGTGGAGGCCGCCCTCACCGGCAAGGACGTGGCGGTGGTATGCTCCGGCGACTCCGGCGTGTACGGCATGGCGGGACTGATCTATGAGGTGGCTCAGGAGTATGACCCCATTGAGATCGAAGTGGTGCCCGGCATTACCGCCGCCTGCGGCGGCGCCGCCGTGCTGGGCGCCCCTCTGACCCACGACTTTGCGGTGATCTCCCTGTCCGATCTGCTCACCCCCTGGGAGAAGATCGAGAGGCGGCTCACCGCCGCCGCCCAGGCGGATTTCGTGATCTGCCTCTACAACCCCGCCAGCAAAAACCGGCCCGACTATTTGCAGCGGGCTTGCGACATCCTGCTGCGGGACAAGGACCCGGAGACCGTGTGCGGCACCGTCCGCAACATCGGCCGGGAGGGGGAGGAGGGTAAGCTCCTCACCCTGGCCCAGCTGCGGGACACCCAGGTGGATATGTTCACCACCGTGTTCATCGGCAACAGCCAGACCAAGGTGCTGGGCGGCAAGATGGTCACCCCCCGTGGCTACCTCCAGCGGGGGGAATAAGATGAACATCCTGCTCTTCGGCGGCACCGGCGAGGGGAGAGAACTGGCTCAGTGGCTGCTGGATCAGAAGATCCCTACTCTGGTGTGCGTGGCCACCGAGTATGGCGAGACCCTCCTGCCCTCTGAGACGGAGGCCCACGTGGGCCGGATGGACCGGGAGGAAATGGAGAAGCTGATGGCCTCCCGCCCCTTCACCCACGTGGTGGACGCCACCCACCCCTACGCCGTGGAGGTGACCGCCAACATCAAGGCCGCGGCGGAAGGGGCCGGTCTGCCTCTCCTGCGGCTGGTGCGCCAGTCCGATGGGGAGGACCTGTGCCACAAGGCGGGAGACATGGCCGGGGCGGCGTATATGCTGGAGCGGCTGCCGGGCAACGTGCTGCTCACCACCGGCAGCAAGGAACTGGACGCCTTTGCAAAGCCCGGCCTGGTGGAGCGGTGCTATCCCCGGGTGCTGCCCATGGCGGATTCTCTGGACCGCTGCCTGAAGCTGGGCTTTCCGCCCAAGAACATCATCTGTATGCAGGGCCCCTTCTCCAAGGAACTGAATGTGGCCCTGCTGAAGCAATGTCACATCAAGACCCTAGTAACCAAGGACACCGGAGGCTACGGCGGGTTCCGGGAGAAGGCGGAGGCCGCCCGTGAGGCGGGGTGCGCGCTGCTGGTGGTGGAGCGGCCCCAGACCGAGACCGGCCTGACCCTGGAAGAATGTAAGGAGAAACTGCTGCGGGAGGGAGAAGCATGAAAGTCTATCTCATCGGCATGGGCATGGGCGCCCCGGAGACCATGACGGTGTGGGCGCTGGAGGCCGTCAAGGCGTGCCCCACCCTGGTGGGCGCTCCCCGGCTGCTGGAGCCCTTCCAGGAGAGCCACACCTGCGTTCCCCTCATCGCCGGGAGCGATATCGCCGAATACATCGAAAAGCAGCAGGAGGGCCCCGTCGGGGTGCTCCTGTCCGGGGACACTGGCTTTTACAGCGGAGCCAAAAAGCTGTGGACCCTGCTGGGCAACCATGAGGTGGTCACCATCCCCGGCATCTCCTCTCTCAGCTATTTCTGCGCCAAGCTGCACACCAGCTGGCAGGATGTGAAGATCGTCAGCGCACACGGCCGCAGCCACAACGTGGTGGGGGAGATCCAGCGCAACAGCCGCACCTTTGCCCTCACCGGCGGGGTTACCCGTGCGGAGGATATCTGCAAGGAGCTGACCCGCCGGGGCCTGGGCGGGGTCACTATCTCGGTGGGAGAGCGGCTGAGTTACCCCGACGAGCGGGTGGTCACCGGCACCGCGGCGGAGCTGGCGGAGCAGTCCTTTGCCGACCTGTCGGTGGTGCTGGCCGAGAATCCCGACCCGGTGGTGCGGCCCTTCAACTCCCCCGGCCTGCCCGACGGGGCCTTCCTGCGGGGGGACGTGCCCATGACCAAGGAGGAGGTGCGCACCCTGGCCATCTCCAAGCTGCGGCTGGAGGAGCACCATGTGGTGTGGGACGTGGGCGCCGGTACCGGCTCGGTGTCGGTGGAGTGCGCCCTGGCCTGTCCTGCCGGACAGGTGTATGCCGTGGAGAAGAAGGAAGAGGCCGTGGCCCTGCTGGAAGAGAACAAGGCCCGGTTCCACACCGGCAATCTGGTGGTGGTGCCCGGCACCGCCCCAGCGGCGTTGGAGGACCTGCCTGCACCCGACCGGGTCTTTCTGGGGGGCACCTCCGGTGAGCTGGAGGAGATTTTAAATATCATCTTCCGGAAAAATCCCGCCGCCCGGGTGGTATGTACCGCCGTCACCCTGGAGACGGTGGCCGAGGCCGCCCGGCTTTTCGCCCCCCTGGAGGGGGCGGATATGGTGCAGGTGTCTGCCACCCGCACCCGGCAGGCGGGCCGGTATCACCTGATGGACGCCCAGAATCCGGTGTGGATCTTCTCCGGGGAGGGACGAATATGAGTACCCCACGGCTGCTGCTGTGCGCCCCCGCCAGCGGAGGGGGCAAGACCACCGTCACCTGCGCTCTTTTGCAGGCCCTGATGGACCGAAAGGTCAATCCTGTGGCCTTTAAGTGCGGCCCCGACTACATCGACCCCATGTTCCACAGCAAGGTCATCGGGGCCAAGAGCCGCAACCTGGACCTGTTCTTCCTGGGGGAGGACCGTACCCGGTCCCTGCTGGAGCAAAACAGCATTGGGTCCGGCCTGGCCCTCATCGAGGGGGTCATGGGCTACTATGACGGCATCGCCATGAGCCATGAGGCCAGCGCCTACCACCTGGCCAAAGCCACCCGTACCCCAGCGGTGCTGGTGGTGGACGGCCGGGGAAGCGCTCTCACCCTGTCCGCTGTAGTCCACGGCCTGAAAACCTTCCGACCGGACAGTGGTATCCAGGGTGTGATCCTCAACCGGGTGTCCCCCATGCTCTACCCCCGGCTGAAGGAGTGCATTGAGGGGGAGACCGGAGTCACGGTGTATGGCTTCCTGCCCAGTCTGCCCGACTGTGCCCTGGAGAGCCGCCATCTGGGCCTGGTCACCGCCGACGAGGTGGCGGGCCTGAAAGACAAGCTGAAGAAGCTGGCCGCCCAGGCGGAGCAGACCATAGACCTAGATGGTCTGCTGGCTCTGGCGGCTTCCGCCTCCGACCTGAACGCCGGACCTCTGGACCTGCCGGAGCCGGTGGAGGGAGCGCCGGTGATTGCCGTGGCCCGGGACAAGGCATTCTGCTTCTACTACGCTGACGGCCTGGAGTTGCTGGAGAAGCTGGGGGCCAGGCTGGTGGAGTTCTCCCCCCTGGAGGACCAGGCTTTGCCGGAGGGTACCTGCGGCCTCTACTTGGGGGGCGGCTACCCGGAGCTGCTGGCGGAGAAGCTCAGTCAAAACACCGCTATGTTGTCCGCCATCCGGGACGCGGTGGCGGGTGGCCTGCCCACCGTGGCCGAGTGCGGCGGATTTCTTTACCTCCACGAGATGCTGGAGGATGTGGGCGGAAGAGACTGGCCCATGGCGGGGGTGATCCCCAGCCGGGCCTGGAATACCGGCAAGCTGGGCCGGTTTGGCTATGTGACCCTCACCGCCCGGACCGACGGTCTGCTGTGTCAGGCGGGAGAAGAGCTGCCCGCCCATGAGTTCCACTACTGGGACAGCCAGCAGCCCGGCGACAGCTTCCGGGCCCAGAAGCCTTTGAGTAACCGTGGCTGGGACTGCGGTGTTCATACGCCTACACTGTACGCCGGTTTTCCACACTTTCATTTTTGGGCCAAGCCCGAGATGGCCCGCAATTTCGTGGCGGCGGCCCGCCGCCGACAGGAGGCATTGCTATGACACTGGAAGAAGTGGTCCGTTCCATCACCCCCGCCGATCAAAACGCTGCGGCCCAGGCCAAGGCCCGCTGGGACGCCATCGCCAAGCCTCTGGGCAGCCTGGGCGCTCTGGAGAGCGCGGTGATCCGCATGGCGGCCATCACCGGCACCCCCAACGTGGACATCTCCAAGCGGGCGGTGGTGGTGATGTGCGCCGACAACGGCGTGGTGGCCGACGGAGTCACCCAGACCGGGCAGGAGGTCACCGCCATTGTGGCGGAGAATATGTCCAGCGGTGACACCAGTGTGTGTGCCATGGGCCGGGCCGCCGGGGTGGAGATCGTGCCGGTGGACATCGGTGTGGCCACCCCTCTCCACGGGGAGCGGATCTTGCAGAAAAACATCCGCCGGGGCACCGCCAACCTGTCCCAGGGTCCCGCCATGACCCGGGAGGAGGCCGAGCGAGCCGTGCTGACCGGTGTGGAGATTGCCCGGAATCTGTGCGCCAATGGTGTCAAGCTGCTGGGTACCGGCGAGATGGGCATCGGCAACACCACCACCTCCTCCGCCGTGGCCGCCGTGCTGCTGGGCAAGGAGCCCGAGGTCATGACCGGCCGGGGCGCCGGTCTGTCCAGCGAGGGCCTGGTGCGGAAGATCCACGCCATTGAGCAGGGCATCGCAATTAACCAGCCCGACCCCAGCGATCCCATGGACGTGCTCCACAAGGTGGGCGGCCTGGATCTGGCGGGCCTGGCGGGCGTGTTCCTGGGCGGCGCTCTGTGCCATATACCGGTGCTGGTGGACGGCTTCATCTCCTCGGTGGCCGCCCTCATTGCCGCCCGCATTTGCCCCAACTGTAAGGATTATATGCTGGGTTCCCACGCCTCCGACGAGCCGGCCAGCAAGCTGGTGCTGGGCGAGCTGGGTCTGGAGCCCTTCCTCTACGCCGGTATGCGGCTGGGCGAGGGCACCGGCGCGGTGGCGGTGATGCCCCTGCTGGATATGGGCCTGGCGGTGTACCGGGAGATGACTACCTTTGAAGCCGCGGATATTGAGGCCTATCAACCGTTAACGTGACGCGGGCCGATGTGGGCATCGGCTCCTACGGGGGTTGATTGTAGGGGCGGGTGCCCACACCCGCCCGTTTGAAGGGAGGAATCACCATGTTAATCCTGGTTTCCGGCGGCTCGGCCAGCGGGAAGTCGGAATTTGCCGAGGGTCTGGTGACCTCCTCCGGCCTGGAAAAGCGGATCTATCTGGCCACCATGCAGGTGTGGGACGCCGAGAGCATCCGCCGGGTGGAGCGTCACCGGCAGATGCGCGCCGGCAAGGGCTTTGAGACGGTGGAGTGTCCCACCGGCCTGGCGGACGCCATTCTCCCTGCCGGCTGCGCCGTGCTGCTGGAGGACCTGTCCAACCTGTGCGCCAACGAGTATTTTTCCCCCGACGGGAAGGACGGTGCTCTGGACCGGGTGCTCTCTGGCATCTGTAAGGCGGCAGAGCAGGCGGAGCTGCTGGTGGTGGTCACCAACGAGCTTTTCTCCGATGGCATGGATTACGACCCCGTCACCCTGGACTATCTGTCGGTACTGGGGGAGCTGAATCGCCGGGTGGCCGCCCTGGCGGGGCAGGTCTACGAAGTGGTGTGCGGCATCCCCGTGGCGTGGAAAGGAGAACGTGCGTGAAAAGTCTTATCATTGCCTTTGCCATGTACTCCAAGGTCCCCATGCCAAGGGTGGACTGGGAGAAGCGCGCCCTGTCCTGGGCCCTGTGCTGGTTCCCTCTGGTGGGAGCGGTTATCGGCGCGGTGCTGTACGGCTGGATGATCCTGGCCCGGTATCTGGGCTTTGGGCCTCTCTTCTTTGCCGCCTTTGCCCTGCTCATCCCCATTGCCCTCAGCGGCGGCATCCATCTGGACGGCTTCTGCGACACCTGCGACGCCCTGTCTTCCCACCAGACCAGGGAGCGTAAGCTGGAGATTTTGAAGGACTCCCACACCGGGGCCTTCGCCATCATCTGCTGCGGGCTCTACCTGCTGGTGTTCTTTGCCTGCTGGAGTGAGGTGGCGGCATCGGGGCGGGCCGCTCTGGTGCTGGCGTTGGGGCCGGTGCTCTCCCGCAGCCTGTCCGGCCTCTTTGCACTTTCCCTGCCCAACGCCCGGGGCACCGGCCTGCTGGCCACCTTCACCGGGCCTATGGACACCGTCAAGGCCCGTGGCGTCATGGTGATCTGGGTGGCAGTCTGCGTGGCCGCCATGCTGTGGCTGGACCTGTGGACCGGGGGCGCCGCCCTGCTGGGGGCTGGGCTGGCCTGCCTCTACTACCGGGTCATGAGCGCCCGGCAGTTTGGAGGGGTCACCGGCGATCTGGCTGGATTCTTCCTCCAGATCTGCGAGCTGGGCATGGTGCTGATGGTGGCCGTGGTCCAGAAAATCGAGGTGTTGGTATGATACTCATCATTGGCGGTGCGGGTCAGGGTAAGCTGGACTATGTGCTGCAAAAAACCGGATATACCTCCGACCAGGTGGCCCATACCCCGGAGGAGGCCAGGCAGAAGCCGGTCTTTGACGGCCTGGAACAGTGGCCCCACCTGGATGAGGAAGCGTTGCTGACCGCCAATCCCAAAGTCATCCTGATCTGCGCCGAGGTGGGCTGCGGCGTAGTACCCATCGACCCGGACCAGCGGGCCTGGCGGGAGGACGTGGGGCGGCTGTGCTGCCGTCTGGCCAAGCGGGCGGAGCGGGTGGAGCGCATTTTCTGTGGCCTGCCCATGACCCTGAAAGGAGACAAACCATGGAACTGATCCTCATCCGTCACGGAACCACCCAGGGCAACCTGGAAAAGCGGTTCATCGGTATGCTGGATGTGCCGCTGGCCCCCCAGGGGGAGGAACTGGCCCGAAAGGTGGGGCCCATCCTGCCCCATGTGGAGCACATCTACCGCTCCCCCCTGATACGGTGCCGCCAGACGGCGGAGCTGCTGTGGCCGGGGGTGGAGACCACCGTGATCGAAGAGCTGCGGGAGACCGACTTCGGCCCCTTTGAGGGGAAAAACCACCAGGAACTGAAGGACGACCCCCTGTATCAGGCCTGGATCGGCCAGGGCGACCGGCTGAACTTTGCCGCCATGCCGGTGGGCGAGACCGCCGAGCAGGTGGTGGAGCGGGTGTCCATCGGCCTTGAGAAGCTGGCCAAGGATGCCGCCGCCCACGGCTTTGAGCGGGTGGGCATGGTGTCCCACGGCGGAGCGCTGATGGGTCTGCTGTCCAAGTATGGCCGCCCGGAGAGGGCGTATTACGACTGGATGTGCCCCAACTGCGGCGGCTTCCGTATGGCGCTGGACCTGGACACCCTGGAACTGACGGTGCTGGAGGAGTATAAGGGATGAGTTGGTGGATCAGTCATCTGACGGCGCTGCTCATTGGCTTCTGCCTGGACCTGCTGCTGGGAGACCCTCACTGGGCTCCCCACCCGGTGCGGGCCATCGGCGCCCTGATTTCCGGTCTGGAAAAGGTGTTGCGGAAGATCTTCCCCAAGTCCCGAGGCGGTGAGCTGGCAGGGGGCGTGGTACTGGTGCTCCTCACCCTGGCGATCCCCACCGGCCTGACGGTATTGTTGCTGTGGGCCTGCTGGCTGGTCAGCCCCTGGCTGTCCCTGGCGGTGGAGAGCGTGGTGAGCTACCAGTTGCTGGCCACCAAGTCTCTGGCCGCCGAGAGCCGTAAAGTGTACGATGCCCTCAAGACTGGGGATCTGGAGAAAGCCCGGTATGCCGTCTCTATGATCGTGGGCCGGGACACCGACCGGCTGGACGAGGCCGGGGTGACCAAAGCGGCCGTGGAGACGGTGGCGGAGAACGCCTCCGATGGCGTCATCGCCCCCCTCATCTTCCTGGCCATCGGCGGTGCGCCCCTGGGTATGTTCTATAAAGCAGCCAACACTATGGACTCCATGGTGGGCTATAAAAATGACAAATACCTCTACTTTGGCCGGGCGGCGGCCAAGTGGGATGACGTGCTCAACTTCCTGCCCGCCCGCATTTCCGGCGTGCTCATGTGCCTGGGGGCTGTGGCAGCGGGGTACGACGGGAAGAACGCCTGGCGCATTTTCCTGCGGGATCGGAAAAAGCACAAGTCTCCCAACTCTGCCCACACTGAGGCGGCCTGCGCGGGCGCGCTCCAGCTTCAGCTGGCGGGTCCCAACTGGTACTTCGGCAAGCTGGTGGAGAAGCCCACCATCGGGGACGACCAGCGGCCCCCCGAGCCTCTGGACATCCTGCGGTCGGGCCGGATTTTATACGCCACCGCCTTTTTCGCCCTGCTGCTCTTCTGCGGGGTGCCCCTGCTGATTTTATTGTTCCCATGAGGGCGGATGCCCACTTTGTCCACGAAAAGGAGCGTTGTTATGCCAGTCTACACCCACGGCGGGGATATCCTCACCGCCCAGGCCGCCTACGGCGGGGAGGTCCTGGACTTTTCCGCCAACCTGAACCCCCTGGGGATGCCTGCCCTGGTGGCGGAGGCGGTCCGGCAGGCGGCGGACCAGTCCGCCCGCTACCCGGACCCTCTGTGCCGGGACCTGCGGCGGGCCATCGCCGCCCACGACGGGGTGGGGGAGGAGCAGGTGGTGTGCGGCAACGGAGCCGCCGACCTGATCTTCCGGCTGGCCTTCGCATTGAAGCCTGGAAAAGCTCTGGTTACCGCTCCCAGCTTCTCCGAGTATGAGGAGGCCGTGACCTGCGTGGGCTGCGAGGTGGCCCGGTACACCCTGGACCAGAGCAGGAACTTCGATCTGGACGCTGGCTTCGTGGACGCCATCGGTCCGGACATTGACCTGGTGTTCCTGTGTACCCCCAACAACCCCACCGGGCGGCTGATTGATGAGGATCTGCTGGAAGAAGTGGTGAAGCGGTGCGGCGCTGTGGGGGCGGTGCTGGCGGTGGACGAATGCTTTCTGCCGCTGGCCACCGGCGGGCCGGGGCTGGCCCCATGGCTGGAGAACCACCCCCATCTGGTGCTGCTGCGGGCCTTCACCAAGAGCTACGCCATGGCGGGGCTGCGGCTGGGCTACTGCCTGACGGCCAACGAGGGACTGCGGGAGGAGCTGGGCAAGTTCGCCCAGCCCTGGAGCGTGTCCACCCCCGCCCAGGCGGCAGGCGTGGCGGCCCTCACCGGCTGTCCCCACTGGCTGGCGGAGGGCAGGCGCTTTGTGGAGGAGGCCCGGCCCGGTCTGGCCGCCGGTCTGACGGCAGCAGGCTGTACCGTGATCCCCGGGCAGGCAAACTATCTCCTGTTCCGGTTGCCCGGTGTGGCCGATCTGAAAGAAAAACTGCTGGAGCGTGGTGTGCTCATCCGCTCCTGCGCCAACTACCACGGTCTGGGCCCCGACTGGTACCGGGTGTGCGTCCGGGGCGAAGAAGAAAACCGGCGGCTGCTGGCCGCCCTCAGCGAGGTGCAGTGATGGCAAAGGCAATTATGATCCAGGGCACCGCCTCCAACGCCGGCAAGTCTCTGCTGGCGGCAGGGCTGTGCCGCATCTTCAAGCAGGACGGCTACAAGGTGGCCCCCTTCAAGTCCCAGAACATGGCCCTCAACTCCGCCATCACCCCCGACGGGCTGGAGATGGGCCGTGCCCAGGTCATGCAGGCCGAGGCGGCGGGGGTGGCCCCCGACGTGCGGATGAACCCCATTCTCCTGAAGCCCACCAGCGACGTGGGCTCCCAGGTCATCGTCAACGGTATTCCACGGGGTACTATGAAGGCGGGAGATTACTTTCAGTATAAGAAAAATCTCATTCCCGATGTGATGGAGGCCTATTCCTCCCTGGCCGAGGAGTATGATATCATCGTCATTGAGGGGGCGGGCAGCCCGGCGGAAATCAACCTGAAAGAGGACGATCTGGTCAATATGGGCATGGCCCGGATGGCCAAGGCCCCGGTGCTGCTGTGCGGCGACATTGACCGGGGGGGTGTGTTCGCCTCCCTCTACGGCACGGTGAAGCTGCTGGACCCGGACGAGCAGGACCTGATAAAGGGCCTCATCATCAACAAGTTCCGAGGGGACGTGGAGATTCTCCGCCCCGGCCTGACCCAGTTGGAGGAGCTGGCGGGCAAGCCGGTGCTGGGCGTGGTGCCCATGCTGGAGGTGGACGTGGACGATGAAGACTCCCTGTCCGCCCGTCTGTCCAAATCCGGTAAAGTGGGCCTGGTGGACATGGCGGTGATCCGCCTGCCCCGGCTTTCCAACTTCACTGACTTTAACCCCCTGGAGCGGATGGAGGAGGTCTCCCTCCGCTATGTGGGGAGCGTGGGGGAGCTGGGCCACCCCGACCTCATCATTCTGCCCGGCACCAAGAACACCATGGACGACCTGCGGTGGCTGCGGCAGAGCGGCCTGGAGGGCGCCATTCTGAAGCACGCCGCCAGGGGCGGCGCGGTCATTGGCATCTGCGGCGGCTATCAGATGCTGGGCAACACCGTCTCCGACCCCGACGGGGTGGAGGGCGGCGGCACCCTGGCGGGGCTGGGCCTGCTGCCCTCGGAAACCGTGTTCCAGGGGGAGAAGACCCGCACCCGGGTGACCGGTACCTTTGCCCAGGCCGAGGGCATCTTTGCCCCTCTGGCCGGTGTGGCTTTTGAGGGCTATGAGATCCACATGGGCAAGACGGAGAGCGCTGCCGCCCCCCTGGTGAAGTTTGTCACCCAGACCGGGGAGGAACACACCGACGGCCTGAGTAACGGCAACGTGTGGGGCTGCTACGTCCACGGCATCTTTGACAAGGCCGGGGCGGCCTCCGCTCTGGTGAACTGCCTGCTGAAGGCCAAGGGCCTGGAGGGACAGGCCGCCAGCGTGGACTGGCAGGAGTACGCCCAGCGGCAATACGACAAGCTGGCGGACGGTCTGCGGGCCAGTCTGGATATGGAGCGGATCTACCGCATCCTGAACGGGGAGGAATGATCCATGAAAAAGATAGAGTTGCAGCGGGTGGCCCCCGCTGAGATCGAGGCCAGAAGTATGGAGATCATTGGCCAGGAGCTGGGTGAGCGGGTATTTCCCGCCGACCAGCTGCCGGTGATCAAGCGGGCCATCCACACCAGCGCCGACTTCGACTATGCCGACAATCTGGTGTTCTCTCCTGACGCGGTGGCGGCGGGTATTGCCGCCATCAAGGGGGGCTGCACCATCGTCACCGATACCCAGATGGCCTTCTCCGGGGTCAACAAGAAGGTGCTGGAGAAGTTCGGCGGCAAGGCCGTATGCTTCATGTCCGACCCGGATGTGGCTGCCGAGGCCAAGGCTCGTGGGGAGACCCGGGCCACTGTGTCCATGGAGCGGGCCGCTCAGCTGGAGGGCCCTCTGGTGCTGGCCATCGGCAACGCCCCCACTGCTCTGGTGCGGATTTGCGAATTGATCGAAGAGGGGAAGATGGCCCCCGCCCTGGTGATCGGCGTGCCGGTGGGCTTTGTCAACGTGGTGGAGAGCAAGGAGCTGCTCCTCACCATGGATATCCCCCACATCGTGGCCCGGGGCCGCAAGGGAGGCAGCAATGTGGCCGCCGCCATCTGCAACGCCCTGCTCTACCAGGCCAGCAACAACGTACGGGAGTGAAGGATATGAATAGACAAGCCCTTCTGGCGGTGTCCTTCGGCACCAGCCACCGGGACACCCTGGAAAAGACCATCGCCGCCATTGAGAAGGCCCTGGCCGCCGCCTTTCCGGAGCGCACCCTGCGCCGGGCCTTCACCAGCGGTATGATTTTAAGAAAGCTGGAGCGGGAGGGTACCCACATCGACGACGTGCCCGCCGCCCTGGAGAAGCTGGCGGCGGAGGGATACACCGACGTGCTGGTCCAGCCCACCCACATCATGAACGGCGATGAGTACGACAAGATGATGGACCTGGCCACCCCTTTTGAAGACCGGTTTGAGAAGCTGACCTTTGGCCGCCCCTTGCTCACCGAGACCGGGGACTACCTGGACGCGGTGCAGGCTCTGCTCCATAATCTGCCGGAGGCGGAGGAGGGCAAGGCCATCCTCTACATGGGCCACGGCACCGAGCACTTTGCCAACTCCTGTTACGCCCTGCTGGAGTATGTGTTCCGGGATATGGGCCGGAAGGATGTGGTCATCGGCACGGTGGAAGGCTACCCCGGGTTCGGGGAGGCGGCGCGCCGTATCCAAGAACTGGGCGCCACAAAGGTGGAGCTGCGCCCCCTGATGATCGTGGCGGGCGACCACGCCAAAAACGATCTGGCGGGGGAGGAGGAGGATTCCTGGAAGTCCCTGCTGGAGCAGAAGGGCTACGCCGTCAACTGTGTGCTCCAGGGCCTGGGGGAGTTTCCCAGCATCCAGGCCCTCTTTGTCAAGCACGCCGGAGAGGCCAAACAACTCCAGGCGTAAGCCTGTTTTGCATAGAGGGCCGGGAAAAGGGAAGCCGGGTGGAAATCCCGCGCAGTCCCGCTGCCGTAAGAGAAGAGCCGCCGGGCACCATGTCACTGGGGAAACCTGGGAAGACGCACGGCGGCAGAGAGGCTCAAGCCGGAAAACCTTGCCCGGCCCGGCAATCCAAACGCCTACGAGTGATAGGAAAGGATGAAACGACTATGAGAACTCTGACTGCCAACAAAACCGTCCGCGCCGCGGCGGTGCTGGTGGGGCTGCTGGGTCTGATGACCATGAGCGCCTCCGCCATGCACATTGCCGAAGGTATGCTGCCCGTGCCCTGGGCCATCGGCTGGGGCGCGGTGTGTGTGCCCTTCCTGGTGGCCGGCTTCTTCTCCATCAAGAAGAAGATCGACCAGGCCCCCCGGGCCAAGATCCTGCTGGCCATGTGCGGCGCCTTCGCCTTCGTGCTGTCCGCCCTGAAGATCCCCTCGGTGTCCGGCTCCTGCTCCCACCCCACCGGTGTGGGCCTGGGCGCCATCCTGTTCGGGCCCCTGGTCATGACGGTGCTGGGACTGATCGTGCTTCTCTTCCAGGCCCTGCTGCTGGCCCACGGCGGCCTCACCACCCTGGGCGCCAACGTATTCTCCATGGCCATTGCCGGGCCCATCGTGTCCTGGCTGGTCTATAAGCTGCTGCGGAAGGTCAAGGCTCCCGCCGCTGTGGCGGTGTTTGCCGCCGCCGCCCTGGGCGACCTCTTCACCTATGTGGTCACCTCGGTACAGCTGGGGGTCATCAACGGCGGCATGGTGAAGTTCCTTACCATCTTCGCCGTCACCCAGGTACCGCTGGCCATTGCCGAGGGCCTGCTCACCGTGGTGATCTTCAACGTGCTGGAGAAGTACAGCAAGACCGAGCTCCATGAGCTGCAGGTGCTGTAAGGAGGGGATGGATATGAAAGTTTGGCAGAAAAATTTGATTTTGATCCTGTTGGTGGTGGTCATCGCCGCCGTGCCCCTGTGGCTGCTGCCCAACGCCGAGTTCGGCGGAGCCGACGGCCAGGCTGAGGAGGCCATTATGGAGCTCAACCCCGACTATGAGCCCTGGTTTGAGCCCATTCTGGAGCCCGCCAGCGGCGAGGTGGAGTCCATGCTCTTCGCTCTCCAGGCCGCCATCGGCGCCGGTGTGGTGGGCTTTATTCTGGGCCGCATCACCAAGAAGCCGGACGGGAAAGAGAAAGGAACGAACTGACCATGGGCACCGACCGCTACGCCTATCAGTCCCGCCTGCGGCGGGTGTCCCCCATGCCCAAGCTGCTGCTGACGGTGGTCGCCCTGGTGATTTGCCTGTGCTGCGACAGCGTGGCGGTGGGCCTGTTTACCCTGGTTCTGATGGGGGTGCTTATTACCGCCCTGGGGGGACTGCCCCCCAGGGTGTACCTCCATTTTCTCAAGGTGCCGCTGATCTTCCTGGTCATCGGCTGCCTTACCATCGTGGCGGGGGCCTATCCTGCCGGGACAGAGATGGTGGCCGCCATTCCGGTGGGCGACAGCTTGTGGGGCTTTACCATGGATGGCCTTTGGCTGGGCGGGCGCATTTTCTGCAAGGCCCTGGGGGCGGTGGGATGTATGTACTTTCTCTCTCTCAATACCCCCGTTACCGACCTGACCATGGCCCTGGAGAAGCTCCATGTGCCAAAGCTGCTGGTGGAGCTGATGGAGCTCATCTACCGCTTCATCTTCGTGCTGGCTGAGACGGCTTCCAACATCCGCACCGCCCAGGATTCCCGGCTGGGCTACCGGGGATTTCGCCGGTCGGTGTCCTCCTTGGGGATGCTCTCCTCCATGGTGTTTCTGCGGGCATGGCGGAAGGCCGACCGTATCTATACCGCCCTGGAGTCCCGGGGCTATACCGGCAGCCTCACCACCCTGAACGACGCCTACCGTCCGGGGTGGGGGCTGCTCCCCCTCACCGCCCTGGCGGCGGCGGGGCAGATCGCCATTTGGCTTGTGGAAGGGAGGCTGCTGGGATGAAGGCCATCCAGGCAGAAGATCTGTGTTATACCTATGAGGACGGCACCATAGCCCTGGACCATATTACCTTTGCCGCGGAAAAGGGCAAGGTCACCGGTATTCTGGGGGCCAACGGGGCGGGCAAATCCACCCTGTTTCTCAGCCTCAACGGGGTGCTCACCCCCAAGAGCGGCAAGGTGGTGCTTGGGGGCCAGCCGGTGCGCTACGATAAAAAGGGCCTGCTGGAGCTGCGCCGCCGGGTGGGCATTGTGTTTCAGGACCCGGACGACCAGCTGTTCTCCGCCGACGTGTACCGGGACGTGTCCTTCGGCGGGGTAAATCTGGGCCTGCCGGCGGAGGAGGTCCGCCGCCGGGTGGAAGCCGCCCTGGAACGTACCGGCGTGTCCCACCTGCGGGACAAACCCACCCATGCCCTGTCCTACGGACAGAAGAAGCGGGTGGCTATCGCCGGGGTGCTGGTGATGGAGCCGGAGGTGCTCATCCTGGACGAGCCCACCGCCGGCCTGGACCCCCAGGGGGTGAGCGACATCATGAAGCTGCTCACCCGCCTGCGGGACGAGCTGGGTATGACGGTGCTCATCGCCACCCATGACATGGACATCGTGCCCCTGTACTGCGACTATGCCTACCTGCTGGGAGGGGGCAAGGTTCTGCTGGAGGGCACGCCGGAGCAGCTCTTTGCCGATCCGGCGGCCCTGCGTGCCAATCATCTGCGTCTGCCCCGCATCGCCCATCTGATGGAGGTGCTGCGGGAGGTGGACGGTCTGGATGCCGACCGGTCCGCCGCCACCATTGGGGCGGCCCGGCGGGAGATCCTGCGAATGCTCAAGGAGGAAAACCAATGAGAGGAATGTTGTACGGTGTGGGGGTTGGCCCCGGCGATCCCGAACTGATCACCAAGAAGGCGGAGCGCATCATCCGCCAGGCGGCGGTGCTGGCCGTGCCCGACGCGGGCCGGGGGGAGAAGACCGCCCTCAATATCGTGGGGGAGCTGGCTGACGGCAAGGAGTTGCTCAACTGCGCTGCCCCTATGGTGCGGGATCACGCCGCTCTGGACGCGGCCTATGAGCGCAACGCCGACCTGGTGTGCGCCGCCCTGGACGGGGGCAAGGACGTGGCCTTCATCACCCTGGGGGACCCCACGGTGTACTCTACTTACCTCTACCTCCACAAAAAAGTGGTGGCCCGGGGGTACGACGCCCAGATCATCCCCGGCGTGCCCTCCTTCTGCGCCGTGGCCGCCAAGCTGAACATGGCCCTGTGCGAGAAGAGCGAGCGGCTGCTCATCGTCCCCGCCTCCCACAAGGATGTGTCCGACTGCCTGGACCTGGATGCCAACCTGGTGTTCATGAAGGCGGGCAAGGAGATCGGCGCCCTGAAAAACACGCTGGAGGAGCACGGCTTGCTGGGACGTGCCTCCCTGGTGGCCAACTGCGGCATGGAAGGGGAACTGGTGTGTCCCCGCTTTGCCGACCTGGAGGAGGGCAGCGGCTACTTCTCGGTGGTGCTGGTGAAAAAGGGGGAAGAGGCGTGAAGCTCATCATGACCGGCCTGGACTGGCATAAAGCCCCCATCGACCTGCGGGAACAGCTGTCCTTTACCCGCAATCAGGTGCTGGAGCTGGATCGCCGCCTGTCCCGCCGGGCAGGGGTGGAGGGCTGCGTGCTGCTGTCCACCTGCAACCGAACTGAGCTCTACCTGTCCTGCGGGGAGGGCCCCATGCCTGACCCGGGACGGCTGCTGTGCGATGAGGCGGGGGTGGAATATGCCCCCTTTGCGGCCGCCTTTGTGACCCGGACGGGGGAGGAGGCGGCCCGCCACCTGATGGAGGTGGCCGGCGGCCTGCGCTCCCAGATCTGGGGGGAAGATCAGATCGTCACCCAGGTGAAGGGCGCCGTTCAGGCTGCCCGGGAGGCAGGCACGGCGGACGGGGTGCTGGAGACGCTGTTCCGCAACGCCGCTGCCGCCGGTAAAGAGATCAAGACCAAAGTCCGTTTCATTGGGGTGCCCCGTTCGGCGGCCCGGTCGGCCGTGGACCGGCTGGAAGCCCATCTGGGGAGCCTGAAGGGCCGGAAGGCCCTGGTCATCGGCAACGGGGAGATGGGGCGGCTGTCTGCCTCCCTCCTCTACGAGGCGGGGTGTGCCGTCACCGTGACCCTGCGCAGCTATCACCACGGGGAGACCGTGGTGCCCGCCGGGTGCGCCGTTACTCCCTATGAGGAGCGATATCAGGCCATGGAGGGCATGGATCTGGTACTCTCCGCCACCACCAGCCCCCACTATACCGTGACGGCCTGGGAGCTGGCGGAGCTGTCCAATCCGCCCAGGGTGCTGGCCGACCTGGCCATCCCCCGGGACATCGAGCCCCAGGTGGCCACCCTGCCCGGCTTCACCCTCTACAATGTGGACGACCTGGGGGTGGATGCCAGCCGGGAACTTCCACCGGAGGCGGCGGCCATTGTGGAAAAGTATCTGGACCGGCTGAGCCAGTGGGAGAACTACAAGAATTGCCTGCCCGGCCTGGAGCGGGTCAAGCAGGCGGTGGCCGCCCGTGTGCTGTCCACCGATCTGGAGGGCCCGGAGGCCCGGGAACTGGTGGAACTGGCGGTGAGCCGGGCGGTGGATCTGCTGTCCGGCGGGTTGAAGGATAACCTGACCCCGGAGGATCTGGAGCGGTGCGCCGCCAAGATCGAGGTACATACCGCCGCCAAGCCCCGGTGGACCTTACCGCCGGAAAAGCACTTCCGTTTTCCACTGTTCATCGACCTGGTGGGGAAAACTGCGGTGGTCATCGGCGGCGGTGTGGTAGCCTGCCGCCGGGCGGAGGTATTGGCCCGTTTCGGCGCGGAGGTCAGAGTCATTGCCCCCAGGTGTAAAGCCCTGGACGGGCGCATACAGTGGGAGGGACGGTCCTATGCCCCCGGCGATCTGGCGGGAGCCGCCATTGCGGTGGCCGCCACTGACAATCGCGCTGTCAACCGCGCCGTGGGAGAGGAGGCCCGGGCCCTGGGTATCCCGGTGAGCGTGGCCGATGCCCCGGAGGAGTGTACCTTCTTTTTCCCCGCCATCTGCACCGGGGACAACATTGTGGCCGGAGTGGCCGGGCGGGGAGACGACCACGCCCGCACCGCCCGGGCCGCCAAGGCCATCCGGGCCGTACTGGAGGGATTGGAATGAAGACCATACGGGTAGGCAGCCGGGAGAGCAAGCTGGCTGTCATCCAGTCGGAGCTGGTGATGGAGGGCATCCAGACCCATCACCCGGATATTGCGTTGGAGCTGGTGACCATGAAGACCACCGGCGACAAGATCCTGGACCGCACCCTGGACAAGATTGGCGGCAAGGGCCTCTTTGTGAAGGAGCTGGACGCTGCCCTGCTGGACGGTCGGGTGGATCTGACGGTACACAGCTGCAAGGATCTGCCCATGGAGGAGGACCCGGCCATTCCCCTGGCGGGCTTCTCCAAGCGGGAGGACCCCCGGGATGTGCTGGTGCTCCCCGAGGGGGTCACCGAGCTGGACCCCGCCAAGCCCATCGGCTGCGCCTCCGCCCGGCGGACGGTGCAGCTGAAAAAGCTGTTCCCCCATATGGAGGTGGCTCCGGTGCGTGGCAATGTGCTCACCCGGCTGCGCAAGCTGGACGAGGGCCAGTATTCCGCCCTGGTGCTGGCCGCCGCCGGCCTGAAACGGCTGGGACTGGAAGGGCGCATTACCCGGTATTTTACCGTGGAGGAGATGATCCCGGCGGCGGGCCAGGGTATTATGGCCCTTCAGACCCGGGCCGGGGAGGACCTGAGCTATCTCAGCGGTGTGGTGGATGAAGCGGGTACCCTGTGCGCCCGGGCCGAGCGGGCTTTTGTCCGCAGGCTGGACGGGGGCTGCTCCTCTCCCATTGCCGCCCACGCTGTGCTGGAGGGAGAAATCATCACCCTCACCGGCCTCTATGTGGACGAGGCCGGGCAGGTGTTCCGGGAGAAAATTTCCGGACCGAAGGAAGAGGGGGCCGTGCTGGCGGAGGCGCTGGCAGACCGCATGAAGGAGGGAAACCCATGCCTGGTAAAGTGACATTGGTGGGGGCGGGGCCGGGAGATCCCGGCCTGCTGACCCGGAAGGGGCTGGAGGCCCTCCAGAAGGCGGAGGTGGTGGTGTATGACCGGCTGGTCAGCCCCGCCATCCTGGCCATGATGCCCGAGAAGGCCGAGCACATCGACGTGGGCAAGCAGGCCTCCCGCCACCCGGTGCCCCAGGACCAGATCAACCAGATTTTGTTGGACAAGGCCCTGGAGGGCAAGAATGTGGTGCGCCTCAAGGGGGGCGATCCCTTCCTCTTTGGCCGGGGCGGCGAGGAGCTGGAGCTGCTGGCCCAGCACGGCGTATCCTTTGAGGAGGTACCCGGCATCACCTCCGCCATTTCCGCCCCCGCCTACGGGGGTATCCCGGTAACCCACCGGGACTGCTGCTCCTCCCTCCACATCGTTACCGGCCATCAGCGGGCGGGGAAGGAGCTGGACATCGACTTTGAGGCCCTGGTGCGCACAAAGGGCACCCTGGTCTTTTTGATGGGCGTGTCCGCCCTGCCCCAGATCTGCAAGGGTCTGCTGGACGCGGGCATGGAGCCCGATATGCCCGCCGCCGTGGTGGAGCGGGGCACCACCCCCGCCCAGCGGCGCATTTCCGCCACCCTGGGCACCCTGCCCGCCGTGGCAGAGGAGGCCAGGGTGGAGAGCCCCGCCGTCATCGTGGTGGGCAAGGTGTGCGCCCTGGCCGAGGATTTTGACTGGTTTGACAAGCTGCCCCTGAAGGGGAAGCGGGTGGTGGTCACAAGGCCCCGGGAGCGCTCGGGCACCCTGTCCGCACGGCTGCGGGATCTGGGGGCCGATGTGTGGGAGTACCCCTGTATCGCCACTCTCCTCCTGGACCCCTGTCCCGGGGTGGATGAGGCTATGGAGCGGCTTTGTGACTATGAGTGGCTGGCCCTCACCAGCCCCGCCGGGGTGGAGGCCCTGTGGCGGTGGCTGGAGGGCCACGGCAAGGACGCCCGTGCCCTGGGTGCTGTGAAACTGGCCGCCATCGGTCCCGGTACCGCCCGTGCCCTGGCGGCCCACGGCCTGAAAGCCGACTATGTGCCGGAGGTATACGACGCCGCCCACCTGGGAGCGGGCCTGCCCGCCATGGGCAAGGTGCTGGCGCTTCGGGCGGAGGAGGGCTCCCCCGCCTTGACAGAGGGGCTGGCAAGGCGTAACATTGCCTGTGACGACGTAGCCAGCTACCGCACGGTGTACGAAAACCCCCGCTCTCAGGAGCTGCGGGAGGCGGTGGAGGGGACGGAGGGCCTGCTGGTGACCTTCACCTCCGCTTCCACCGTGAAGGGCTTCGTCTCCTCCGTGGGGGAGGACGCAAACTTCTCCCGTATGGTGGGTATGTGCATCGGGGCCCAGACCGCCGCCGAAGCACAGAAGTACGGTATCCCGGTGCGGGTGGCCCGTGAGGCCACCATGGACGCACTGGTGGAAACCATTTTGGAAGGTGTTTGATATGGAACTGATCCAACGGCCCCGCCGCCTGCGGGGCAACGACGCGGTGCGCCGCCTGTGCCGGGAGACCCGGATGTCCCCCGACAGCCTGATCTATCCCATCTTTGTGGACGAGACCCTCCAGGGGGTGCGGCCCATTGAGGCCCTGCCCGGCCAGAATCACTATGGCATCGACAGTGTGTGCCAGGCGGTGGAGGAGTGCCTGGAGGCCGGGGTGAATCACTGCATCCTCTTCGGCCTGCCCGCCCATAAAGACGCCATCGGCTCCTCCGCCTGGGATGAGCACGGCGTGGTCCAGGAGGCTATCCGGGCCATCAAGCGGGAGTATCCCGACTTCTATGTCATCACCGACGTGTGTATGTGCGAGTACACCGACCACGGCCACTGCGGCATCCTCTGCGGCCATGAGGTGGACAACGACCAGACCCTGGAGGTACTGGCCAAGACTGCCCTCAGCCATGTGCAGGCCGGGGCCGACATGGTGGCTCCCTCCGACATGATGGACGGCCGGGTGGCCGCCATCCGGGCCATCCTGGACGAGCACGGCTACACCTCCACCCCCATTATGGCCTACTCCGCCAAGTACGCCTCCGCCTTCTACGGACCCTTCCGCTCGGCGGCAGGCTCCGCTCCCTCCTTTGGGGACCGGAAGGGCTACCAGATGGACCCCCACAACCGGAAGGAGGCCCTGAAGGAGTGCGCTCTGGACATTGAGGAGGGAGCCGACATCATCATGGTCAAGCCCGCCCTCAGCTACCTGGATGTGATCCGGGAGTGCTCCGACGCCTACGACCTGCCCATGTGCGCCTACTCCGTGTCCGGTGAGTACGCCATGATCAAGGCTGCCGCCGCTGCCGGCCTTATCGATGAGTACCGCATCATGTGCGAGTCCGCCCTGTCCGTGTTCCGGGCGGGAGCCAATATGCTCATTACCTACTACGCCAAAGAACTGGCTCAGGCCATCCAGAAGGGGGACATCGGCTGATGGGACGCTCGGAAGAACTGTTTGAGCAGGCGGTCAAGGTCCTGCCCGGCGGAGTCAACTCCCCGGTGCGCGCTTACCGGGCGGTGGGTATGGCCCCCCGCTTCATTACCCGTGCCGACGGCCCTTTCATCTGGGACGAGGACGGCCGGAAGTATATCGACTATGTGTGCTCCTGGGGCCCCATGATCCTGGGCCATAACCACCCGGTGATCCGGGAGGCGGTGGAGAAGGCCGTGAAGGACGGACTGTCCTTCGGCGCTCCCACCCGCCGGGAGGTGGAGATCGCCCAGTTGATGATCGACCTGGTGCCCAACATTGAGATGGTGCGCATGGTCAACTCGGGCACTGAGGCGGTCATGTCTGCCGTCCGGCTGGCCCGTGGCGCCACCGGCCGGGACAAGATCATCAAGTTTGAGGGCTGTTACCACGGCCACTCCGACTGCCTGCTGGTGAACGCCGGCTCCTCCGCCCTGGCGGGAGGCCATCCCTCCTCCGCCGGCGTGCCCGAGGACATCGTAAAGCACACCCTCACCGCCCAGTTCAATGACCTCTCCTCCGTGGAGGCCCTGCTGGACGCTTACCCCGGCCAGATCGCCTGCATCATCGTGGAGCCGGTGGCCGCCAACATGGGTGTGGTCAATCCTGCTTCCGGCTTTCTGGAGGGGCTGCGGGCCCTGTGCGACAAGAGCGGAGCCCTCTTGATCTTTGACGAGGTTATCACCGGCTTCCGGCTGGCCCTGGGCGGCGCCCAGGAGTATTTCGGCGTGAAGGCCGACCTCATTACCTTCGGCAAGATCATCGGCGGCGGTATGCCGGTGGGCGCCTACTGCGGCAGCCGTGCCCTTATGGAGCAGGTAGCTCCCTGCGGTCCGGTGTACCAGGCGGGCACCCTCAGCGGCAACCCGGTAGCCATGGCTGCCGGTCTGGCCCAGTTGAACTACCTGAAGGACCACCCGGAGGTCTATACCCACATCGCCGCCAAGGGCGAGAAGCTGGCGGCAGGCCTGCGGGAAACCATCGCCAAGACCGGTGCGCCGGTGGTGGTCAATCAGATCGGCTCCCTGCTGGCCCCCTTCTTCACTCCCACCGCCGTGTCCACCTTCGTAGACGCCAAGGGCAGCGACGTGGGCAAGTACGCCCGGTACTTCCAGGGGATGCTGGAGCGGGGCGTGGCTCTGGCCCCCGCCCAGTTCGAGGCTATGTTTGTCTCCGCCGCCCATGGGGAGGAGGAACTCCAGGCCACTCTGGCCGCTGCGGAAGAAGTATTCGCCGCACTGTAACCACAAAGCCGCTGCCGAAGGCAGCGGCTTTGTTTTTTGTGAGTTCTTGACATATACCGGGAATCTGCTACACTGAGAGCAGGAACAGGAGGGAGCGCCCATGGCTAGACCGAAGAAATGCCGCCGCATCTGTGCCCTGCCCCGGCACGACACCTTTGGACCGCTGACAGGGGGCGGGGACGGGACGGTGGAGATGGCGGTGGAGGAATATGAGGCCATCCGCCTGATGGATCTGCTGGGCTGTACCCAGGAGGAGTGCGCCGCCCAGATGGGAGTGGCCCGCTCCACGGTGCAGCAGGTGTACGATACGGCCCGCAAGAAGCTGGCTCTGGCCCTGGTGGAGGGGCGGCGGCTGACCATTACCGGCGGCGATTATGCCCTGTGTCCACAGGGGGAGGTCTGTCCGGGCCGAAACTGTGCGCGGCGGGACTGCGGCGGAGGCCGCTGTGGCTGCGGTGTGTGTTCCCACCCGGAGGGTCCGGAATGTGATGGGCAAAATTCACAAAAATTTTTGAAATAAGTTGTGACAATCTGCGTACGACGTGGTATAATCAAAGCAGGGAACCGGTCCTGACCGGCGACCCAATCCCTCCTCGGAGGGTGGAAGGAGTTGAAAACGATGAAGTTCGTGTTTACTGACAAGAAGATCAATCTGCCCAACAAGGTCCATGCCTATGCCGAGAAAAAGGTGGGCAAGTTAGACCGTTACTTTAAGGCGGATACGGAGGCCGCCATCGTCTTCAGCGTGGAGAAGGACCGCAATAACGTGGAGCTGACCATCCGCTCCGGCGGTACCATTATCCGTGTAGCCGAGAGCACCTCCGATATGTTTGCCACCATCGACGCGGCGGTCTCCTCCGTGGAGCGCCAGCTGCGTAAAAATAAGAGCCGCCTGGAGAAGCGCCTGCGTCAGGACGCATTCTCCCGCAGTGTGGACGCCGAGGAGATCTCCTCCTTCGCCCCCGAGAGTGATGAGGAGGAGTTCAAGATCGTCCGCACCAAGCGCTTCCCCATCAAGCCCATGACGGTGGACGAGGCGGTGCTCCAGATGAATCTGGTGGACCACACCTTCTTCGCCTTCAAGGACGTGGATCAGGGCGGGCGCTTTGCCGTGGTCTATAAGCGCAATGACGGCGGCTACGGCCTCATCGTGGACGAGGAATAATCATTCAGACATGAAAAAGGGAGCGGCGTAAGCCGCTCCCTTTTTGATTATCCCAGAGGTGAAAATTCACCGGTGACCGCGTTGACGTAGTAGGTACCGGTGTCGGTGACAAACCGCCATACCGGGGTCAGCTGGACCTGCCGGGTGGTGTTGCTGGAGAGCAGGTAGCCACCATCCATAGCGTCGATGCGGCTGCACACATAGCCTCCCTCATTGATCCCGGCCAGAAAACGGACCAGAATGGTGGGGGTGGAGAGGAGGGACTTGGTGACCGAAGCGGAAGTGCTGCCGTCCAGCCGCTGTCCCTCCACCTGGATCAGGTCGTTTCCCTGCCAGTGGAGGCGGATGGTGCAGGAAAAGAGGGGGGAACCCTCCCAGCTTTGGCAGTAGGTCAGCACGGTTTGGGTGCCGGTCTGCTCTGTGTCGGACAGGGTGCCGGTAAAGCCCATGGCCTCCAGGCAGGCCTGACCGGATGTCTCGTAGTCCTGCCCCTCCCCAAGGCTCCAGATCCCGGGGGTGAGGGTGATGGTAAAGCTGCCGTTCATGGAAAATTCTGCGGTACCACCGGGGCCGGAGTAGCGGGGACGCACCTCGCTTTCCCCCTCCAGGGTGACCTCCCCCAACAGAGCGGCGGCCATATTGGCCTCGCCGGTCCGGTCACGGGTGACGGTGGTCACCGGCAAAGCCAAATCGGTGGGGAATTTATCCAGGGTAAAGTCAATACCGCCCTGCTCCAGAACAGCCTGGGCGGCCTGCTTGGTCTCCGCCTGATAGCGTTTGTCCTGGCTGGCCTGACTTCCTACCAGCAGGAGCAGGATGATATTGACGCACAGCAGCATCAGCAGCATCACATTTTTTAGTTTAGACCACTCCATAGGAACCTCGCTCTCATGTCCGGAGAATGGCGGCTGGGGCTATTTTGCGACCCAGCCGGCCTGGACGGTTTCGCCACCACTGTCACTGTAGCACAGGACCAGCTCCCGGCCCTCCGGGTCCAGGGCCTCCAAAGCCGCGGCAGCCATCTGTTCGTTTAAAATCAGGCTGGTCTGACCTGTATCTTCATACCGCCGGAACCGAAGCGTAAAGGAGGCGATCTGACCGTCCTGAATGGTAAAAAGTGCGGCGCTGTCACCGCCGGACAGACTGACCTCTGTGCCGTTCAGGCTGTAACCATACCGGACGGACAGCCCATCTTCGGTCTCAACTACCTCCATCAGATAGATGCGTGCGGCGCCGCAGTAGCGGCCCACCGTATCGGCGGCCATCCGCCGGGTGGTTTCCACTACCTCCGTAATGTCATAGCCGAATTCATTTCCTACCGGATAGCGGGAGGCGGTGCCTTCGGCCGTGGTATAGGAGACGGTGCCGGTACTGCTGATCTCCAGAGTCTCCTGCCCCTCCCGGATACGGATGCCGTTAGGAATGGCGTAGTAGGAGGTCTGAAAAGAGAGGGCCTGCTGCAAGCTGTTGATCAGGTTTTCATCCAGGTTGGCCAGGGGATTGGAGGAGCGGTAGACGGCAGGGGTGGGGGCGGACGCGGAGATGAGCACATAGGGGTCCAGCCCGGCGTAGCCGCTGTCCGTGCCCAACTCAAAGGCAAAGGGGACGCCGTTGCCCCCGTAACCGGCAATGAGTTCGTCCATGTGGCCCTGGTAGGTCACCGCGGTTTTGCAGGTATAGTACAGGCCGTCGTTTTCATTATGATAGTACAGCCGCACACCGTCGTCTGCCAGGGCCACGGCGATTCGCCGGGCGGAGCCGGTGAGTGCGGCATTGATGCGCCCTTCTCCGGTCCAGGCACTGAGGGTTTCCAGCGGGATCTTGCCCAGAAAATCGAACCAGACGCCGGGGGAGCCCAAAGCTGCCTGCCATATCTGCTCGGTGACGACCGTGGGTGATTCTGCGCTGGACAGCGCCTCGCCCAACAGGATACCCACGCTGTCGTACAGTTTGTCGGTCTGGGTGGTGTTGTACTGGACGGCGTAGCGGTTGACTCCATCGCACACCGCGATGCGGACCGGTCGGGCGGCGGCGGTCAGCTGCACGGCGCTGCCGGGATCGGAGGTCTCCACAGTGCTCTGAGGGTGGAAGAGGGAGACCAGGCTGCCCAGCAACCCCTGGGAGCCGGAGGCCGCCCGGTTCTGCACCAGGGTCAGCCCAGTGAGGTAGAGGGCGGACAGGGTGAGCAGCGCGATGAGCAGGGTCTTGAGCCGCTCCAGGCCCCGGTTCCTGCGGCGTCTCGGCTTATTCCTTTCCATGGCGGGGGCCCTCCGTCAGCAGGGTGACGCGCACCGTCAGGCCGGGACCGGGCCGGTCCAGCAGTTCGATGGTGCCCTCATGCCGGTCGATGATCTCCTTGGCGATGGAGAGGCCCAGTCCGGTGCCTCCGGACTCCCGGGAGCGGGCCTTGTCCACCCGATAGAAACGTTCAAAGATGCGGCCCCGGTCAGCTTCGGGAATGCCGATGCCGTTGTCGGCCACCTCCATCCACACCTTGCCCGGCCACTGGCCGGCGGAGATGCGGATGTGGCCGCCGTCGGGGGTGTATTTGATGGAGTTGGAGACGATGTTCATCATGACCTGAAGGATGCGTTCCCGGTCGCCCACGATATCGGGCAGGGTGGGGGGGAGCTTCAGCTCCACCTGATGGCCGTGGCGCTGGGCCTCCATCAGGATGGCATTATACACGTCCTGTACCGCCTGACCAAAGGGGAAGGGGGCCAGCTTCAGCTCCGACCGGCCGGAGTCGAACCGGGAGAGGGTGAGTAGGTCCTGCACGATGTGGGTCATCCGGTCAGACTCGTTGAGAATGACCCCCAGGAAGTTTTTCTCTGTGTTGGCAGGCAGCTCCCCGGCATTATCCACCAGAGTTTCAGCGTAAGAGCGGATGTTGGTCAGGGGGGTGCGCAGCTCGTGGGACACATTGGCCACGAACTCCCGGCGCATCTCCTCGGTCTTGTGCTGCTCGGTGACGTCATGGATCACCACCAGCACGCCGCCCAGCCGCTCCTGGTCAAAGGGGGTGAGCAGCAGCTCCAGGCTTTTGCCGCCTACAGTGCGCTTTCCGTCCAGATAGCCGGGGGATTGGACTGCCAGCACCCCCTGGAGGGGGGCAATGTCGGAGAACAGGGTATCATAGTTGACGCTGCCGCCAATGGGGATGGCCGTCCCCAGCAGCTCCTCAGCGGCGGGGTTGGACTGGATCACCGCGCCGTCCCGGGCAAAGGCCACCACGCCGTCGGTCATGTGGAGAAACAGAGTACCCAGCTTGTTGCGCTCGTTCTCCACCTCTTCCAGCGTATGGTGGAGCTGCTGCGCCATGTCGTTGAAGGTGCCGGTGAGGATGCCGATCTCGTCCCTAGAGGCCACCTCCAGCTTCTGGGAGAAATCGCCGTCGGCCACCCGTTCCGCGCCCTCGGTAAGCCGCTCAATGGGGGTGATGAGGGTTTTGGACAGCAGGAAGGAGAGCAGGACTGAGATCACCAGACCAAAGACCAGGGCCTCCACGATGAGGGTGATGAGTTCGCTGTTCAGGGCGGCGGCATTGGTGCCATCATCCCGGACATAGATGATATAGCGCTGGTCTCCCCGCTGGACGGCCACCGCCACATCCATGTAGGAGGCGGAAGGAGTGCTGTCGTCGCTCTGTTCCTCTCCGGCCAGCACCCGCATCAGGTTGCGGGAATCCATATCCAGAGGCTGGTCGGCGTCCTGTTCGTCAGAGCCCGCCAGCCAGTGGCCGTCTTTACCGTCCAGCACATAGTATTTCCGGCTGCGGTTGTCCACGCCCAGAGTACCGTTATAGGCGTTGAGGATCTCGGCAATGCTGGCCGCGCCGTCCTGCTCGCCGGGGGTGGGGGTGTTCAGGTCGGCCCAGAATACCTCGTCGGCAAAGGCCTGGGACATCTGGGTGTAAAAGTCCTGGGTGTAAAAATTGGCCACAGAGTTGATGAGGAATGCGCCCACAACGGTCATCAGCAGAATGATGAGCAGCGTCATGATGAGCATGAGCTTCATGTGCAGGCTGCGGAACATACTGTGGACCACTCCTCTCTTGTCAGAATAAAATCAGGCGGGCAGGGACCGCTGCCCCGGCCCGCCGAAGAAGCATCAGGCGTTAAAATAGTATCCCAGTCCTCTCCGGGTCACCACAAATTGAGGCGATGCCGGATCGTCCGATTCCCGGCGGCAGAGCCGCCGGGAGCCCTGGAGATCATTGCATCTGGCCGGGAAAAATGAATTTCCCCGGCCATCAAGGATTTGCCCGCTGGGCAAATCGCTTGTACGGCGCAGGCGCCGCCCCGCTGTGCGGGGTCCCGTGGAGGACGATCCGGACAGTTGGCGCAGGGTTAAGCGTTAAAATAGTATCCCAGTCCTCTCCGGGTCACCACAAATTGAGGCGATGCCGGATCGTCCTCCACTTTTTCCCGGAGGCGGCGGACGGCCACGTCCACAGCCCGCACATCACCCACATAGCCCTCATAGTTCCAGACGTGCTCCATGAGCGCCTCCCGGGAGAACACCTTGCCGGGCTGGGCAGCCAGGAATTTGATCAGCTCGTACTCCCGCTGGGTCAGCTCCAGGGGCCGTCCATCCTTGCAGACCACCATCTGGTCAGGATCGATGGAGATACGGCCCAGCTCCATCCGGCTGCCGGAGGGGGCGGAGGCGGGAGCGCCGGCCACCATCTCGTTGCGGCGGATGTTGGCCTTCACCCGGGCCAGCAGTTCCCGCATGGAGAAGGGTTTGGTGATATAGTCATCGGCGCCCAGCTCCAGGCCCAGCACCTTATCGGTCTCCTCCTCCCGGGCGGTGAGCATGATGACCGGGGTGGAGCGGTTCTCCTTGCGGAGGCTGCGGCACACGTCGAAACCGTCCATTTTGGGCAGCATCAGGTCCAGCAGGATCAGGTCGGGATTCTGCTCCAGCGCCAACTGGAGTCCTGCCTGACCGTCGTAGGCCTCCAGCGTCTCGTAGCCTTCGCGGGTCAGGTTGAAGCTGAGGATGTCCACAATGTTCTTCTCATCCTCCACGATCAAAATGCGCTTGCTCATGCCAACCTCCTGTCTTTACAGACCCAGCAGCTGCTTGACCTTCAGCACCAGGGCCACCGTCTTGGCGTCCACGATCTCCCCGTCCATGACCTGCTGGGCCAGCTGGGCAAAGGGCACCCGCTCCACCTCCAGGAATTCGTCGTCGTCCGGGTGGCAGGCGCCCTGCTTCAGATCCTGAGCCAGATACATATGGAGCACCTCGGAAGAGAAGCCGGGGGAGAGGTACAGGCAGCCCAGATAGGTCAGCTTGCCGCAGGTGACGCCCACCTCTTCTTCCAGCTCACGCAGAGCGGCGGGTCGATGGTCCTCTCCCTTCTCCAGCTTGCCGGCGGGCAGCTCGGTGACCACGGTCTGGAAGGGATAGCGGAACTGCCGCACAATGCTGACGGTACCGTCGTCAAACAGGGGCAGCACAGCCACCCCGCCGGGGTGCTCCACCACTTCCCGCCGGGCGATCCGGCCGTTGACCAGCTGGGCCTTGTCCAGCTTCAGGGTGACGATCTTACCTTCAAAGAGCGTTTCGCTCTCTACAGTCTTTTCCCACAGTTCCATCCGGCATATCCCCTTTTCTTACATCGGTTAGGTGCATTATATCATATTTCCAGGTTCCGTGCCACCCTCAGCTTTTCCAATCAAGCCAATCATTACAGCTGTACGGCGGGAGCCGGAACCGGTATAATCGTTCCTGCATTTGAGAGGAGGCAGACTATGACCATCCAGCCCATCGGCAGCGCCAGCGTTGCCCTGTACATCACCCCCGCCGACCTGAAGGAGCACGGTCTGACGCCGGCGGGACTTACTCTGGAGCAGGCCCTGGAGCTGACCCGTACCGCCTTCCGGCAGGCGGGTATGGATCTGGAGGGCTCCATCGAGATCGAGGCCTACCCGGAGTCCTGCGGCGTGCTGGTGTTTGCCCATGTGCGCTCACCGGAGCAGCGCTGGTTTTCCTTTGCCAGCCTGGAGGACCTGGCCGCCGCTGCCCGGGCCTTGGACCAGCCCAGGCCGGACGCCGCCCTGCTGTGGTGGAAGGAGCGGTGGTGGCTCTCCCTTCCCGCAGGGGCGGAGCAGACCGCCGTACGGCTTTCCGAGTTTGGACGCAGCGAGGCCGGGCGGCCCCATCTGGAAGCCAGTCTGGCAGAGCATGGCCGTATGGTTTTTCCTGCCGACGCTCTGGCCGGGGTGCTGACCTACTTTCCCGTCTGAGCTATTGACAGCTGTGGTATAATAACCGCAAGGCAAACAGCGGGGCTGTTTGGGGCCGCCTTCAGGCGGCCGGGCGCGGCGAAATGCCGCGCACTGCGGTTGTTACATCATGGCCGAAATCGGCTGCGCCGATTTTCCGCCGCTATGCGGCGCACAAGCCTGGACGGCTTGTAGCCATGATATAATAGACGCTCAAGAGATCTGTCCCGGTTGGGAGGTGGCGGAATGGAGAGCAAGGGCATCAAGGTGGTCGCCAAAAACAGCAAGGCCTACCACGACTATTTTATCGAGGATAAGTACGAGGCGGGTATCGAGCTGGCCGGCACTGAGGTCAAGTCCATCCGTCAGGGCCACGTCAACCTGAAGGACTCCTTCTGCATCGTCAAGGACGGCGAGATGAACGTCCACGGGATGCACATCAGCCCCTATGAGAAGGGCAATATTTTCAACAAGGACCCCCTGCGGCCCCGCCGGCTGCTGATGCACAAGCGGGAGATCCTGAAGCTTTTTGCCAAGGTCAAGCAGGACGGGTACGCACTGGTTCCTCTGTCCATCTACTTCCGTGGCCCCCGGGTCAAACTGGAGGTGGGCCTGGCCAAGGGTAAGAAGCTCTATGACAAGCGGGATTCTGCCGCTGCCCGGGACGCCAAGCGTGAGATGGACCGTACTATGAAATCACACCGCCGAGGCGGTTATTGACAAGGGGGGCACAGCCCCCGAAGAAAGGAAGGAAAGCAAATGGCTCAAAATCCCATTGTGACCTTTGAGATGGAAAACGGCGGCAAGATGGTGGCCGAGCTCTACCCCGAGGTGGCCCCCAACTCCGTCAACAACTTTATCAGCCTGGTGAAGTCCGGCTTCTATAACGGCCTGATCTTCCACCGTGTGATCCCCGGCTTCATGATCCAGGGCGGCTGCCCCCAGGGCACCGGCATGGGCGGCCCCGGCTACTCCATCAAGGGTGAGTTCGCCCACAACGGCGTGAAGAACGACCTGAAGCATGACCGGGGCGTGCTGTCCATGGCCCGTGCCATGCATCCCAATTCCGCCGGCAGCCAGTTCTTCATCATGGTGGAGAAGGCTCCCCACCTGGACGGCGAGTACGCCGCCTTCGGTAAGGTGATCGAGGGCATGGACGTGGCCGACGCCATTGTCAATGCGAAGCGGGACCGGATGGACCGCCCTTACGAGGATCAGCGAATGAAGTCTGTCACCGTGGAGACCTTCGGTGTGGACTATCCCGCGCCTGAGAAGTGCTGAGGCAGTTCGGCTGAACAATATTGTTACCTGTCGCGGCGCGGCTTGGCCGCGCCGCTCCACGGGGGCGTACTGGTTTCGACGGGGACGTGGGGGCAGGAATAGCGGGCGGATGTGCCTGACATCCTTAAAACGGGCAACTTATAAATTAAAGAACAACGATAACGTCGTTCTCGCCGCTGCTTAATTAGCGGCCGTCCCGCCCGGAAGGACCACGGTCCGGGATGGGGCGTCGTTGAGTGGTGCACGTGTGTGCGCAAAGCTTTGAGCGCACCATGAACAATGAAGCTACCAAGTCCTGTAGTTTGACGGCCTACGCCAGGACGAGGGAATGGAAATGACCGTCTGCGCCCGGAGAAGTTCCTGAGGAAGCGTTTTCGGACGGGGGTTCGACTCCCCCCGCCTCCACCAGAAACAGGCCTGAAATCCTAGGATTTCAGGCCTGTTTTGCTATCCTTATATTACACTATTTCGCAGATTTGGATTTGGCAGATATTCTGGTAGCTATGCGACAAAGGCGCTGTTCAACTCTGGTATGCTCCATGCGCATCTGCCTTCTTTCGGTTCAGGCCATAACTTGTACTCGGCCATGGGATTCCGGTGGTCATCTTTTAGTAGAGCATACCCGGAGTTTGAAAATTCGCATCCGTTATACATCTATACTGCTCAAATGCCCAGTCAAAGTTCTCGCTGTCGATAAAGGTATTAAATGCGCTCAAGCGCTTGGGCTTGTCGGGGGAAAGTCCCTTTTCCGCGTGAAAATGTCATGGAGGAAAAATGCTTCTCCATTCTCAGAACAGCGTGGAGTTACCGATACAAGTCCGCGGCATTCTCGGAAACCAGCGAGATCGTAGACTGATACATCCGCTTTTATGACTCAAAGCGCATCCGCTGAAAAACAGGAGAGGCGCTGCTCGTGCAACGCCTCTCCGCCTGAATGACAAGATTTCCTGCCAGGGGTTCTTTTTTGTATTGTCCGCACAAACAGGGACAGTTCATTTGCTGTTATCCTCGGGTTCGTTCCCAGTAGGCCGCCATGCTCTCGCTGAGCTGTCCGGTGACCTCTTGGGTGAGATAGGCTTTCAGATCCTCGGGCGGCGTCCAGGCCAGGGCGGAGGCCTCATCGGGAAACTCCACTTCGGCATAGAAGAAGCCGGTCTCCAGGCTGGGATCCACCGAGTTGACCTCCAGGGTGAGGCCGCTGGGGAGGGGATAACGGCGCTGCTCCTTCCAGATCATGGGCTTGCCCAGCATGGCCTTCAGACGCTGGTAGCGTTCCTGATCTACCGCCACCTCGATCTCCTCCCGCACCAGCCCGGCGCCTCCTTTGAAGCAGAGCACATAGGCGGTTGCGCCCCCATGAAGGGCCTCCTCCCGGATACGGATGGCCGGATGGATGGAAAAATAGCCTTGCTCCATATGGAATGTGGCGGTGGGGGACAGGTCGGGCCAGTTTTCCACCAGCCAGCGGCGTTCAATCTCCATGTGTTAGCGCCTCCTTAAACAGGCAGAGCAATGATAGCGGGTACCAGAATGGGTACTGTCAGGGAGAGTACCACGCCGGAGGTGAAAGAATAGATGGTGATGCGCTCATGGGTAGCGCCCACCACCACCGGCAGCACAGTGTCCATGGCGGCGGCGCCAGGGAGGGCGGCACACTCCACATAGCCCACATAGCGGGCCACAAAAGGAATGGCCAAAATGGAGAAGATCTCCCGCATCACGTTGGACAGAAAGGCCACTGCCGATACCGACAGGGAATAGGGAGCCAGCAGGGTGGGGGCCAGGGAGTACCAGCCCATACCGGCGGAGGCGGCAATGGAATCCTTGATTCCCATGGGCAGGAAAATGCCCGCCAGAGCGGCAAAGACCAGGGTGCCCAGGCATACAGCCACAGGCACCAGCAGCACCTGGAAGCCGGCGGTTTTAATATCGCTGACAAAGGTGCCCTGCTTGCCCATATCCATACCTACCATAAACAAAAGCAGGTAGAGGCCAAAGTTGATGACGGTGCCGCAGTGGGCGGTGACTACAGGGGGGAGGATAAAACGGCCCGCCAGCATTCCCAGCACCACCGCGACAACGATCCACTTTGTCAGGGAGTTGTCTGCCTTGCCGGCGGAGTGTGTGGTATCTTCACTGGTCTGGCTGCTGCCTCGGGGCAGGCCCACATGGTCCAACTTCAGGACAAACCGGCGGAGCAGGGTGAGGAAGAGAATGGAGCCCAACATGGCCAGTACCGTGATGAGCAGAGCCGCCAGGCCGATCTGTCCCAGGGAGGCGATGACCTCATCGTTGGCGCCCAGATTGATGCCAAGGGTGACGATCAGAATCATCAGAGCCACAAACTGTAGTTTGCCCACCCACACCAGAGGGCGGCTGCGAACGCCGGGTCGGGAGCCAATCAGCGCGCCCACAATGACCAGAGCGATATAGATGGCCAGATTGCTCAGAGTGCTGAGGGTGGTATCCATATCCATCGATCCTTTCCAATAGAAACTCTCAAAATCCCGCGAAAGCGCGGCAGAGCCATTCTAGCATATCTGTTTTGGAAAGTCCACCCCGGAAAGACAGTGTGCAAATCAGGGAAAGAAAGTTAGAGATAGTAAAACTTATTGGTTTAATATGGATACTAAAATTTTGTTTTTTGTTCTTTTGTTCCGGAAAAAATTTTCCAAATTGCACAAAAACAGAGAGTGAATTTTGGGCCCTGTACTTCAATTTCCACTTGCATCTCAAGTTTAAATAAGGTATAGTTTGGATGAGCAAAAAAACTATTTGGGCAAAAAAATTTTTGTGAGGTGATTGGAATGGGTACACCAAAAACAAAGAACTCTGATACCGTATTTCAATGGAACGGTATCCCCCAGCCGGGTCAGCTGATCCCTCTGGGTCTCCAGCATGTGGTGGCTGCGGTAGTGGGTATCATTACGCCTGCTATTCTGGTTGCCAACACCTGTGGCCTGAGCGAGGCGGAGAAGACCCTGATGATTCAGGTCTCTCTGATCCTGACCGCCCTTGCCACGCTGCTCCAGCTTTTCCCTATTTTCCGGCGCATCGGCTCCGGTCTGCCCGTTATCATGGGTATCAGTTTTGCGTACATCCCCACTCTGCAGGCGATCGGCGCGCAGTTTGACATCGCAACGATCCTGGGCGCTGAGATCATCGGCGGTATCGTAGCCATTGTTTTCGGCGTGTTTGTTAAGTGGATCCGTCCTTTGTTCCCGCCTCTGGTCACCGGTACCGTTATCTTTACCATCGGCCTGTCCCTCTATCCCACCGCCGTCAAGTATATGGCCGGTGGCGTTGGCAGCCCCTGGTTCGGTAATGTGAAGAGTTGGGGGGTGGCCCTCATCACGCTGGTGGTGGTAGTCATCCTGTCCAACTTCACCAAGGGTATCTTCAAACTGGGCGCCATCCTCATTGGCATGATCGTGGGCTATATTGTAGCCTACTTTGTCGGTATGGTGGATTTTGCCAGCGTAGGCACCTCCCAGTGGTTTGCGCTGCCTGAGGTCATGCCCTTTGAGATCAAATTTGTTCCCTCTGCCTGCGTCTCCCTGGCCATCGTGTATGTGGTCAATGCGGTGCAGACCATCGGCGACCTGTCCTCCACCACCATGGGCGGCATGGACCGTATGCCTACCGATCGTGAGTTGTCCGGCGGCATTATCGGCCAGGGCATCATGAGCATCGTGGGTGCCTTCTTCGGCGGTCTGCCCACCGCCTCTTACAGCCAGAACGTGGGTATCGTCACCGTTAACAAGGTTATCAACCGGGCTGTCTTTACCTTGGCCGCCGGTATCCTCCTGGTAGCTGGCCTGATGCCCAAGTTTGCCTCCCTGCTTACTACCATCCCCCAGTGCGTCATCGGCGGCGCCACCATCTCCGTGTTTGCCACCATCACCATGACAGGCATCCGGATGATTACCGAGGGCGGCTTTACTCCCCGTAAGAGCTCCGTGGTTGGTCTGTCTGTGGCCCTCGGCGTTGGTATCACCCAGGTGTCCGGCTGCCTGGCCGGCGAGGGTTTCCCTGAGTGGGTCAACACCGTGTTCGGTTCTTCTTCTGTGGTGGTTGCCACCATCGTGGCCATCATCCTTAACCTGACTCTCCCCAAGGAAAACAAGAGCAAATAAGAAAAATGAGAGACCCGGCTCCCAACGGGAGCCGGGTCCTCACTTATCCGGATATTATGGAAAGAGCGGGCCGTGTTTCACGCGGTCCGCTCCTGTTGGGAAGTTACTCTTTGGCTTCATCAATGTAGCTGTACAGCGTATACTTGGAAATACCGAAAAACTTGCATACCTTGTCGCCGCTTTTGGTAATGAGGAAGGCGCCGGTGTCGTTGAGGAACTGCACCGCCTTGACCTTGTCCTCCTTGTTCATCAGGGCCACGGGCTTGCCCACGATCTTCACGCTCTGCTCCATCAGCTCGTCCAGCAGATCGGATACGTTGCGGGAGATAGCTTCTGGTTCCTTCTCGTCCTTTTCGGTGGCGGTGAACTGCTTGATGGCAGTCTCCATGGCCAGCATCAGGGTGATATCATAGTTGATACCAAAGATCCCGATGGGCGTCCCGTCGTCGTCCCGGATATAAATAGTAGTGGACTTGAGGATCTTGCCGTCCTTGGTGCGGGTCAGGTAGCTCAGATGATCCTGCAGCTGGTCCTGATTGCCCCGCAGGGCCTCCAGGACCACGTGAGACGGTCCGTCTCCCACCTTTCGTCCCGTGACCTGCCCGTTTTCAATGGCGACGATGGAGCTTTCCGGATCATTGGTGGCCAGGTCATGGACCACCACTTCGCAGTTGGGACCAAACTGACTGGCAATTCCTTTGGCCAGTTTGAAGAGAAATTGCAGGGTAGATGCTTCTGGCACGTAGATTCCCTCCTTTCAGAGTCTGCGCGGAGTGATGGGCACCACCGGAGGAATGGGTGCCAAAAGTCACCGATCCGGCGGCAGACGGTAAAATGTATCTCTACTATTGTACCACATTTTGGCGCAGATTCAACTCATTTTGCAGACCTAAAAATTTTTTTGTTTTTCTAACAAAAGTGTTGCATATCCGTGCGAAATGTGGTAACATAGAAACAACGAGAGAGCGAAACTATGCAAGATGCACAAATTTCCATATAAAAAGTTGTAGCTGCAACGGAGTGCTTTCGCGCACGGGCTGGATGGACATGGAATTCGGCTGGGTTGCGGACGCAACCCAGAAACTGACGAATTGTACTGTCCATTCCACCGGGAATGGGCAATTTTTTTACGGAGAAAAGAATGAAATCAAAAGGAGGAACTTACTATGCTGCTGATCGGTAATGGCAGACTTATCACCCGGAGCGAAGAGCTCCCCTATCTGGAAGACGGCGCCGTCGTCCTGGACGGCGAGGTAGTCAAGGAAGTCGGTTCCCTGGCCGACATGAAGGCCAAGTATCCCGACGCTGAGTTTGTGGACGCAAAGGGCGGCGTCATCATGCCCGGCCTCATCAATGTCCATACTCACATCTATTCCGGTCTGGCCCGTGGTTTGGCCATCAACGGCTTTAACCCCACCAACTTCTTTGAGGTGCTGGACGGCCAGTGGTGGTACATTGACCGCCACCTGACCCTGGACGGTACCCGGGCCTGCGCCTACGCCACCGTGCTGGACTGCATCCGGGATGGCGTGACCACCATCTTCGATCATCACGCCTCCTTCTGTGAGATCCCCGGCTCCCTCTTTGCCATCAAGGACGTGTGCAAGGAGCTGGGTATGCGCGCCAACCTCTGCTACGAGGTGTCCGAGCGTGACGGTCAGGAGAAGTGCGATCAGTCCATTCAGGAGAACGCCGATTTTGCCAAGTGGTGTAAGGAGCAGGACGACGACATGATCCGCGCCATGTTCGGCGGCCACGCCCTGTTTACCATCTCCGACAAGACCTTTGAGAAGATGGTCAAGGCCAACGACGGCATGACCGGCTTCCACATCCACGTGGCCGAGGGCATGAACGACGTGTACGACTCCCTGCAGAACTACGGCTGCCGGCCCATCAACCGCCTGCTGTACAACGGCATTCTGGGCGAAAAGACCATGCTGGGCCACTGCATCCACGTTTCTCCCGCCGAGATGGACATCATCAAGGAGACCAACACCATGGTCTGCCACAACCCCGAGTCCAACATGGGCAACGCCGTGGGCTGCTCCCCCGTGCTGCAGCTGTACAACCGGGGCATCCTGATCGGCCTGGGCACCGATGCCTATACCCACGATATGCTGGAGAGCCTGAAGGTCCTGCTGCCCATGCAGCGTCATAATGTGGCTCAGCCCAACGTGGGCTGGTGCGAGGCCACCGGGATGCTCTTCCAGAACAACGCCAAGATCTGCTCCCGTTACTTCAAGAAGCCTCTGGGCGTGCTGAAGCCCGGCGCTGCTGCCGACGTGATCGTGATGGACTACAAGCCCTTCACTCCCTTCTCCGATGCCAACATCGACGGCCACATGCTGTTCGGCATGATGGGCAAGAACTGCCGCACCACCATCATCAACGGCAAGGTGCTGTACAAGGACCGCGAGTTCGTGGGCATTGACGAGGACAAGATCAACGCCTGGTGCATGGAGCAGTCCAAGAAGCTGTGGGGCGAGCTGAATCACTGCACTTACTGAGGACAATGCAGGTTGAGCTTGTCCGCACCAAGCGTTTTGCCGCAGGCAAAACCTTGATGCCGGGGCGATTTATTCGCCCCGAGCAGACAAAAGGGATCGGGGACCCCGCCCGGCAGGGCCGGGTGGGGACAAGATCAACGCCTGGTGCATGGAGCAGTCCAAGAAGCTGTGGGGCGAGCTGAATCACTGCACTTACTAAAAAGCCTTCCCCCGGGGGGAAGGTGGCACGGCGTAAGCCGTGACGGATGAGGGGAACAGCGGCGTGGAAAGGATGCCGCGCCCTACAAAATTCCCCAAAAAGCGAAAACGAAATGTAATTCCGAGTTATAATGATAACTGGAGGTTTTGATTATGAGCGATATTATGCGTCCCATGCCCTTTGCCCACCTGATGAACTGGATCCTCAGCGAGTATAAGAGCCAGGGTTCCATCTTCGGCGTGTCCAAGCTGGTCAAGCATGAAAACGGCAAGGCCCTGCCCATCTTTGAGGAGAAGATTGAGTCTCCCTACGGCCCCGCCGCCGGCCCCCACACCCAGCTGGCCCAGAACATCATCGCCGCCTACGCCGCCGGCAGCCGCTTCTTTGAGGTCAAGACCGTTCAGGTCATGGACGGAGACGAGCTGAGCAAGTGCGTCAACAAGCCCTGCATCACCGCCGCCGACGAGTGCTACAACTGCGAGTGGTCCACCGAGCTGTACGTGCCCCAGGCTTTTGCCGAGTACGTCAAGGCCTGGTTCGCCTGCAAGCTGCTGGCCCGTGAGCTGGAGCTGGGCGATCCCAATGGCTTTGTGTTCAACATGAGCGTGGGTTATGACCTGGCCGGCATCAAGAGCGAGAAGGTGGACAAGTATATCAACGGCATGATGGACGCCTCCGGTTCTGAGGTGTGGCAGGAGTGCATGGACTGGGCTTTGGCCAACCTGGACAAGTTCCAGAACGTGGATGAGGCCTATGTACGCGCCATCTCCCCCAAGGTGTCCGACTCCATCACCGAGTCCACCCTCCACGGCTGTCCTCCCGATGAGATCGAGCGCATTGCCACCTACCTCATTACCGAGAAGAACCTGAACACCTATATTAAGTGCAACCCCACCCTGCTGGGTTACGAGTTTGCCCGCAAGACCCTGGACGGCCTGGGCTTTGACTACATCGCCTTTGACGACCACCACTTCCTGGAGGACCTGCAGTGGGAGGACGCCATCCCCATGTTCCACCGCCTGATGAAGCTCACCGGCGAGCGGGGCCTGGAGTTCGGCGTGAAGATCACCAACACCTTCCCTGTGGACGTGAAGGCCGGCGAGCTGCCCAGCGAGGAGATGTATATGTCCGGCCGCTCCCTGTACCCCCTGTCCCTGTCCCTGGCCGGGATGCTGTCCAAGGAGTTCAAGGGCAAGCTGCGTATCTCCTACTCCGGCGGCGCCGATATCCACTCCATCAAGAAGCTGTTTGAGGCAGGTATCTGGCCCATTACCATGGCTACCACCGTCCTCAAGCCCGGCGGCTATCAGCGTTTCAGCCAGATCGGCAAGGAGCTGATGGACATCAGCTATGAGCCCTGGACCGGCGTGGACGTGGCCAAGGCCGACGCTCTGGTGAAGGAGTTCGTTACCGACGTTCACTACCAGAAGCCCATGAAGCCCATCCCCAGCCGCAAGATGGATAAGAAGGTGCCTCTCATCGACTGCTTCGAGGCTCCCTGCCGCAATGGCTGCCCCATCGAGCAGGACATCCCCGCTTACCTGATGAAGGTCAACGAGGGCAAGTACGAGGAGGCCCTCCAGATCATCACCCACCGCAACGCCCTGCCCTTCATCACCGGCACCATCTGCTCCCACCGCTGCCAGGACAAGTGTATGCGCAATGCCTATGACGAGAGCGTGTACATCCGTACCCAGAAGCTGAAGGCTGCCGAGGGCGGCTTTGAGTCCCTGCTGCCCAAGCTGAAGAGTGCTGCTCCTGTGGCCGGCAAGAAGGTTGCCGTCATCGGCGGCGGCCCCGCCGGTATGTCCGCCGCCTACTTCCTGGGCCGCTCCGGTGTGGACGTGACCGTCTTTGAGCGTAAGGACTCCCTGGGCGGCATCGTCCGCCATGTGATCCCCGCCTTCCGCATCAGCGACGAGGCCATCGACAACGACGTCAAGCTGATGAACGCCATGGGCGTGAAGGTGGAGCTGAATTGCGAGGTCAAGAGCGTGCAGGACCTCTTCGGTAAGGGCTACACCCACGTCATCCTGGCCACCGGTGCCTGGCACAAGGGCAGCGCCGGCATGGAGTACGGCGAGGAAATGAACGTCATCGAGTTCCTGGAGAAGGCCAAGAAGGCCCCCGAGAGCCTGGATCTGGGCAAGAACGTGGTGGTCATCGGCGGCGGCAACACCGCCATGGACGCCGCCCGGGCCGCCAAGCGCATCCCCGGCGTGGAGAAGGTCTCCCTGGTCTACCGCCGCACCAAGCGCTATATGCCCGCCGATCAGGAGGAGCTGGAGCTGGCTCTGGAGGACGGCGTGGAGTTCTGCGAGCTGCTGGCTCCTGTGGGTGTACGGAACGGCGTGCTCACCTGCCACCAGATGGAGCTGGGTGCTCCCGACGCCTCCGGCCGCCGTTCCCCCGTGGACACCGGCAAGGTGGTTGAGGTCCCCGCCGACATCGTCATCACCGCCGTGGGCGAGAAGGTGGACACCGAGCTGTACACCGCCAACGGTCTGGAAGTGGATAACCGCGGCAAGGCTGTGGTGAATGCCGACACTCTGGAGTCCTCCGTGAAGAACGTCTACGTTATCGGCGACGGCCAGAAGGGCCCCGGCACCGTGGTGGAGGCCATTGCCGGCGCTACCAAGGCTGCCCGCGCCATTCAGGACTTCGACGTGGATACCTATGTGGAGAAGAACGTCAACGCCGACTACCAGAAGCCTCTGGCCAAGCGGGGCGACGTCTGCACCGACTGCAGCAGCTGCGATGAGATCCGCTGCCTGGGCTGCGCCACCGTGTGCGAGACCTGCACCGAGGTGTGCCCCAACCGTGCCAACGTGGCCATTGCCGTGCCCGGTATGCGGATGCGCCAGATCATCCACGTGGACGGTATGTGCAACGAGTGCGGCAACTGCGGCACCTTCTGTCCCTACGACAGCCGTCCCTACAAGGATAAGTTCACCCTGTTCTGGAGCGAGGAGGACTTCGTCAACAGCGAGAACGAGGGCTTCCTGAAGCTGGAGGGCACCAAGACCAGGGTCCGCCTGGGCGGCGAGGTCAAGGAGTACGATGTGGCCGATGCCGGCTGCGGCCTGTACGATCCTCTGCGCAAACTGATCTGCGCAGTGTACGACAATTATAACTATCTGCTGCCGTAACCAGCCGTGCGCGGAGCCTCAGCCGGAAAGGCTGAGGCTTTCCGCGCATGGATAAGCCAATCTATATGGAAATGAGGAACCCAAGATGAGCGAGTGCTATACCTTTGTCGTAAACGGCGAAACCTGTACCACCGAGCAGGAAAAGCCTCTGCTGCGCTATCTTCGTGAAGATCTGCACCTCTATTCCGTCAAGGACGGATGCAGCGAAGGCGCCTGCGGCACCTGCACCATCGTAGTGGATGGCAAGGCGGTGAAGTCCTGTGTGCTCTCCACCAAAAAAGCGGTGGGTAAGACCATCCTCACCGTGGAGGGCCTGTCCCATGACGAGCAGGAGGCTTTTGTATATGCCTTCGGTAAGGTGGGAGCGGTCCAGTGTGGCTTCTGCATCCCCGGCATGGTGATGGCTGGCAAGGCCCTCATCGACCAGAACCCCACCCCCTCTGAGGAGGATATCAAAAAGGCCATCCGGGGCAACATCTGTCGTTGTACCGGCTACAAAAAGATCATTGAGGGTATTTCCCTGGCAGCCGCCATCCTTCGGGGAGAGGAGAAGATCGATCCTGAGCTGGAGAAGGGGGATATCTATGGCGTAGGCGACCGGGCCTTCCGCAGCGATGTGCGGGAGAAGGTCCTGGGGACCGGCGCCTACTGTGACGACATTGAGATGGAGGGCATGGTCCATGCCTCCGCTGTCCGTTCCCAGTATCCCAGAGCCCGTGTGCTGGATATCGACGCCTCCGCCGCTCTGGCGCTGCCCGGCGTGCTGGCCGTCCTCACCGCTGAGGATGTGCCCAACAACAAGGTGGGACACCTGCAGCAGGACTGGGACGTGATGATCGCCAAGGGCGACATCACCCGCTGCGTGGGCGACGCCATCTGCCTGGTGGTGGCAGAGACGGAGGACGTGCTGAAAGAGGCCAAGAAGCTGATCAAGGTAGACTATGAGCCTCTGGAGCCGGTGCGCTCCATTCAGGAGGCCATGGCCGAAAACGCGCCTCTGGTCCACTCCAAGGGCAATCTGTGCCAGCAGCGCCATGTGACCCGGGGCGACGCCAAGACCGCCCTGGCCAACTCCAAGTATGTGGTGACCCAGAGCTACAAGACCCCCTTCACCGAGCACGCCTTCCTGGAGCCCGAGTGCGCTGTGGCCTTCCCGTACAAGGACGGCGTGAAGGTGTACACCTCCGACCAGGGCGTGTACGACACCCGCAAAGAGATCTCCATCATGCTGGGCTGGGAGCCTGAGCGCATCGTGGTGGAGAACAAGTACGTGGGCGGCGGCTTCGGCGGCAAGGAGGACGTGTCCGTGCAGCACCTGGCTGTGCTGGCCACCCTGAAGGTGAACCGGCCTGTGAAGGCCAAGCTCACCCGTCAGGAGTCCATCAACTTCCACCCCAAGCGCCACTACATGGAGGGTACCTTCACCCTGGGCTGCGACGAGAACGGAATCTTCACCGGCCTGGACTGTGAGATCTACTTTGATACCGGCGCCTACGCCTCCCTGTGCGGCCCCGTGCTGGAGCGTGCCTGTACCCACTCCGTGGGCCCCTACTGCTACCAGAACACCGATATCCGCGGCTTCGGCTACTACACCAACAATCCTCCCGCCGGCGCCTTCCGCGGCTTCGGCGTGTGCCAGAGCGAGTTCGCCCTGGAGTCCAACATCAACCTGCTGGCCGAGAAGGTGGGCATCTCTCCCTGGGAGATCCGCTACCGCAATGCCATCGAGCCGGGCAAGGTGCTGCCCAACGGTCAGATCGCCGACTGCTCCACCGCTCTGAAGGAGACCCTGCTGGCGGTGAAGGACGTGTACGAGGCCAATATGGATCACGCGGGCATCGCCTGCGCCATGAAGAACGCCGGCGTGGGCGTGGGCCTGCCCGATAAGGGCCGCTGCAAGCTGGCGGTGCGGGACGGCATGGTGGAGCTTTACGCTGCCGCCTCCGACATCGGTCAGGGCTGCGCCACCGTGTTCCTCCAGGTCCTCTCCCAGACCACCGGTCTGCCCCGGCTGCTGCTGCGGAATATGGGCGCCAACTCCGAGGTGGCCCCCGACTCCGGCACGACCTCCGGCTCCCGCCAGACCCTCATCACCGGCGAAGCTGTACGGATGGCCGCCGCCGACCTGAAAAAGGATATGGACGAGGTAAATGGCGATTTGAGCAAGCTGGAAGGGAAGGAGTACTTTGCCGAGTTCTTCGATCCTACCGACAAGCTGGGCTCCGACAAGCCCAACCCCAAGAGCCATGTGGCCTATGGCTTTGCCACCCACGTGGTCATCCTGGATGATGACGGCAAGGTCAAGGAGGTCTACGCGGCCCACGATTCCGGCAAGGTGGTCAACCCCACCTCCATTCAGGGCCAGATCGAAGGCGGCGTGCTCATGGGTCTGGGCTACGCCCTCACCGAGGACTTCCCCCTGAAGGACTGCGTGCCCCAGGCCAAATACGGTACCCTGGGTCTGATGCGGTCCAACCAGATCCCCGATATCCACGCCATCTATGTGGAGAAGGAGGAGCTTCTGCCCTTCGCCTACGGCGCCAAGGGCATCGGTGAGATCGCCACCATCCCCACCGCCCCCGCCGCCCAGGGCGCCTACTACGCCAAGGATCACATCCTGCGTACCAGCCTTCCCATGCAAAACACCTTCTACAAAAAGTAAGCAGCGATCATACCCAGTTACCCAGTCACGGAGGCCGCCCAATGACCTTCCAGGGGGCCTCAGATCAGCGGTGAAAGCCGCCGCGCTGAGGCCCCTTTTTTGCTTTAGCTGGGCAGTGGAAGGAGTGGAAAAACCTACTGAAATAAGGGGGGTTAAAGTGCTACCAAAAAAATTTTTAGCTTCTCAATAATTTTTTCTGATTTCCTCTTGACAACTGGAAAACAAGTGGTATGATGGATTCATAAAACAAAAGAAAGTTTGCCAGTGCGCAAAGAAATTTTGGAGGCGAATGTTCGATGAAAGACCAGCTCAAATGGGTCCTCAATAAAATGCCGAAGAGCGACGACAAGCAGCTGGACGTCATGTCCTTGTCCAACGTAGCCAAGGCCCGCTTCTTCCACAGTTCCTTCCCCCAGTACTCCATCACCCCCCTGGCTCAGCTGGAGGGTATGGCCAAGTACCTGGGCCTGGGCGGCGTGTATGTAAAGGACGAGTCCTACCGTTTCGGCCTCAACGCCTTTAAGGTGCTGGGCGGCTCCTTCGCCATGGCCAAGTACATTGCCAGCGAGATGAACCGGGACGTGTCCGAGATGACCTACGACTACCTGACCAGCGAGGCCTTCCGCAAGGACTTCGGTCAGGCCACCTTCTTCACCGCCACCGACGGCAACCATGGCCGCGGCGTGGCCTGGGCTGCCAACAAGCTGGGCCAGAAGGCTGTGGTACATATGCCCAAGGGCAGCGCCAAGTCCCGCTTTGACAACATTGCCAAGGAGGGCGCCAAGGTTACCATCGAGGAAGTCAACTACGACGACTGTGTGCGTATGGCCGCTGCTGAGGCTGAGCAGACCGAGCACGGTGTTATCGTGCAGGATACCGCCTGGGACGGCTACGAGGAGATCCCCTCCTGGATCATGCAGGGCTACGGCACCATGGCCAACGAGGCCGCCGATCAGCTCCGTCAGTGCGGCGTGAACCGCCCCACTCATGTGTTCGTGCAGGCCGGCGTGGGCTCTCTGGCCGGTGCTGTGGTGGGTTATTTCACCAACCTGTTCCCCAATGATCCTCCCAAGTTCGTGGTGATGGAGGCCCGCGCTGCCGACTGCCTCTATCAGGGTGCTCTGGCCAACGACGGCAAGCCCCGCATCGTCACCGGCGACCTCCAGACCATTATGGCCGGTTTGGCCTGCGGCGAGCCCAATACCATCTCCTGGGATATCCTCCGCAACCATGTTTCCGCCTTCATTTCCTGCCCCGACTGGGCCAGCGCCAAGGGTATGCGTATGCTGGGCGTGCCTGTGAAGGGCGATCCCACCGTGATCTCCGGCGAGTCCGGCGCTGTGGGCATGGGCGTGCTGGACGCCATCATGTGCGACGACACCTACAAGGAGCTGCGTGACGCTCTGGAGCTCAACCGCTTCAGCCAGGTGCTCATGTTCTCCACCGAGGGCAACACCGATCCCCTGAAGTTCCGTCGGGTGATCTGGGACGGCGAGTATCCCACCATCGACACCCCCCAGAAGCCTTACTGAGTTTGTGCTGACCGGGAAATGTCCCGATGAAACTGTGAAATAAATTGAAAATGGAGGTCATTACCATGGATTTTGAGAAGATCAAAGCTGCTGCCGAAGGTTATAAGGCCGACATGACCCGCTTCCTGCGGGACATGATCCGCATCCCCAGCGAGAGCTGCGAGGAGAAGGGCGTTTGCGAGTGCATCAAGGCTGAGATGGAGAAGCTGGGCTTTGACAAGGCCGAGTTCGACGGCCTGGGCAACGTCATCGGCTGGATGGGCGAGGGCGACAAGATCATCGCCATCGACTCCCACATCGACACCGTGGGCATCGGCAACATCAACAACTGGACCCACGACCCCTACGAGGGCTATGAGGACGACGAGGTCATCTACGGCCGCGGCGGTTCCGACCAGGAGGGCGGCATGGCTTCCGCCGTGTACGGCGCCAAGATCATGAAGGATCTGGGCCTGATCCCCGCCGGCTACAAGATCATGGTGGTCGGCTCCGTGCAGGAAGAGGACTGCGACGGTATGTGCTGGCAGTACATCGTCAACAAGTTCTTCCCCGCCATCGGCGTGAAGAAGGAGCAGGTCGAGTTCGTCATCTCCACCGAGCCCACCGACGGCGGCATCTACCGTGGTCACCGCGGCCGTATGGAGATCCGCGTGGACGTGAAGGGCGTTTCCTGCCACGGCTCCGCTCCCGAGCGCGGCGACAACGCCATCTACAAGATGGCCGACATTCTCCAGGACGTGCGCGCCCTCAACGAGAACGACGACGCCGACTCCACCGAGATCAAGGGCCTCGTGAAGATGCTCAACCCCAAGTACAACCCCGATCACTACGAGGATGCCCGCTTCCTGGGCCGCGGCACCTGCACCACTTCCCAGATCTTCTACACCTCTCCCAGCCGCTGCGCTGTGGCTGACTCCTGCTCCATCTCCATCGACCGCCGCATGACTGCCGGCGAGACCTGGGATTCCTGCCTGGAGGAGATCCGCAACCTGCCCAATGTGAAGAAGTACGGCGACGACGTGAAGGTTTCCATGTACATGTACGACCGTCCCTCCTGGACCGGCGAGGTGTACGAGACCGAGGCTTACTTCCCCACCTGGATCAACAAGGAGAACGCCGCTCACGTTCAGGCTCTGGTGGACGCCCACCACGCTCTGTTCGGCGACAAGCGCATCGGGCCCGACGGTGCCATGCACCTGCGCAACCGTCCTCTGACCGACAAGTGGACCTTCTCCACCAACGGCGTTGCCATCCAGGGCCGCTACGGCATTCCCTGCGTGGGCTTCGGCCCCGGCGCTGAGAGCCAGGCTCACGCCCCCAACGAGATCACCTGGAAGCAGGATCTGGTGACCTGCGCCGCCCTGTACGCCGCCGTGCCCGGCCTGTACAAGGAGGAGAACAAGACCGACGACGTGTCCCAGTTCCGCGCCGGCAAGACCAACAACAATATCCAGTAAGAAGCGCTGAGGCGCCGAGCAGGGGAGCCTGGACCGGAGCGAGGGCGAGCGGAGGGCCGCGGGGCGGCCCGCAGATCAGCCCGAGACGGAGGGAAGGCGACCCGACCGCGAGGCAGAGGAAGCGTGACAGCAGAAAGCGATGAAGTCCCATAAGGGGCGGCGTAAGCCGCCCCCGCGGATAGGAAACTCATATCCATCCACCAACCGACTAAATTATGAAAAAGGAGATCGATTGCAATGGACAAGACTCTGCAGATGTATATTGACAAGCTGAATGCCCTGAACTTCAAGGAGATGTACGAGGGTGACTTCTTCCTGACCTGGGAGAAGACCGACGACGAGCTGGAAGCCATCTTCACCGTGGCCGACGCCCTGCGCTATATGCGTGAGAACAACATCTCCACCAAGATCTTTGAGTCCGGCCTGGGCATCTCCCTGTTCCGCGACAACTCCACCCGTACCCGTTTCTCCTTCGCTTCCGCTTGTAACCTGCTGGGCCTGGAGGTTCAGGATCTGGACGAGGGCAAGAGCCAGATCGCTCACGGCGAGACCGTCCGCGAGACTGCCAACATGGTCTCCTTCATGGCCGACGTCATCGGCATCCGCGATGATATGTACATCGGCAAGGGCAACACCTACATGCACGAGTTCATGGACGCTGTGACCCAGGGCAACAAGGACGGCGTTCTGGAGCAGAAGCCCACTCTGGTCAACCTGCAGTGCGACATCGACCACCCCACCCAGGCCATGGCCGACATGCTGCACATCATCCACGAGTTCGGCGGTGTGGAGAACCTGAAGGGCAAGAAGATCGCCATGACCTGGGCCTACAGCCCCTCTTACGGCAAGCCCCTCTCCGTGCCCCAGGGCATCATCGGCCTGATGAGCCGCTTCGGTATGGACGTGGTCCTGGCTCACCCCGAGGGATACGAGGTTATGCCCGAGGTCGAGGAGGTCGCCAAGAAGAACGCCGAGAAGTCCGGCGGTACCTTCACCAAGACCCACAGCATGGCTGAGGCCTTCAAGGATGCCGACATCGTGTATCCCAAGAGCTGGGCTCCCTTCGCCGCCATGGAGAAGCGCACCAACCTGTACGCCGAGGGCGACACCGACGGCATCAAGGCTCTGGAGAAGGAGCTGCTGGCTCAGAACGCCAACCACAAGGATTGGTGCTGCACCGAGGAGCTGATGGCCACCACCAAGAACGGAAAGGCTCTGTACATGCACTGCCTGCCCGCCGACATCAACGACGTGTCCTGCAAGGACGGCGAGGTCGAGGCTTCCGTGTTCGATCGCTATCGTGATCCTCTGTACAAGGAGGCTTCCTTCAAGCCCTACATCATTGCCGCTATGATCTTCCTGGCTAAGGTCAAGGATCCCCAGGCCACTCTGAAGGCTCTGGAGGAGCGCGGCATGGCCCGTTGGTTCCAGAAGTAAGATCTGAGATCCATTTCTGACTTCCATTTTTCCTTCCCCTTCCTTTTAGAGGCCCGTCCGCATAGGTCAACCTGCCTGTATCTGTGCGGACGGGCCCCACTATTTTACGAATATTGAGGTGTTTAACATGGGCAAGCGTATCGTGATCGCCCTGGGCGGCAATGCTCTGGGCAACAATCTCCCTGAGCAGATGATCGCCGTGAAGCAGACCGCCAAGGCTATTGTGGACCTGATCGAAGAGGGACATGAAGTCATTGTGGCCCACGGCAACGGCCCCCAGGTGGGCATGATCCAGAAGGCTATGGCCGAGCTGACCCGCTCTGAGCCTGAGAAGTACATCCCCTGCCCCCTGTCCGTGTGCGTGGCCATGAGCCAGGGCTACATCGGCTACGATCTGCAGAACGCTCTGCGTGAGGAGTTGCTGGACCGCGGCATCAACAAGGGCGTGGCTACCGTGCTCACCCAGGTTGAGGTGGACCCCGAGGATAAGGCCTTCCAGAACCCCACCAAGCCCATTGGCGCCTTCATGACCAAGGAAGAGGCCGACAAGATGGTGGCTGAGCGCGGCTACAACGTCATCGAGGACGCCGGCCGTGGCTACCGCCGTGTGGTGGCTTCTCCCAAGCCCCAGTCCATCATTGAGATCCAGTCCATCCGTGACATGGTGTCCGCCGGCCTGGTGGTGGTGGCCTGCGGCGGCGGCGGTATCCCCGTTTACAAGACCGAGGGTCATCACCTGAAGGGCGCTGCTGCCGTCATCGACAAGGACTTCGCCTCCTGCGTGCTGGCTCAGCAGGTGGAGGCCGATACCCTCATCATCCTCACCGCCGTGGAGAAGGTGGCCATCAACTTCGGCAAGCCCGAGGAGAAGTGGCTGGACTCCCTCACTCCCGACGAGGCCCGCAAGTACATCGCTGAGGGCCACTTTGCTCCCGGCTCCATGCTGCCCAAGGTGCAGGCCGCTGTGGAGTTCGCCGAGAGCGCTCCCGGCCGCTCCGCCCTCATCACTCTGCTGGAGAAGGCCAAGGACGGCGTTGCCGGCAAGACTGGCACTGCCATCCATCAGTAATCCATACCATAAAAGCACGTCCTGGAATGTGATCCGGGACGTGCTTTTTGTTATAACAAATCCCCTGCCGGCAGGGGATTTGCTTTAGTTATTGGGAATGGGAAGGATCACAGTGAAGGTAGAACCTTTGCCTACCTGGCTCTCCAGGCTGACAGCCCCACCGTAGAGCTGGGTGATATGCTTGACGATGGCCAGCCCCAAGCCGGTGCCGCCGTTCTTGCGGGCCCGGCCCTTTTCCACTCGGTAGAACCGCTCGAATACCCGGCTCTGATCCTCCTCGGGAATGCCGATACCGTGGTCCTGTACCGAGATCACAGCCTTGCCGTCCTGTACATGGATGTGGGTAGTTACCACACCGCCATTTTCGCTGTACTTGATGCCGTTGCCCATCAGATTGAAGAGCAGTTCTTTCAAACGGCTCATGGGGACGCCTACGGTGACGGGCTCACCCTCCACAGCCAGAGTCACACCGGCGGCCTTGGCGGAGGGCTCCAGCAGGGAGGCGGTATCATGGGCCGCGTCCAGCACCGCGGAGCGCTCCTCGGTCTGGTCGATGGCCACCGACTCCAACTCAGACAGCTTGAGGATGTCGTTGATGAGATCGATCAGCCGGTCCACCTCAACGCCGATCATGGTAATAAAACGTTTTTGGTCGGCAGGGGAGGCTACCATGCCGCTGGACAGCATATCGGTAAAGCCCTTGATGCTGGTCAGGGGCGTCTTCAATTCATGGGACACGTTGGCGGTAAACTCACTGCGGATACCTTCCGCCTTTTTCAGCTCGGTGACATCGGAAACCAGAATAGAGGTGCCCACGGGCTGACCTTCGTACTGCCGGCCGGAGACAGGGGATACGAACATCCGCAGGGAACGGGCGTCCTCGGTAAGAGCATCCACATCCAGCATAATAGAGGCGTGCTTCTCCTGACATTCGTGAATGGCCTCCCGGAGCCGGCGGCTGCGGGTGAGCAGCAGAGCGCCGTCCTCCTGCTCCCCCTCGGGGAAGCCGAACAAAGTGCGGGCGGCCCGGTTGATGGCCAGCACTCTGCCTTCTTCGTCCAGCAGGATCAGGCCCTCGTCCATGCAGTCCAGGATCAGGCCTACCTTGTCCCGCTCGGCGGTGATAGACTGAATATAGCCGCCCAACTGTTCCATCAGCTTGTCGATGTAGCGCAGGATAGGACGCAGCTCGTCGTCGGCCTGAAGTCCTTCCAGGCCGGCAGCCTTTTTTCCGTCCAACACCCCCTGAAGGGCGCCGCCCACCGAGTTGAGGGGGGCTACGATACGGTTGGCGGTGCGGCGGGACAGCAGGAAGGCCAGCAGCAGAGCGGCAATGGAGGCGATCAGGAAGCCCCAGACGCCGCTCATCGCCAGAGAGTTGATGGAGGACAGGGGCATGGCGGCCCGGCCGATCATGCCATCGGCAAAGCGTTTGGCCACATAGAACATGGAAGTGCCCATGGTATCGGAACGGCGTACCGCCTCCCCCCAGCCGGAGCGCTCGGCGTCGATCACCTCGGGACGGCTGTTGTGATCCTCCAGCTGGGAGGCGTCCGCGTTGGTATCCGTCAATACGGTACCGTCAGTGTCGATGATGGTAAGCCGCTTGTCGGGGGCGGCGGCATGGAACTGCGCCATCAGAGCCTCCGGCTCGGTAATAGCGCTCTGGGCATCCATCAGCTCCAGCAGCTCCTGCAGGGTGGAACGAGCGGCATCCATCTCCCGGCTGCGGAACATGAGTATGCCCACCACATTGGAGATCAGCAGGGCGAACACCACGGTGAGCAGCGTTGCGCCGATGATTCGTTTCTTCATAATATGCTCCTCTCGCAGATCATAGGGAAAGGGCTGTCAGGACATCTTGTACCCGACGCCCCGGACCGTGGTGACCACGTCGTCACCCAGCTTCTGGCGCAGGGCTTTGACGTGCATATCCACAGTGCGGGTCTCGCCGGTATAGTCGTAATCCCATACCGTCTGGAGGATCTCATCCCGGGTGAGGGCCACGCCCCGGCGGGTGCACAGCAGCTTGAGCAGCTCGAACTCCTTAAAGGTAAGGTCTACCAGCTTGCCGCCCTTACGGACCTCACGGGCGGCGGAATCGATCTCCAGATCGCCACAGGTCAGCACCTGATCCCCGCGGTGCTCAGTGCGGCGGAGCACCGCTTTGACCCGGGCCTGAAGCTCCATGATGCCGAAAGGCTTGACTACATAGTCGTCAGCGCCGGTTTCCAGGCCGGCCACCCGGTCCATCTCGGCGCTGCGGGCGGTGAGCATGATGACCGGCACCTCGGCGGAGTTCCGGCTCTCCCGCAGGCGGCGGAGGATCTCCAGACCGTCCATGCCGGGCAGCATGATGTCCAGAATGAACAGCACGGGAAGGCTATGCGCCATCTCACCCTCAAACATGGCCTCGCCGGATTCATAGGGGCGAACGGCATAGCCTACGGATTGAAAATAGTACCGGAGCATCTCGCGGATGCTCTCGTCGTCCTCCACCACCACGATGGCTCTGGACATGGGATCACCTTCCATTTCGTATTGGGGGCTCAGGCCTGGAGCTGGATCTCTCCGGTGACGCAGAAAATGGCCCACTGGGCGATATTTACTGCGTGGTCCGCGATGCGTTCCAGGTACTTGGCAATGATGATGAGGTCGATGGCCTGGTCGGCCTCCTCCCGGTTCTCCACGATGAGCTCCACCAGTTCGCTCTTGATGGTGCGGAAAAGCTGGTCGATCTCATCGTCCAGGCTGATCACGGCGTTGGCCGCATCGGTATCCCGGTTGACGTAGGCGAAAATGGCCCGCTTCACCATGACGCCGGCCTTCTGGCTCATGGTGCGGATGTCCGCCAGGGTCTGGGTCTGCTGCTGCTCCTTCAGCAGCAGGGAGATCTCGGCGATGTTGGAGCACTGGTCGCCGATGCGCTGCAGGTCGGTGACCATCTTCAGGGCGGCGGAGATGGTGCGCAGATCCCGGGCCACGGGCTGCTGCTGGAGGAGAAGGCGCAGGCAACGGTTTTCGATGTCCCGCTCCATCTCGTCCATGTGCTTGGTCATTTCCACCGCGGATTTGGCGGCGGCATCGTCGCTGGAGGCCAGAGACTCCACCACCACATCGATGGCGTCCTCGGCGGCGGCCGCCATGTCGATCATTTCATAATTGAGCTCCTGGAGCTCGGCGTCAAAGGTTTTTCTCATGAGAGCCTCCTGTTAACCGAAGCGGCCGGTGATGTAGTCCTCGGTACGCTTATCCTTGGGCACGGAGAAGAGCTGGGTTGTATCCCCGAACTCGATGAGCTGGCCCAGCAGGAAGAAGGCGCATTTGTCGGACACACGGGTGGCCTGCTGCATATTGTGGGTGACGATGACGATGGTGTAGTCCTTCTTCAGATCGGCGATCAGGTCCTCGATCTTGGAGGTGGAGATGGGGTCCAGAGCGGAGGTGGCCTCGTCCATCAGCAGGATGTCGGGCTCCACAGCCAGAGCGCGGGCGATGCAGATACGCTGCTGCTGGCCGCCGGACAGGCCCAGAGCCGACTTTTTCAGGCGGTCCTTTACCTCGTCCCAGATGGCGGCGCCCTGGAGGGACTTCTCCACGATGTCGTCCAGACGGCTCTTGTTCTTGATGCCGTGGGTGCGGGGACCGTAGGCGATGTTGTCGTAGATGGACATGGGGAAGGGGTTGGGTTTCTGGAACACCATGCCGATCTGCTTGCGCAGCCAGGTTACGTCCACTTTGGAGTCGTAGATCTCCTGGCCCCGGTACTGTACGCTGCCGGTGATCTTGATGCCGGGTACCAGGTCGTTCATCCGGTCCAGGGTCTTGAGGAAGGTGGACTTGCCGCAGCCGGAGGGACCAATGAGGGCGGTGACCTGCTTTTCGGGAATATCCACGCTGACATCCTTCAGGGCCTGGGTCTGGCCGTACCAGAGGTCCAGCCCTTTTACAGACAGAATCGTATTTTCATCCATGGTTGGAACTCCTTATTTCTTCTTTAATTTCTTGCCCACCAGCTTGGCGGTCAGGTTGATGACCAGGGTGAGCAGCATCAGGATGGCGGCGATGGCAAAGGCCACGTCAAACTCGGCTCGCTCCTTGGCGTACACATACAGAGCCACGGTGAGGGAGGCGCCGGAGGAGTGGATAAACTGGTCAAAAGAGCCGAAGAAGTTGTTGAGCGCCATGCCCATGCCGGCGGTAAAGAGCAGGGCGGCGGACTCGCCCACGATGCGGCCGATGGACAGAATACAACCGGTGACGATGCCGTCCACCGAGGAGGGGAGCACTACCGTGCGGATCATCCGCCACTTGCCGGCGCCCAGGCCCAGGGCGGCCTCCCGGTAGGACTGGGGCACGGTCTTGAGGGCCTCCTGAGTGGTGCGTACGATGGTGGGCAGGGTCATGATGACAAGGGTGAGGGAGCCGGCCAGCAGAGAGGCCTTCAGGCCCAGGAACTGACAGAAGAACAGCATACCCACCAGACCGAAGATGATGGAGGGAATGCCGGTGAGAGTCTCGGTGGCGAACTCCAGGATGCCCACCAGCCGGCGGTTGCGGGCGTACTCGGTGAGGTAAATGGCGGCACCCACGCCCAGGGGCAGGATAAAGATCAAAGTCACAACGACAATATACACGGTGTTTAAAATATTGGGAAGAATACCAATCGTATCTTTGATATAGCTGCTCTCGGTGGTCAGAAAGTCCCAGGAGATGTGGGGCAGACCGTTAATGAAGATATAGCCGATGACGAACACCAGCAGCGCACAAGTCAGGATCGCGCAGAAGTAGAGCAGGAAGCGGAGGATACGGTCATAGGCCGTCCGCTTTCCAGAAAGCGGTTTCATTTCGATCACAGTATATCACCCCTTCTTCCGTTTGAGAAGCGTGTTAAGGACCACATTGATGAGCATGATAAAGAGAAAGAGCACCAGCGCGATGGAGAACAGGGCCTGACGCTGGAGGCCGGAGGCGTAGGACATCTCGCTGGCCACGGCGGTGGTCAGGAAGCGGACGGAGGAGAAGAGGGAGGGCATATTGGCCACGTTGCCCGCCACCATGATAACGGCCATGGCCTCACCGATGGCGCGGCCGATGCCCAGGACGATAGAAGCGGCAATGCCGCTGGAAGCGGCGGGTACGCTCACCCGGAACACCGTCTCGATGTGGGTGGCCCCCAGAGCCAGGGAGGCCTCCTCATACTCCTTGGGGACCGCCTTCAGGGCGGTCTCGGACACCGAGATGATGGAGGGCAGGATCATGACGGCCAGCACGATGATGGCGCAGAACAGGCTGGCGCCGTCGGGCAGGTTGAACAGCTCCCGGACGGTGGGGACCAGCACCATCATGCCGATGAGGCCGTAGACCACCGAGGGGATGCCTGCCAGCAGGTCCACCGCGGTACGCACAGCGGAGGCCAACTTGGGCGGGGCGATCTTGGCCAGGAACACCGCCGTCATAAAGCCGATGGGTACGCCCAGCACAATGGCGCCGGCGGTGCCGTAGATGGAGGTCAGAATGAAGGGGAGGATACCGAAGGAGGGCTCTGCTGCAGTGGAGGCCCACTTGGTCCCGAAGAGAAATTCCACCAGCCCGATCTCCTTGATGGCGGGCAGGCCGGAGATGATCAGGTAGATGCTGATAAACAGGACGAAGACGACCGCAATGAAACCGCAGAGGAAGAACAACAGGTTCATGGCCACTTCCAACGGTCGGAGCTTTTGTTTCATGGTTGATGACCGGCCTTTCGTAAAGAGTGTAATCATGGAGATTGCCCCCTCGTGACCGAGGGGGCAATCAGAACGGCGGATAGAGTTACTCGGCCACAGGCACCGCGCCGGCGCCGGCGATCAGATCGGCGGCATCAGCGGAGGTAGCCCAGTCGATGAAGGCCTGAGCCGCGTCGGAGAGCTCGGCGCTGTCGCTGACGATGAAGTTGAAGTTACGCTGAATGGCGTAGGTGCCGTCCAGAACGGTCTCCTCGGTGGGAGCCACACCGCCCACGGTGATGGCCTTCACGGTGTTATCCACAGCGGACAGGGAGGCGTAGCCGATGGCGTTGGGGTTGGAAGCCACGTTGGCGATCACCTCGCCGGTGGAGGTCAGCTCGTTCTGGTACTTGCAGGCGTCCTCAGTGCCGGTGATGGACTCGAAGCCGTCGCGGGTGCCGGAACCGGCCTCACGGCCGATGAACACCACCTGAGCGTCGCTGCCGCCCACCTCGGACCAGTTGGTGATCTGGCCGGTGGCCAGCTGCGCGATCTGCTCCACGCTCAGGTCAGCCACGGGGTTCTGGGGGTTGATGATGATGGCGATGCCGTCCTTGGCCACAGTGATATTCTTGACGCCGGTCTCGGTGTCCTTCAGGTCGCGGCTGGCCAGACCGATATCGGCGGTGCCGTCCTGAGCGGAGGTGATGCCGGCACCGGAGCCGGAACCGGTGTACTGAACCTGGACGCCGGGCTGGACCTCACGGAAGGCCTCGATCAGGGAGCCCATCACGCTCTCCATGGAGGTGGAGCCGTTGGTGACCACGGTGCCGGACAGATCAGTGGTGTTGTCGGGAGTTTCGGACTCGGTCACAGCGGGGCTGTTGGAATTGCCGGCGGGGGTGTTGGCGCTGCCGGTATCGCCGCCGCCGCAGCCGGCCAGCATACCCACGCACAGAGCGGCGGAAAGCATCAGCGCAAGCGTTCTCTTTTTCATGGTGTTCAATCTCCAATCATGCAATGTATTCTTGATGTCTCGGAACAAGCTACAGTATAACGACCGATTGTAAAGTTGTCCTTCAATGAATTGTAAAGAATGGGTAAAGTCGTTCTCTCACAACTGTTTGCCGACTTTACATTGTAGGATGTCCCATTTTGCAAAAGGAATACCGAGATGGTTGGAACATACTGTGAGGCATACAAAGCGTGGAAAAATGAAAGGGACAATATATTGTATTCTTTTTGAAGAAAAGCTATAATAATGATTACTGAAACAGTTCTGCGGCCTTTCTGACCGGGAGCTCCGGGCGGATGGCAGCAGACCATAAAATAAAAGGAGATACAGCGATGTCTAATATTTGGCATGATATCAGCCCCAGCCGCATCCAGCCTGAGGACTTTGTGGCGGTCATTGAGATCCCCAAGGGCAGCAAGAAGAAGTATGAGCTGGACAAGGAGACCGGTCTCATCATTCTGGACCGGGTGCTCCACACCTCCACCCACTATCCCGCCAACTACGGTTTCATTCCCCGGACCTACGGCGATGACGGCGACCCCCTGGACGTGCTGGTGCTCTGCTCCGAGGCCATGGACCCCCTGACTCTGGTGCGCTGCTATCCGGTGGGCTTCATCTCCATGCTGGACGGCGGCAAGAACGACGAAAAGATCATCGCCATTCCCTTCTCTGATCCCACCTATAATACCTACCAGGATCTGATGGATCTGCCCGGCCATATCTTTGACGAGATGGCCCACTTCTTTACGGTCTACAAGGCTCTGGAGGGCAAGGAGGCTGTGGCCGGCGATGTGAACGACCGGCAGGCCGCCATCCAGGTCATTCAGCACGCCATGGACCACTACGCCGAGTGCTTCCTGGGCGGGGCGACTCGCCGGGTGGATCACCGGCCCTCGGACCGATAACACCGTTAAGGAAAACTTAATGGATTCTTTTTCCCAATTTCGCTGATTCTGTGTTAAAATAGATCCGTTGTATGCCTGGGCTGGGCATATGGCTGCGTTTAATCGCTGCGATCATTCCAATAAGAGAGGACGGATACCATGGGTCATCCATTTGACTGCCTGGTCATCGGCGCCGGTATGGCGGGTGCCATCTGCGCCCGGGAGCTGGCCGAGCGGGGCGGGAAAAAGGTGCTGGTGCTGGAGCGCCGGGACCATGTGGGCGGCAATGCCTACGACTGCTTTGACCAGGCCGGTGTGCTCATCCACCGGTACGGTCCCCATATTTTTCACACCAATAACAAGCGGGTCTTTGACTACCTGTCCCGCTTCACCCCCTGGCTGAACTATCAGCATCAGGTGGTGGCCAACATTCCGGCGGAAGATGGCCGGATGGAAATGCCGGTGCCCTTCAACCTGGTGTCCATGCGGTCGGCCTTTGGAGAGGAGAAGGCTGACAGCCTGGCCAAACGGCTCATTGCCGCCTATGGCGCGGAGAAGAAGGTCACCATTCTGGAGCTGCGGCAGAATCCCGATCCTGAGATCGCCGCTCTGGCCGACTATGTGTATGAGCACGTCTTTGTCCACTACACCATGAAGCAATGGGGACAGCGCCCGGAGGACATTGACCCCAACACCACCGCCCGGGTGCCGGTGTTCCTGTCTGAGGACTGCCGCTACTTTCAGGACACCCATCAGGGGATGCCCATGGAGGGCTACACCCCCATGTTTGAGCGGATGCTGGACCATCCGGACATCACCGTGGAGCTGAACGCCGACGCCGGGGAACGCCTGACCCTGGCCGACGGAGCGGTGTTGCTGGACGGGACGCCCTTTGACGGTATGGTGATCTATACCGGCGCGGCGGACGAGCTGTTTGGCTGCAAATACGGTCGGCTGCCCTACCGTACCCTGACCTTCCGGTTTGAGACCCACCCGGTGGATTACTGGCAGAGCCACGGCACGGTGAACTACACCGTGGACCAGGACTATACCCGCATCACCGAGTTCAAGTATCTCACCGGCCAGGAGCTGCCCGGAGTGACCACCATCATGAAGGAGTACTCCAGTGCCTACACTGGGGCAGAGGGAGAGATCCCCTACTACGCCATTATCAATGAGGACAACAACGCCCTCTACGCCAAATACAAGGCGGAGGCCGACCGCTTCCCCCGGTTCCACCTGCTGGGCCGGCTGGCGGAGTACAAGTATTACAACATGGACGCCATCGCCGCCCGGGCGCTGGCGCTGTGTGACGATCTGTTGAAGTGAGGAAAGGTACATATGTCAAAGCTCATTACTTTCGCGGTGCCCTGCTACAACTCCGCGGCCTACATGGAGCACTGTGTGGAGACCCTGCTCACCGGCGGGGAGGACGTTGAGATCATCCTGGTGGACGATGGCTCCACCAAGGACGATACCCCTGCCATCTGCGACCGCTACGCCGCCCAGTATCCTAACATCGTCAAGGCCATCCATCAGGAGAACGGCGGCCACGGCGAGGGCGTCAACCAGGGCATCCGCAACGCCACCGGCTTTTATTTCAAGGTGGTGGATTCCGACGACTGGCTGAATGAGGAGGCCCTCCAGAAGGCCCTGGAGAAGCTGCGGAAGTTTGCCAAAATGGAGAAGCCGGTGGATATGTTCGTGGCCAACTACGTCTACGAGCATGTGGAGGACAACACCCAGAAGGTGGTCCGCTATACCAACGTATTCCCCCAGAACAAGATCTTCTCCTGGAGCAAGGTGGGTCGGTTCCGCCCCTCCCAGTTCCTGCTGATGCACAGCGTGATCTACCGTACCCAGCTGCTGCGGGACTGCGGGCTGGAGCTGCCCAAGCACACCTTCTATGTGGACAACATCTTTGTCTACCAGCCCCTGCCCTATGTAAAGCGCATTTATTACATGGATATCGACCTGTACCGCTACTTCATCGGCCGGGCCGATCAGAGCGTCAATGAGTCGGTGATGGTGGGCCGGGTGGACCAGCAGCTGCGGGTCAACAAGATCATGATCGACAGCCATGATCTCCGCAAGCTTCATGCCGAACTGCCCAGGCTGGCCCGGTATATGAGCAGCTACCTGTCCATGATGATGACCATCTCCTCCATCTTCCTCATCCTGGACGGCTCCCCGGAGGCTCTGGGCAAAAAGACCGAGCTGTGGGAGTACCTGCGGCATAAGGATGTGGGGCTGTACCACAAGTACAAGTACCGCTCCCTGTCCTTCGTGGGCAATATCCCCGGCTATCAGGGCCGGAAGCTGTCTGTAAAGCTGTACCGGCTGGCCCGGAAGATCTACAAGTTCAACTGAGCATAGTTCAGAACGCGTTTTCCGCCTGGCAACAGAGAAATATGTTCAGAGATAAAAGATATAAATTGAGCAAAAATATAACACCAGAAGCAAAAGAGTGCTGATATGGAATATCAGCACTCTTTTTTCTTCCGGCCATTACAAGAGAATCTGTGGCGGCCGGAAAGGATGCACGGGAGAAAGCTGCCTGGGACCAGAAAACGCAAGCAGGTGCCTGGCGGCTGCTGATCTTCTTCCATTGAGGTTCCACTCCGCAACATCAGTACTCCCATTGTTGTATATAATCTGCTTGCTTGAAAATCTGCCAATATTGGTATACAATGTATTTAAAAAGACGTATGCACTCCTAAATATTGACAATCAGTATCCTTTTGCCGTGATTGCAGCACGAACCTAGCAGATTTTCTTGAAAGGCGGTACGGAAGTGAACGGTTACCTTTCCGTCAAAGAGGCTGCCTGTAAATGGGGCATATCCGAACGACGGGTCAATCAATATTGCGCGGAAGGCCGTATTCCCGGTGTGGAACGGTTTGGAGGATCCTGGGCGATCCCCGAAGACGCGGAAAAACCAAGTGATCCCCGCAAACAAAAGAAACAGTCCACAGCGCCCCAAACACAGCAGAACCAAGAGCTTTTCCCGGGCTTTATGCCTTTGATGAACACAGCCTTTGAGCCGGGGCACTGCCTGGAAACCATCGATCAAATGGAAGCGGGGACAAAAAAGAATATTGCCCTGGCGGAGTATCACTATTTCAGCGGACAGGCGGAAAAGGCCATGCAGGAGACCGAACCCTACCTCAATGCTGAGGATGGGGCGACCAAGTTGTCTGCCTGCTGGATTTTTGCCTATGCCTGTCTGTCCATGGGTCGGATCGATCATGCCCGATACGCTCTGAATGAAATCAAAAGCACACTGGCTGCCGGTGGAGAAAATGCCCCGCCCGTCCGCGCCATGGAAGTCTTTGTGGCGTTTGGGGCGGCGGTGCTGCTGCACCTGCCTGTGCCGGCGGAAATGCCGTCTACGAAGGAATTTCTGCCGCTGCTGCCCCCGGGCCTGCGGGCATTTGCGCTGTATGTGCAGGCCCATTACCTCTATCTAAAAGAGGAATACGGGCGCAGCGCCGGGGTGGTAGAAGCCACCCTTGCCATGGGGGCAAATGCCTACCCGATCTCCGCTATTTATCTGCATCTGGTGGCGGTGATGGACTACATGAGCATGAAGCAGCCGGATCGTGCCCAGACGCATCTTCTGGCGGCATGGGAGATCGCCCGCCCGGATGATCTGATTGAGGGCTTCGGCGAGCACCACGGGCTTTTGGGCGCGATGCTGGAAGCGACCATCAAACCAAAGTGGCCGGAAGATTTCAAGCGGATCATTGACATTACCTATCGGTTCTCTTCCGGCTGGCGTAGAGTTCATAACCCCATCACCGGGCATGACGTGGCAGACGACCTGACCACCACCGAATTTGCCATGGCCATGCTGGCCGCACGCGGCTGGACCAATCAGGAAATTGCGGAATACCTGAATATTTCGGTAAATACCGTCAAGAGCCACATTTCTGAGGCAATGAAAAAGCTCCATGTGGAGAATCGAAAAGACTTGAAGCAGTATATGCTTCGGTAGGGAAACGACAGAGAATACGCCCATGCGCCTCACCCGTTTTAGGGGGCAAAACGGGTAATAGTAACTCCGCGGTCTTTCCGCTATAATGTGAATACGCTATTTTGCTAATGCGTAGAGACACGGCGGTGCTTACCGGAATGAGAGAGAGGCGATGGGGTGAAGAGTTACGGCAAATATCTTGACAAATGGATGACCACTTCCATGGCCAGACAGACGGGGCAGGTCTGCCCCTTTATGAAATTCCAAATTTTAGATTTTTTCAAAGAGTGCGTTTCGCCTGCGGTTTTCCGTGGCGTAACGCGCCCTTTTTGTGCCATCAAAAGCCCGCCATTTTGGGAAAGGAGGATGACGAGCGACTCAGACGGTCAACGTTGATCCGGTAAATGCACTCCGGTACGGAAACTTCTACCCCTTCGGAAGCAAAGGAGGAAAGCAAATGAAAAAACGAATCCTTGCGGTTTTTGTCAGCCTGTGTCTGCTGGTATCCCTGATGCCCGGCATGGCGCTGCCTGCCGCGGCGGCGGGTTCGTCCCAGTTCGACAGCATCCTGAACATGGGACAGCCGTCGGAGTTTGACCCCAACAGCACTGAAAACCCCTACGGCTATGCTGTGGACCAGCCCTTCCTGATGAACGAGATGTCCGAGCTGGGCATCTACGGCATCACCAACAACGGTACCAACAGGACATTCCTGTGGTACGACAACTGGGACGGCGAAAAGGACTCCATCCCCAGCAGCTTCGGCGAGGGTGGGGTAAACGGCAGCTTTGCCGACTACGGCAGCTATCAAAACATCCATGATAAGCCGTACGCCCCCAAGCCGCTGTCCTTTGTGGAGGCTGTGGCCTTCGACCCCACCGGATCGGGGCGGAAGGATCACATCGCCTACATCGGCTTTGAACCGAATGATGAAAAAATCGTCCTCTACGTCCAGGACGCGGTCACCGGAGAGAACTGGCAGGACTTCTGGTTCCCAACCGATGCATCCTGGATCAAGAAGAGCAACCCGGAAAACTGGCGGGCGGGCAACTATTTTGCCATCACCGCCGGCGACTATGACGGCGACGGCAAGGAGACCCTGGTGGCCTATGTCACCGCCGACAATGCGAGTGATTACGGCCTCTATGAGGTCAGCTGCAATGTGAGCGGAAACAGCCTGAATCTTTCGCGGAAAAGTTTCGGCCAAAACCTGCTCCACCGGCGCTATGTCAACGAAATCCACGGCAAAAATATGGCCAATACGGACTGGTTTGGCAACAAACTCAGCTGCGACCTGGCCACCGGCGACTTCAACGGCGACGGCAAGGACGATCTGGTGGCGGTCTCCTATCTCATGGATGCAGGCGGTGACAAACAACACTTCGATTGCGAATACTACCTCCCCATGATGGCCGTGTCCTACGGGGGCAGCGCTTCCAGCCCTGTGGCAGACGGCGGCCGCCAGGTCGTTTTTCTGGCGATGGATAACGGCATCAGCGGCGGAAGGAAAAGCTATCAGACCATGACCGCCGTGGGACTGGACACCGGCGATGTGGACGGCGACGGCACCGACGAGATCGTGGTGGGTGGCACCAAGAACACCGTCACCTCCAAACCCAACTCCGCCGACTGCGAAACTGCCTACGCCCTGGACGGAAATATCTGGAATGTTGCCGTCCTCAACGCCCGCTCTGACGGCAGCTTTGCTAATCCCGGCACGGACGACAGCGTAACCCGCTTCCACTCCATCTCCTCCACTAAATGGTTTGCCGACGGTGCCGGCATCGCATTCAGCCGCTCGCCTCTGAGCCTGGCCTGCGTGGCCTTCAACGGCCCCATCAAAGCGGAATACGTCTTCGTGAGCGGCAAGATCATCGACTTCTCCACCGGCGGGGCAAATGAGCTCTATACCGTATCCTTCATCACGAAGAATGACGATACCGTCCAAGGCAAGATGTGTGACCGAAACTTCATTCCCTCCGTTTCCGTGGGCAATTTTGACGGCAACGACTACGGTTATGAGCAGATCTTCTTTACTTATAGTAATAAGGAGCGCACCGAGGATGACTATTTCTACCGTCTGGGCGTCGTGGGCGGCAAGAACTATGACGGCAACGGCGGCGGCGTGGGCAGTGCCGGCGGCACCGACACCAGTCTATTCTACGAAAAGAACAGCGGCTTCTTCATAGGCGGCCAAAGAAGCGGTCAGGGCGGCGCCGGCGCCGAGGGCCACTGGGAGTATAACACTAACTTCGTACTGGTTCCCCTGGACCGGGATGACGACGGCGTGCTGGCCCGCTACAAGGGCAAGGACTGGACCTACACCGACCCCCAGGTGTCTGCTGTGCTCCAGATGGCGCCCTATTTTGACGGCATCGACCTGGGCAGTGACTCCGGCGAGACCACCTATTCTTTCACCCAGAGCTATGAGTACACCAAGGGAAGCGGCGACGAGACCTCCTTCGGTGTGGGCTTTGCCGGAGAGGTAGAGTCCAACGTTGTCACAGTGGAACTGCAAGCCGGTTCCTCCAACACATGGACGGAGACCTTTGAGGAGACCCTGACCACCTCCACCACCGACAACTTTGCCACCAAAGCCTACGACAGTGTGGTGCTCCAGCGCACCCCGGTCATCACCTACACCTATGAGATCTATGACAAGAACAAGGGTGGATGGTCGTGGGACAACCTGGAGTCTACGGAGGATGGCACAGGTTTTGCCATCACCGTGCCCAAGACCCCGGCCTATGTGCAGATGTCCGTGGTAGACTACAACACCTTTGTGGACGAGTACAACGCCCTGATGGAAGAAGAGGCCCAGGGGGAGAAATTCACCCCTATGGTGAAGATCGACGGCCAGAAGAGTTATCTGGGCCAGGAGGGCAACCCCTGGGGCTATGCCAGCACTCTGGATCAGATCAGCTCCTCCAACTATCAGCTGGGCTACAACGGCGGCGAGACCCAGAGTACCAAAGCCGACGGCAGCGCCACCACAGAAGGCATTGAGAATCAGCACGGCTTCTCCTTTGAACTGGCTGTCAAGTTCGGCTTCGAGATTTTCGACACTGGTGCCAAGGCCGGTGCCTATGCCAGCCTGGAGTATATGCATTCCAACAGCACCTCCACCACCAAAGCCAGTGAGACCGAGACCAGCGGCGCGGTGCAGAATCTGGACTGGCAGTATCTGCTGGAGGAATACGGTATCCCGGAAAATGTTACCAAGTCCTACGGCTTTACCTGGAACCTGGCCAAAGACACCATTGATCTGGGCGTCGCGGGCAAAGATGCTCTCATCATTGCCTACAATGTATCCAACATTTCCGCACCTGCGCCGGCAGTGAACGATCTGGCGGCAGAGCTGCAGGGCCTGGATTCCGTCCACCTCACCTGGAGTGATCCGAGCGTCCCGGGACGTCTGGCTGTGCTGGGCTATAATGTCTATGCCAAGAGCGAGGACGACAACACGTTCCAGAAACTCAACGATGAACCTCTTGCAAGCACCGTGTTCGAATATACTGCCACGGGGTTGAACAGCAACACGGAGTATACTTTCGTGGTCACCACCACCAGCGAGCGGGGTGAGAGCGTCTGGTCCAACGAGGCCGTCATTACCACACCCAAGGCCTATGTACCGCTGACCATGGACTACAACGAGAATGAGGTCAGCCTCAAAGCCGTCCATCTGGGCAATGTGGAGATCCACAGCGGCGACATGGTGGAAGAGGAGACCATTGTCTACGTGGATGTGGCGCCCAAGCCCGGCTATGCCATTACAGAAGTGACCCTAACCACAGAGAAGGGCACCGAGACCGTTACCCCGGTGGACGGCCAGTTCAACTTTGCCATTCAGGAGGCCACCACCATCACCGTGACCGCCGCTGTGGCGGCAGAGAAGAGCATGGTCAGCTATACCGCGGACGATGACCACGGTACTGTGAGCGCCACTGTGAATGGGGAGCCATTCCCCTCCACCGGCGCCGCCTTCGACAGCGACGATGAGATCATCTTTACCGCCGCTCCCGCTGACGGCTATGCCCTCAAGGAGTGGAAGGTCACCGACGGAAGCGGCACAGACAAGACCTACGCCGCCGCCGGCAATACCTTCACCTTCCACGCCTATGCCGCGGAGCACCATGTGTCCGCTGTGTTCGTGCCGATGGCGGAGGTTGCCAAGACCGTCACGCTGAACGTCACCGCCGGCGGCTCCATCATCGTCAAAGACGGCGACACGGTTCTGACTCCGGATGAGGACGGCAAGATCAGCGTCCCCAAGGGCACCACTCTGACCTTTGAGGCGGAGGCCGATCGGTATTACACCTTCGAGAACTGGACGGACGCGTTTGCAGACTACAAGAACGACGTTACTTCCATCAGCCTGAAGATCGACAATGATGTGACCGTAGGCGCGGTCTTTGAGTCCTTCCTGGCCTATACCCTCACCTACGGTACCCAGAGTGTGGATGGCGGCAGCGGCACCCTGACGGCCGAGGCCAACGGCATTGCCGTTCAGTCCGGCGCTACCCTGACCCCGGGGACCACCGTCGATTTTGATGCGGCGGCAGGAAACGACAGCCGTATCCAGAAATGGGCCGTTACCGAAAACGGCGTTACCAGCTTTAGGGAACTGGATTCCCTGGGCATCGTCACGGAGGATGCATATCAGCTGATCCTCCAGGCCAGCAGCAATGTGGAGGCCGCCTTCAAGACCATCGAGAAATACGACCTGACCGGTTCGGCCTTTGGCGGGAATGGCACCGTCACCGTCCAGCGCGGCAGCGGCACCGTCAACAGCGGTACCGACGTCCTGCGTTACTATGACGACCTCACCATCACTCTGGTCCCCAACAAGGGCTATGTGATCACGCAGTACCCCGATCTGGATGGCACCGACACCTATTCTTATACCGTCAGCGATGTCACCGCCGATGTTGACGTCAACTACACCTGGACGGCGCTGAATCAGTATTCAGTCACCTACTCCGTGGTGGATACCGTAGGCGACGGCAGCGGCACCCACGGCACCGTCTCCGCTGCGGCGGAGCGCAAGGGCATGGAGCTGTATGATGACAGCAAGCCCAGCGTGGTCTATGAGGGCGGCACCATCACCTTTACCGCCGCGCCTGATACGGGCTACCGGGTGAAGGAGTGGGTCGTCAACGGTGTGGTACAGCCGGAAACCGGCAATACCCTCACCCTTACGCCCATGGAGGACCTGAATGTGACGGTTCAGTACACCTCCGGCCTGCCCAAGGTGAGCTTTGCCAATCCTGCCCACGGTACACTGACCGCCAAGATGGGCGATTACTCCATCGAGAGCGGCGCGGCCGTGTCCGGACCTGTTACCTTTACCGTGGCTCCTGACGAGCACTACGAAGTGAAGTGCTGGACAGTGAACGGCGTGGAGCAGCCCGGCGAGACCGGCAACACCTTTACCTATGCGGCCGACGACGACTGCACCGTGGCTGTGGAGCTGTGGGGCGTGGAGCAGCAGGTGACCCTGGAGACCGCTACCGGCGGCACCGCCTCGGCCACCGATCCCGCCCGCTATGGCGAGACCATCACCATTACCGCCACCCCGGATGATGGATATGTGGTGGATACCATCGCCGTCAGCGGCGCGGACGATGTTCTCTATGAAAATACCGGCAAGGCCAACGGCGTTCAGACCGCCCAATATGCAATTACTGCTGATACCACCTTTGAGATCACCTTTGCCAAAAAGCCGGTGGTGACCTTCTCCGCCGCCAACGGCAGCCTGACTGCCAGCGGCACCGCAGACGGCGCAGCTGCCGAGCTGGAGAGCGGCGATTATGTGGATTTCGGTTCCGCCGTTACCTTTACTGCTGCTGCCGACAGCGGTTATGGCCTTGAGGGCTGGTATGTGGACGGCTCAAAGATCGAGCATACCGAGCTCACCTACACCACTGACGCCCTTTCCGGTGATGTAAATGTGGAGGTCCGCTTTGCCGCCATTGCCGGCATTGCCGTGAACTACGGGGTGAATGATACTGCTATGGGTACCATCACCGCCACCGCAGGCGGCGGAGGCTTCCAGTCTGGCGACCAGCTCTCCGGCGGCCAGAAGGTCGTCTTTACCGTAAGCCCGGCGGAGGGCTTCCGGGTGAAGGACTGGACCGGCCTGCCGGCTGACGCGGAGATCAGTGCAGACAAGACCACCGCTACTGTGCCCGTTCTGACCGCGGGTACATGGAATGTGACGGCAAATCTGGAGGCAATTCCTCAGTATACCGTTACCATTGAAGAGACCACCCACGGCAGCATTGCCGCCGCTGTGGACGGTCAACCCCTCAACTCCGGCGACACCGTGCCCGACGGCACCCAGGTGACCTTTACCGCCACGGCGGACGACTACTGGATGCTCAAGGAGTGGACGGGCGACGCTTCCGGCAGCGATAAGACCATCACCCTGACGGTGAGCAGCGATATCACCGTGGGCGCAACCTTCACCGAGGCGCTTTTGTATGAGGTGAAGTATTCCGTGGTTGGCGGGAACGGCACGGCCTCCGGTATGTGTGAGGATACCCCCATTGCTGCCGATACCGCGGTGCAGTTTGCCGGCGGCAGCGAGATCCAGTTCACCGCTGCCCCGGATTCTGGCTACATGGTAAAGGCGTGGACCATCAACGGCGAAGTGGTGGAAGGAAACTTCACCAATACCCTGACCATCGACACCCTTGGCGAAAACACCACTGTTACCGTGGAGTTTGAGGCGTACCAGGGCTTTGTGGTTCCCGCAGGCGGCGAAGGCTACACCGTTACCATCGATCAGCGCAACCCTGCGGATCCCTATCCCGGCGCGCCGGAAAATGAGATCCGCCGGGGCGGCGACGTGACCTTCACTGTGGCGCCTGCTGCGGACAGCGCCATCAAGACCGTGACTGTGGCCCGGGAGGATGCGACCATCACACCCAACGGCGACGGCACTGTGACCGTGTTTATTCCCAATGTGCAGGAGGATATCGGCCTGACGGTGGATATTCTGGCTGGCATTCCTCTGACCATCGAAACCGCTGAAAACGGCACTGTAACTGTCACCCGTGACGGCGTTGCTCTGAAGAGCGGCGTGAAGGTGGTTGCCGGCGACGAGCTGGTGATCACCGGACAGCCCGACAGCGGCTATCGCCTGAACACCCTCACGGTGAACGGTGAGAGCTTTACCAGCGGTGATACCTATACTGTCGCGGAAACCGATACCGCTTTGACCGTTGCGGCTACCTTTGAAGTGTGGTCCAGCGGCGGCGGCGGGGGCGGCGGCGGAGGCGGCGGCATCTCCAGCCACAAGATCACCGTGGAGTCCAGCGATCACGGAACCGTCATCGCGGACCGGAACAGCGCCAGCGCCGGTACGACGGTCACTCTGACCGCTGCCCCGGATGACGGCTATCAGCTTGACAGCCTTACCGTAACGCAGCAGGATGGAAAAACCATCACGCTGGATGAGAAGAAGGATGGTACATACACCTTTACCATGCCGGACAGTGCCGTTACGGTGAAAGCCACCTTTACTGAGATGACTCAGATTGACCTGCCCTTCGTGGATGTGCCCGCGGATATCTGGTATGAGGACGGCGTGTATTACGTCTATAGACACGGCCTGATGGACGGCACCAGCAGCATCACCTTCAGCCCGGATATGACCACTACCCGAAGCATGGTTGCCACCATTCTGTGGCGGCTGGAGGGCAGCCCTGTGGTGGATTACGCCGTGCCGTTCGATGATGTGGATCTGGATTCCTGGTACGGCGAGGCAGTCCGGTGGGCCGCCAGTGAAGGCATTATTACCGGATACGGAAACAACAAATTTGGGCCTGACGATCTCATCACCCGGGAGCAGATGGCTACCATGCTCTACCGCTATGCGCGGTATAAGAACTACGATGTGAGCATAGGAGAGAACACCAACATTCTCTCCTACACGGACGCTGCCGATGTGGGCGAATATGCCATTCCCGCCATGCAGTGGGCTGTGGGCGCTGAAATCATCAAGGGTACCAGTGACCATGCCCTCAGCCCTGAAGGGGATGCGACCCGTGCCGAGGTTGCTGTACTCCTGATGCGGTTTTGCGAAGGGCTTGTTGATGAATAAGGTTTCATCCGTTCCTGTTTGGTAAAAAATGAGAGGGGCTTCCCAAGCGGTGGTTTTCGCTGGGAAGCCCCTTTTCCTATCCAAATATTCGGTCTGTCGAGCGGCGGAAACGGCAAAATCTTTGATGAAGTTAAGTGGGTAAGACAAAGGCAGACACATGGGCGACTACCATGTGTCTGCCTTTTCATGCCGCTCAGCCCAGCATTGTCATCAGCCAGTCCCGGGTGGGAATGTAAGCCAGGGGCAGGAAGATGGCGGGCAGCATATTGCCCACCCGCAGCTTCTCCTTGGGCAGGCCCAGCATATTGATGCCGATGCCTACGATGATGGTTCCGCCCACGGCGCTCATTTCATTGACGATGGCTGGGTCGATCTGCTGGCCCACCAGACCGAAAATCAAAGTCATGCCGCCCTCATACACCAGAATAGGCAGGGCGGAGAAGGCCACGCCGATGCCCATGGCCGCCGAGAAGGTGATGGCGGTGACGCCGTCCATCACAGATTTGGAGATCAGGATATCATAGTTGCCGTTCATGCCCGCCTCCATGGCGCCGTTGATGGCCATGGCGCCCACGCAGAAGAGGACGGAGGCGGTGACGAAGCCCTCCACAAAACGGCTGTTTTCATCCTTGCGGAGCAGCTTGCGGTGGAGCAGCTCTCCCACGCCGTCCATCCGGCCCTCAATGTTGATGGCCTCTCCGATCAGGGTGCCGATCACCATGCACACAATGACGCACAGGGTATCCATTGTGCCGATCATGCCGGTGATGCCGATGCCCATGGTGCACAGACCCAGAGCAAAGGTGATGCCCGAGGCAAACCGGGGGCTGATATGATTTTTGAACAAGAGGCCCAAGATGCTGCCCAGCAGAATCAGGACCACATTGATGACGGTGGCGATCATAGGGATTCCTCACTTTTATACTGCAATTCACTAAAATATACGGTTCTATGATAAAACCTTTGCCGTCATTTGTCAAAAGGTTTCTGGATGTATGCCGGACAACCATGCGGAATAGAGTGGAAGTGGACCATTGAAAGGGGGAGGGCCCATTGAAGCTCGACCGGACATCCATGCTCTACGGCACTCTGCTGCTCACCGGCACCGGCATTGCCGGGCAGTTTTTGGGCTTTGTCTACCGGATCTTACTCTCCCGCCTCATCGGGGCGGAGATCATGGGCCTCTACCAGCTCATTATGCCGGTTTATTCTGTGCTGCTCTCTCTGACGGCGGTGGGGCTGACGGCGGCGGTATCCAACCTGTCCGCCGGATACTACGCACGGGGACAGCGGGGGGCGGCGGCCCAGGTGCTCCGCCGGTGCCTGCTGTGCTTTCTGGGACTGTTTGGCGTGCTGGCCACGGTCACCGCCCTGCTGTATGATCCCATTTCGGTGTACCTGCTGGGGGATGCCCGCACCCAGATGGGGCTTTTGCTGCTGCTGCCCTGTATTCTCCTCACTGGTGTGGAGAACCTGCACAAGCACTTCTTCTACGGTACCGGCGCCATCCGGCCCCCGGCGGCGGTGGAGCTGTGCGAGCAGGTCATCCGGGCGGCGGCGGTGCTGGGGCTGCTGGTCCTCTTCCTGCCCCAGAATCCGGAGCGGACCGTAGCCATTATTGTGGTGGGCATGATTGTGTGCGAACTCTTTTCCTCCATCACGCTGATGCTGCTGGCCCGCCGCAGGCTGGCGGGGGAGAAGCTGGGGGAGCCGGGGGCCTCCCGGCGGATGAACCGGCAGATCCTGGCCATCGCTCTGCCGGTGGGGTTTACCAGCCTGTTGGGCAATCTGATGGGCTCGGCCAACGCGGTGCTCATCCCCCAGCGGCTGGTGGCCGCCGGGGCGGAGGTGAGCCGGGCCATGGAGGAGTTCGGCGTGCTGTGCGGTATGACCATGCCCATGCTCTGCCTGCCCACCGCCTTCATCGGCGCTCTGGGACTGGTGCTCATGCCCAAGCTGGCCCAGGGGGCTGCTCTGGGCAATACCCCGCTGATCCGGCGGCGGATCGACCGGTCCATGCTGGCTACCTCGGTGCTTATGTTTCCCGCCATGGCCCTGCTGGTGGTGGTAGGCCCCACCCTGGGCCAGCTGCTCTTTCGGGAGGAGGGAGTGGGCCGGTATCTGCTGCCCCTGTCGGTGGGGGTGCTGCTGTCCTGCTGGCAGGCGGTGCTGGGGTGCGCTCTCAACGGCCTGGGCAGACAAAAAGCTGCAGCCCGCAGTTCCATTCTGTCCGGCGGGCTGCAGCTGGGCTGCACCTATCTGTTATTGGGTCTTCCCGGAGTGGGGATCGGCGGCTACTGGGTGGGGGTGGTGGCCTCCTCCGCCCTGGGAGCGCTCCTGAATTGGTTCCAGGTGCGGCGGGTCACCGGACTGAAGCTGCGGCTCTTTGACTGGGGGGTGGCCCCCGGCCTGGCGGCCCTGCTGACAGGCCTCACCGGCAACCTGCTCTTTCAGGTGTTGCTGGACAGCGGGGTAGGAGAGTGGACGGCGGTGGGGGGCTGCACCCTCTTCGGCGTGGTGCTCTACCTGGCGGCGCTCCAGGCTCAGGGGGTGCAGCTGCATCGGCTTTTCCGCTTGAGGTAGGGTTACAGAACATAGCTGGCCATCAGGATGAGTGCCAGCAGACAGAAGGCAATGACGCCGGGATTTTCAAAGAAGAGCCGCCATTTTATGCCCTCCGAGAAGGGGACCAGGCCCGGCTCCAGTCTGATATCCCGCCAGCTGGTGACCAGAAAGGTCATGCCCACCACAATGGACCCCAGCACCAGCAGAGAGGTCAGCTGCTCTCCAGTCTGGCCCAGCAGCTCCAGCAGGGGCACCAGACCCACCGAGGTAAAGTTGATCAGGGCGTGGAGCAGGATGGACTGCCACAGGCAACCGGTCCGGAGCACCACATAGGCGAAGAGGGTCCCCACGGCAAAGGCGTAGAACAGCTGATTCAGATTGCCGTGAAACAGTCCGAAGCACAGGGCGGAGGCCAGGATGGCAAATTTGTCCCCGTAAGGACGCAGGCGGTTCAGCAGCAGATAGCGGAAGAGATATTCCTCCGACAAAGGTGCGATGACGCAGCCCAGCAGGAGGTTGAGCACTGCCGGGTAGCCGGACAGACTTTCCACCGGGTTGGTGACTGCCTGGCCCCGCAGGAGCCCGATCAGCTGGGTGAGGAACAGGGTGAGCAGGTTGGACAAATAGACCAGACCAAGGGTGGTCACCAGTGCCTTGCCCAGGTTCAGCGGCCCCATGGGGCGGCGTGTGGAGGGACCCGGGGCAGGGATGCCCCGCAGCACCAGGCAGAAGGCGGGCACACCAACACCGTAGGCGGAGCCCACGGAGAGACACCAGCGGGAGACTGAGTGCCCCATTACATTGGGGAAAATGCCGGCTACCAGCAGCTGGACCGCCAGCATGGCGGCCATCTGGGCAAACAGGGCCCACCCCAGCCGGGAGAACCATTGACAGTGGGGGCGCAGCGGCTGGGCCCAGTCCGGTCGGTCGCGATACATTCCGTCACCTCGCACAAAAATTTCTGGTTTTTTACCGCCTGGAGCAGGCCGGAACAGTCAGCCTGCTTCGGGCACAAGGGTTTCAGGCAGTATTATAACAGGAACAGGGAGGAAGGGCAAGAAAGAGACAGTATATTGACATGGGCGTTTTTCATGATACAATATCTTGTGCTTACACATGATATTAACTCAGAGGAGAGATTCGATATGCCCATTTCTGAAAACGCCAAGGCCGTGCTGGAGCGGCGCTACCTGGCCCGTGATGAGCAGGGGAACCCTACCGAGACTGTGGACGGGCTGTTCCGCCGAGTGGCCAACGCGGTGGCCGAGGGCGACCGCCACTTTGATCCCAAGGCCGATGTGGTGGCCACAGCGGCGGAATTCTATGAGATGATGACCAACCTGGACTTTTTGCCCAACTCCCCCACCCTGATGAATGCCGGCCGCCCTCTGGGGCAGCTGTCCGCCTGCTTTGTGCTGCCGGTGGCCGACTCTATGGAGGACATCTTTGATGCCATCAAGAACGCTGCCCTCATCCACAAGAGCGGCGGCGGCACCGGGTTCTCCTTCTCCCGGCTGCGTCCCAAGGGCTCTACCGTCAACTCCACCGGCGGTGTGGCCAGCGGCCCCATCTCCTTTATGAAGGTGTTTAACGCCGCCACCGAGGCGGTGAAGCAAGGCGGTACCCGCCGGGGCGCCAACATGGGCATCCTCCGGGTGGATCACCCCGACATTATGGACTTTATTACCTGTAAGAACGATACCTCCGAGATCACCAACTTCAACATCTCCGTGGGCATTACCGAGGCCTTTATGGAGGCGGTGAGCGCCGACGGGATGTATGATCTGGTGGACCCGGCCACCGGTCGGGTGGTGGGCCAGCTGAAGGCCCGGGAGGTCTTTGATACCATCGTCACCTCCGCCTGGCAGACCGGTGAGCCCGGCATCATCTTCCTGGACCGGCTCAACCGGGACAACGCGGTGCCCAGCCAGGGCCAGATCGAGTCCACCAACCCCTGCGGCGAGCAGCCCCTGCTGCCCTATGAGAGCTGCAATCTGGGCTCCATCAACCTGGTCAACCACATCACCAGGACGGTGGCGGGCTGGGTGCTGGATCGGGCCAAGCTGGAAAAGACCATCCGCACCGCCGTCCACTTCCTGGACAACGTCATTGAGGTCAATCAGTATCCTCTGCCTGAGATTGACAAGATGACCCGCTCCACCCGCAAGATCGGCCTGGGCGTGATGGGCTTTGCCGATATGCTCCTCTACATGGGCGTGCCCTACAATAGCGAGGAGGGCGTGGCTCTGGCCCAGGAGATCATGGACACCATCAATACCATCGGCCACCAGGAGAGCGAGAAGCTGGCCGAGAGCCGGGGCGCCTTCCCTCTCTTTGAGCAGAGCATCTATAAGAATGGCAAGCCCATCCGCAATGCTACGGTCACTACCATTGCGCCTACCGGCACTCTGTCCATCATCGCCGGCGTGTCCTCCGGTGTGGAGCCGGTGTTTGCCTATGCCTATATCCGCAACGTCATGGACAACACCCACCTCATCGAGACCAACCAGATCCTGAAGGACAAGCTGGTGGAGGCGGGGATCTACTCCGAGGAGCTGATGCGCGAGATCGTGGAGCAGGGCTCCCTGGCCCATGTGGACGGCATCCCCGAGGAGATCAAGCGGGTCTTTGTGTGCGCACACGACGTTTCCCCCATTTGGCACGTAAAGATGCAGGCTGCCTTCCAGCAGTACACCGACAACGCCGTCAGCAAGACGGTGAACTTCCCTAACTCCGCCACCAAGGCTGAGGTGGCCGAGGTCTACCGCCTGGCCTACACCCTGGGCTGTAAGGGCACCACCATCTACCGGGACGGCAGCCGCAACGAGCAGGTGCTCAACATCGGTAAGGTCAACGATGGTAAGCAGGCCGCTCCCGCCCCCACCGGCCGGGTGTGTGAGGAGTGCCAGGTGCCTCAGGAGGCCTATGGTCACATCCAGCCCAGGCCCCGTCCGGCTGTGACCACCGGCTTCACCGAGAAGGTGCGCATCGGCTGCGGTAACCTCTATATTACGGTCAATTATGACGAGAACGGCATTTGCGAGGTGTTTACCAACACCGGTCGGGCCGGCGGCTGCCCCAGCCAGTCTGAGGCCACCGCGCGGCTGGTCAGCGTGGGCATCCGTTCCGGTATGGACCCCAAGGAGATCATCCAGCAGCTCAAGGGCATTCGCTGCCCCTCCTGCCTGCGGCAGGCCGGTGTGCCGGTGACCTCCTGTCCCGACGCCATTGCCAAGGCTCTGGAGAAGGTGCTCAAGGTGTCCAAGGGCAACCTTGAGCCCGCTCCCGCCCCCATCAGCGCGGCGACCAAGGCTGCGGCTCCCATTCCCCGGCCAGGCATGACTCCTGCCGAGGCCAAATTGGCCAAGTTCTGCCCTGAGTGCGGGGCGAAGCTGGAGCACGAAGGCGGCTGCGTCACCTGCCGTGACTGCGGCTACTCCAAGTGCGGCTAAAATAGGCAAGGGCCTGTCGCGGTTCCCCGCGGCAGGCCCTTTTTCCAACCGCGTTGGGATAGCCTGCGGCGGGAACAGTCACACTAAAGAAAACGCCGGCAGGCGTTCCATTTGAATATTAGGAGGCGTCAGCCATGTGTACCAGTCTGACCTTTACCACAGACCATACCTATTTCGGGCGAAATCTGGATCTGGAATATCAGTTTGGCCAGCAGGTGGTCATTACCCCCCGCAATTACCCGTTTTCCTTTCGAGCCATGCCAGCCCTGGAGAAACACCATGCCATCATCGGCATGGCCACAGTGGCGGAGGGATATCCCCTCTATGCAGAGGGTGTCAACGAGAAGGGCCTCTATATGGCGGGACTTAACTTTCCCGGAAATGCCTGCTATCCCTGCGGCCCGGAAAACGGCACTCCCGCTGCCCCCTATGAGCTGATCCCCTGGCTGCTGGGCAGCTGCGACAGCGTGGATCAGGCAGAGGAAAAGCTGCGCTCCGCCCGTATTATGGATACGCCCTTTGCACCGCAGATGCCCAATGCACCCCTCCACTGGCACCTGGCCGACGGAAAGCGGGCCCTGGTGATAGAACCCATGGCCGACGGCTTAAAGCTGTTTGAGGACCCGGTGGGGGTGCTCACAAACAATCCCACCTTCGATTTCCATCTGACCAATCTGAACCAGTATATGGGCCTGTCCGCAGCTCAGCCTGAGAATCGCTTCGGAGGTGTGGAGCTGCATCCCTTTGGCCAGGGTATGGGCACGTTGGGACTGCCAGGCGACTGGTCGCCCGCCTCCCGTTTCATTCGTGCGGCCTTCCTCAAGTGGAACAGCGACTGTAAGCGGGACGAGGTCTCCAGCGTCAGCCAGGTCTTTCACATTCTGGACGCCGTGGCCATGCCCCGGGGGGCGGTGCGGACGCCGGAGGGGAAGTGGGACATCACCGACTACTCCTGCTGCATCGACGGCCGGACAGGCACCTATTACTACAAAACCTATGATAATAGTCAGATCACCGCGGTGTCCATGGATGAGGAGAAGCGGGAGGAAGAAAAACTGATCTGCCATCCTCTGGTGACGGAACAGCAGTTCCGCTTCATACCGTGAGCCCGGCCGGGGCTTCTGCCCCGGCGCTTGTACACATTGCCTAAATGCTGTGTTCTCTCTCAAGGGGAAAAAGAGGGGAAACAAGGCTGAAAACCATTCGGTTTGCCAAATCGGCTGAGAGTTAAGGCGGCTTTCTAAAAAATGATTGTGCATATTGGCTATAATCATTGATAAAAAAATAACGAAATTCTCTTGCATTTTACTTGCCTGTTGGGCGGCAGTGCGTTATACTTATTAGGTGAGAACTTGTTAAAAATATAACAATTCTAGATAGGTACAGGACAAGGAGGCAGAACAAATGGGTTTTGTGAAGCTGGAAAAGCAGGGCCACGTTGGCGTGGTGACCATTGACCGGCAGGAGGCGCTGAACGCGCTGAACAGCCAGGTTCTGAGCGATCTGGACGCGGTCATCGATCAGGTGGCTGCCGACGACGAGATCTATGTGATGATCCTCACCGGCGCGGGCCGTTCCTTTGTGGCGGGCGCTGACATCGGCGAGATGAAGAACTTCTCTTCCATCGACGGCAAGAAGTTCGGCGTGCACGGCGGCGGTGTGTTCCTGAAGCTGGAGAATATGGCCAAGCCGGTCATTGCCGCCATCAACGGTTTTGCTCTGGGCGGCGGCTGTGAGCTGAGCATGGCCTGCGATATCCGTCTGGCCAGTGAGAAGGCCAAGTTTGGTCAGCCCGAGGTGGGCCTGGGTATCACCCCTGGCTTTGCCGGTACTCAGCGGCTGCCCCGCATCGTGGGCATCTCCAAGGCCATGGAGCTGATCCTGACCGCCAAGGTCATCAAGGCCGACGAGGCCAAGGCCATCGGCCTGGTCAGCGAGGTCTATCCCGCCGAGGAGCTGATGGATAAGGCCATGGAGCTGGCCAACGCCATCTGCGCCAACGCTCAGATCGCCGTGCAGGAGTCCAAGCGCTGCATCCGCATGGGTATGCAGACCGACATCGCCACCGGCTCCGCCTTCGAGGCCGAGGCTTTCGGCGTCTGCTGCGGCACCGCCGACAAGGACGAAGGCATGGGCGCTTTCCTGGAGAAGCGCGCTGAGAAGCACTTCCAGAATAAGTAGGCTATCCGGAAGTGAGTACTTACCCGGCCCATGGCTGAGTCCCCGGCGCTTGCGCCGTCAAGCGTTTTGGCCTGTGGCCAAAACCTTGAAATCGACGGAATTCACTTTCGGCGATTTGAGTGAGATCATGGGGTCCCCGCGCGGTGCGCAGCACCGGGTGGGGGGATGGCATGGGCGCTTTCCTGGAGAAGCGCGCTGAGAAGCACTTCCAGAACAAGTAAGCTGACCGGAAGTGAGTACTTACCCGGCCCATGGCTGAGTCCCCGGCGCTTGCGCCGTCAAGCGTTTTGGCCTGTGGCCAAAACCTTGAAATCGACGGAATTCACTTCCGGCGATTTGAGTGAGATCATGGGGTCCCCGCGCGGTGCGCAGCACCGGGTGGGGGGATGGCATGGGCGCTTTCCTGGAGAAGCGCGCTGAGAAGCATTTCCAGAACAAGTAAGCTGACCGGAAAATTTTCCGGCACCGTACATGAGTTATGGCACCAGTAATTGCAAATCCGTCTGACCAGATTTGGAATATCTTCATCAAAAAGATTGAAAAGAGGTTTTCTGCTATGAAGAAGATTGTTGTAATCGGCAGTGGTACCATGGGCCTGGATATCGCCCAGGCCTTTGCCAAGAAGAACTTTGACGTTGTGGTGCGCGACATCAATGACGACATCATCAAGGCCTCCGAGGCCCGCCTGAACAAGGGCCTGGACAAGCTGGTGTCCAAGGGCAAGATGGACGAGGCCGGCAAGGCCGAGCTGCTGAGCCACATGACCTTTACCACCGATATGGGCCTGGCCGCCGACGCCGACCTGGTGGTGGAAGCCGCTGTGGAGAACCTGGACATTAAGAAGAGCATCTTTGCCGAGCTGGACAGCATCTGCAAGCCTGAGACCATTCTGGCCTCCAATACCTCTTCCATCTCCATCACCGCCATTGCCGCCGCTACCAAGCGCCCCGACAAGTTCATCGGTATGCACTTCTTTAACCCCGCCACCGTGATGAAGCTGGTGGAGGTCATCCGGGGTGCCCACACCTCCGATGAGACCTATCAGGCCGTACACGATATCTCCGTGGCCATCGGTAAGGAGCCTGTTGAGGTGAACGAGGCCCCCGGCTTCGTGGTCAACAAGATCCTGATCCCCATGATCAACGAGGGCATCGATCTGCTGTACACCGGCGTGGCTACCGCCGAGGGCATTGACACCGCCATGAAGCTGGGCTGCAACCATCCCATGGGCCCCCTGGCTCTGGGCGATCTGATCGGCCTGGACGTGTGCCTGGCCATCATGGACACCCTGTACAACGAGACTCACGATCCCAAGTACCGCGCCTCTCTGCTGCTGCGGAAGATGGTGCGCGCCGGCAAGCTGGGCCGCAAGACCGGCATCGGCTTCTACGACTACACCAAGAAGTAAGAAGCTCATCCATACTGCGCAAAACGACGGGCGGGAGCCCAAAAACTCCCGCCCGCCCGTTGTGAAATACATATCTAGGAGGAAGGCAACAAATGGATCTGCACCTTTCCAAAGAGCAGGAAATGCTCCGCAAGATGTACCGTGACTTTGCCGAAAACGAAGTCAAGCCCCTGGCTGAGTGGGTGGACGAGAACGAGGCGTTCCCCGAGGAGACCGTCAAAAAGATGGCCAAGCTGGGCATGATGGGCATCTATTTCCCCAAGGAGTACGGCGGCGCCGGCGCGGATGTTCTGTCCTACGTCATGGCCGTTGAGGAGATGAGCAAGGTCTGTGGTACCACCGGCGTTATCATCTCCGCTCACACCTCCCTGTGCTGCGCTCCCATCTATGAGAACGGCACCGAGGAGCAGAAGATGAAGTATCTGCCCAAGCTGTGCTCCGGCGAGTGGATCGGCGCCTTCGGTCTGACCGAGCCCGGCGCCGGCACCGACGCCCAGGGTCAGCAGACCACCGCCGTGAAGGATGAGAACGGCAACTGGGTGCTCAACGGCTCCAAGATCTTCATCACCAACGCCGGCTATGCCAATGTGTTCGTGATCTTCGCCATCACCGGCGTGTCCACCGACAAGCGCGGCCGCAAGAAGAAGGAGATCTCCGCCTTCATCGTGGAGCGCACCGATCCCGGCTTCTCCGTGGGCAAGCACGAGAAGAAGATGGGCATCAAGGGTTCCTCCACCTGTGAACTGATCATGGAGGACTGCGTCATCCCCGCTGACCGTCTGCTGGGCAAGCAGGGTAAGGGCTTCGGCATCGCCATGAAGACCCTGGACGGCGGCCGTATCGGCATCGCCTCTCAGGCTCTGGGCCTGGCTGAGGGCGCCATCGAGGAGACCATCAAGTACACCAAGGAGCGTGTTCAGTTCGGCCGCCGCATTTCCCAGTTCCAGAACACCCAGTTCCAGCTGGCCGATATGCATGCCCGGACCGAGGCCGCCAAGTGGCTGGTCTACTCCGCCGCTATGAAGAAGCAGAACCACGAGCCCTACACCGTGGACGCTGCCATGGCCAAGCTGTTTGCCGCTGAGACCGCCAGCGACGTGACCCGCCGCTGCGTGCAGCTGTTCGGCGGCTACGGCTACACCCGTGAGTACCCCGTGGAGCGCATGATGCGCGACGCCAAGATCACCGAGATCTACGAGGGCACCAGCGAGGTCCAGCGGATGGTCATTTCTGCCAACCTGGGCGTGAACTAAAGGAACTGGAGGGAAAATTACGATATGAAATGCATCGTTTGTGTCAAGCAGGTACCTGATACCTCCGGTGTGGTGGCGGTGAAGGAAGACGGCACCATGGACCGTGCCGCCATGGCCACCATCACCAACCACGACGACCTGGCTGCTGTTGAGGCCGCCCTGCGCATCAAGGACGCTACCGGCTGCAAGGTGGTTGTGGTCTCCATGGGCCCCCCGCCCGCCGAGGGTATGCTCCGCGAGCTGCTGGCCATGGGCTGCGACGAGGCCGTTCTGGTCTCCGCCCGTGAGTTTGGTGGCAGCGATACTTACGCCACTTCTCAGATCCTGGCCGCTGCCATCAAGAAGATCGGCGTGGAGGAAGGCGATATCGTGTTCTGCGGCCGTCAGGCCATCGACGGCGATACCGCCCAGGTTGGTCCCCAGATCGCTGAGAAGCTGAACCTGCCCCAGGTCTCCTATGTTGCTGAGATCGCTGTGGAGGGTAAGGACGTCACTGTCAAGCGTCTGCTGGAGGACGGCTACATGACCATCAAGGTCCAGACCCCCTGCCTGCTGACCTGCGTGAAGGAGCTCAACGACGCCCGCTACATGAGCGTGGGCGGCATCATGGAGTGCTACCAGAAGCCTCTGGAAGTCTACAACTATGAGACTCTGAAGGACGATCCCCTGATTGATGTTACTACCATCGGCCTGAAGGGCTCTCCCACGAATGTGTACAAGTCCTTCTCTCCCCCGGTGAAGGGCGCCGGTATGATGATGGAGGGCGCCGACAAGGCGACCGTTGACAAGCTGGTCTCCATCCTCAACGACAAGCACATTATCTGATTGAAAGGAGAGCAATAGAATGGCTTTCAATAGTAGCGATACCGCCGCCTTCAAGGGCGTATGGGTTTTCTGCGAGCAGCGCGAGGGCGTTATCATGTCCACCAGCTATCAGCTCCTCTCCGAGGGCCGTAAGCTGGCCAACGACCTGGGCGTTGAGCTGTGCGGCGTGGTCCTGGGCAAGGACATCAAGGAAGAGTACCTGAAGGCTCTGGGCGGCTATGGCGCCGACAAGGTGTACTACTGCAACCACGAGCTGCTGGACGTTTACACCACCGACGCCTACACCAAGGTCATCTGCGACCTGGTGGAGGACAAGAAGCCCGAGATCTTCCTCATCGGCGCCACCAACATCGGCCGTGACCTGGGCCCCCGCTGCGCTGCCCGGCTGCACACCGGTCTGACCGCCGACTGTACCCACCTGGATGTGGACGTGGCCAAGTACAAGGAGTTCCTGAAGACCACCTCCACCATCGACGTGGACAACACCGTGTTCGAGGAGAACACCAACCTGAAGATGACCCGTCCTGCTTTCGGCGGTCACCTGATGGCCACCATTATCTGCCCCCGCTTCCGTCCCCAGATGTCCACCGTCCGTCCCGGCGTGATGCAGACCCAGCCCTACGACGAGGCCGGTGCTGCCAAGACCGTCATCGAGAACGTGGACGTCAAGCTGGACAAGTCCGACATCCATGTTGAGGTGCTGGAGGTCAAGAAGGCCGCCAAGAAGCTGGTGGACCTGATCGGCGCTGACGTGGTGGTCTCCGTGGGCCGCGGCATCAGCAAGGACGTTGAGGGCGGCATCAAGCTGGCTGAGGAGCTGGCTTCCGTCCTGGGCGGCGTTGTGGGCTCCTCCCGTGCCTGCGTGGACGCTGGCTGGATCACCGCCGACCACCAGGTCGGTCAGACCGGCAAGACCGTTCATCCCCGCATCTATGTTGCTCTGGGTATCTCCGGCGCCATCCAGCACCTGGCTGGTATGCAGGACTCCGAGTGCATCATCGCTGTGAACAAGAACGATTCCGCTCCTATCTTCGACGTGGCTTCTTACGGCATCGTGGGCGACCTGTACAAGGTTACTCCCATGCTCATCGAGGCCATCCGGGCTGCCAAGGCTTCCAAGTAAGATTTCTTACATCCAAAATCACCGGCTGGATTCCAGCCGGTGATTTTTTATGCGGAGCATGATTGCGGAAGAAGGCAGAATGGGATATACTGATAAGCCGTGAGGAGGTGAGAAAAATGCTGGAACGCCATCCCAACAGTGTACTGCTGCTGGGCGTGCTGGGGATTTCTATCTCCGCTATCCTGGTGCGCTATTCCCTGGCCCCTTCGGTCATTACCGCGGTTTACCGCCTGGGCTGGACGGTGCTGCTGTTGCTGCCGGCGGTGCTTACCAAATTCCGGCAAGAACTAAAGCGAGTGCGGGGTAAGGATGTACTACTGTGTACGATCAGCGGGGTCTGTTTGGCCCTTCATTTCCTCACCTGGTTTGAGTCCCTGAAGTGGACCGGCGTGGCGGTGTCCACCGTGCTGGTAAGTACAGAGGTAATTTTTACGGCCCTGGGCTTTGCCCTGTTCCTGAAAGGGAAAATTCCACCCTTGGGGGTAGTCTCCATCCTGCTGGCTTTTGGCGGCAGCGCGGTACTGGCTCTGGCAGGAGGCGGCCAGGACAGCGTTTTATACGGCAATATCCTGGCGCTGACGGCTGCATTCTTTGTCGCTCTGTATACTTTGATTGGAAGAATACAAAGAGGATACCTTTCTACCACGATTTATACCTTTTTGACCTACCTGGCCTGCTTCCTTACCCTATTGGTCATGGCCATTGTCAGCGGTACGCCCTTGGTGGGTTATGGAGGCCGGGAGTGGCTCATTGGCCTGGGACTGGCTGTGCTGTGCACACTCATGGGCCACAGTCTGTTCAGCTGGTGTCTGAAATATTTGTCCCCCGCCTATGTATCGGCGGTCAAGCTGTGCGAGCCGGTGTTCTCCGGCGCCATGGCAGTTCCCCTGTTTGGAGAGATCCCCACCCCTGCGCAGCTGTTGGGTGCGGCCATTATTCTGGGTGCGGTGCTCCTTTATACTTGGGCAGAGCGAAAGCTGGCCTGACCACCATAAGGCGATTTCTGACGAAAAAATACGAACGGTAAAACTTTACAATTTATGGTAAAGTTGTATAATTGAGTCATAGAAACGCACAAAGGGGGAGCGCGCTATGCGAGAGCTGCTGCTGGAGAGCCCGCAGGGCTGTGGATACCGCTATGCTATTTTGGTGGATGAGATGGCGGTAGGAGGGCTGTGCTGCGAGAGCTACGGCATCAAGGTGACTGGACCGGATGGTGACAGTCAGACGGTACCCAACATCACGGTGAGCGCCGGGCGCATTGATGAATTGGCCGAGCTGGTCTGCCGCAATCAGGTGTCGCCGGTGACGCTGCGGGACGTAGTAGAGGATTGGCTGTAAGAAAAATGGATAATAATGCAGATCAATGTAGCGCTTTGCATTGACAGAGCTGATAAAATCGGCTATGATAATGTCTGCTGAATCAACTGCTTTACGCACCGTTTTCACAGGCGTTTAAAGGAAAAAGGACAAAATGTACTGTTTGAACGGAAAAGCAGCTTGTTTCCCGCGGTGAGGACCGCGGGAATTCTCTTTGTGGAGGGCGGTTCCTTCCGAGAGAACAGCGGGGCCGGCTCTCTGGCAGAACCGGCTCAGAAGGCCGCCGCCGGGTGGCCAAGCCAAGGAGGAAAAATTGTGAAAGAGAGAGAGACCTTTGCGTCCCGGCTGGGCTTCGTGCTTATTTCCGCCGGATGCGCCATCGGCCTGGGCAACGTCTGGCGTTTCCCCTACATCGTGGGACAGTATGGCGGCGCCGCCTTTGTGCTGATTTATCTGGTGTTTCTGGTGGCCATGGGCCTGCCCATCATGGCGATGGAGTTTGCCGTGGGCCGGGCCAGCCGGAAAAGCATTATTGTGTCCTTCCAGGAGTTGGAGCCCAAGGGCACCAAGTGGCATTGGTATGGCTGGTTCGGTATGGCGGGCAACTATCTGCTGATGATGTTCTACACCACCATTGCCGGCTGGCTGCTGATGTACTTCTTCAAAATCGCTGCCGGTCAGTTTGAGGGCCTGGATAAGGCGGGCGTGGAGCAGACCTTTGGCGGCATGGTGGCTGAGCCTGGGATGCAGCTGCTCTTTATGGCTATCGTAATCGTGCTGGGCATGGTGATCTGCAGCCGGGGTCTGCGCAACGGTGTGGAGAAGGCCAACAAATTTATGATGCTCTGCCTGCTCTGTCTGCTGGTGATCCTGGCGATCCGGGCCATCACTCTGCCAGGCGCCATCAAGGGCCTGGAGTTCTACCTGGTACCCAACTTTGACAACCTGATGTACGACGCCAACGGCAACTTCCGGTTGGCTGAGGCCATCTACGCCGCCATGGGACAGGCCTTCTTTACCCTGAGCCTGGGCATTGGCGCCATGGCTATCTTCGGCAGCTACATCGGCAAGGACCGCCGCCTCTTCGGCGAGACCATCAGCGTGGGCATCCTGGATACCTGCGTGGCTTTTGTGTCCGGCCTGATCATCTTCCCCTCTGCCTTTGCCTTCGGCGTTAATCCAGACGCCGGTTCCAAGCTGATTTTTGTGACCCTGCCCAACGTGTTTAACGCCATGCCCGGCGGACGGCTGTGGGGCGCTCTGTTCTTTGTGTTCCTGTTTTTTGCCGCCCTGTCCACCATCACCGCTGTGTTTGAGAACATTCTTGCCTGCTGGATGGACAAGTGGGGGGTGTCCCGTGGTAAGGCGGTGGCCATCAACCTGGTGCTCATCTTCCTGCTCAGCCTGCCCTGCCTGCTGGGCAACAACCTGTGGAGCTCCATTCAGATCCTGGGTATGGGAATCATGGACTTTGAGGATTTCCTGGTGAGCAACAACCTGCTGCCCATTGGTTCTGTGATCTATCTGCTCTTCTGCTGCCTGTCCAAAAAGGTTGCCTGGGGCTTCGACGGCTTCCTGGCCGAGGCCGATCAGGGCAGGGGCGTGCGATTTCCCGCCAGGCTGCGGCTGTATTTCACCGTGGTGGTGCCCATCATCGTTCTCATCATCTTTGTCATGGGCTATATTGAGAAATTCGCATAAAGCTGCAAAAAGGACCTGCCGTGAGGCAGGTCCTTTTCTGTTCAAGGATAGGCGCTCCGATATACCTGGCCGGGCTTCAGCGAGAATCCCCGGACGGCAAAGAGCTGGTCAATGGTGCAGAAGTAGTAGCCCTGAGCGTGGAGTTTATCCACAATTTGCAGCGCGGCGTCCACCGATTCTGGATAGATGTCGTGGAGCAGGATGATGCCGCCGTCACGGGCCTGGGACACAACTTCTTTTACCACCCGGTCGGTGTTTTTGTCGTCCCAGTCTTCCGGGTCAATGGACCACAGGATGATGGGACAGCCTGCCCGCTTTTTTACGCCCTCGTCCCATTTGCCGTAGGGCGGACGGAGGAGAAAATCGTTGTGACCTAACAGGTCCTTCAGCAGGGTGCGGGTGGACGCCACCTGGGCGTCAAAATCTGTCTGGTTCAGGTCTGTGAGCTGCACATGATCAAAAGTATGGATGCCGATCTGGTGGCCCTCCCGGTCCATCCGTTCCACCACGTCAGCATTATCAGTAATCTGGCGGCCAATGAGGAAAAAGGTGGCCTTTACGCCTCGCTCCGCCAGTCCGTCCAGCAGACGGGTGGTGGTGGAGCGGCGGGGCCCGTCATCAAAGGTAAGTGCGATGAGTTTTTGCTGAGGCAGCTGAGTGGGGGCGTCAACAGATAACGCGTTCTGACGGGCCTGCATGGAGAAGGTCAGACAGACCAGAGACACTGCCAGAAGGACTACCATCCACCGCTTTTGACGCTGACTCACGCCCCTCGCCCCCATTTCACCGTTGTGTGGTTAGTATGTGCGGGGCGATGGGGAAGTTTTCACACAAAATCTGTTAATCAGGCCTGGCGGGGATCGGGATCGCCGCTGAGGGAAAGGATATACTGGTAATAGGGCAGCAGGAATTCGTAGCTGTCCACCAGGACATCGGCCAGTTCATGACTCCACAGCAGCTCCTGATGAGGGGCGCTGTGGGAGAGAGCAAAGCTCTTTTTGCTGTACCAAGGCTGGAGCAGAGGGGAGGGAGCGGTCTTGGGGCGCTTGTAGTCCGTGCCTTCCAGAATAAACCGGTCCTGTTTATTGAGACGGCGGGCCAGCTGTTCCATGGGCTTGGGGTCCCGGTCCATCCGGGCCCGGAATTTGGCCATAGTCACCGCGGGAGCCATCCAGAAGCCCATGCCGCAGGACCAGCCCTCCGGTTCCAGTTCAAACCAGAACACCGGCTCGGAGCCGGGCTCCACATGGGGGCGGACCAGACTCATCCACAGGTGGTCCTTGTAGGGGCCCCGGCCAAAGAGCCGCCGGGCATCCCGGTAGATGCGGGAGACCTTGCACACCAGATCCAGGTCGGGGTGCTTGTCCAGAAAACGGGCGTAGACCTCATTGGCCAGTTCCTTCATGGGGCGCTGGAAGTGGGTGAGGTACTCCTCCTTGTGGGCCTCAAACCAGGACTTTTCATTGTTAAAGCGGATGCCCCACATAAAGTCCACGGTGGACCCAGAAAATCCTTCAAACATAGTGATTCCTTTCTCATTTCGTATTTGGGCAAGCAAGGCCCCCCGCCGGGCGGGGGGCCTTGCAGAAGGGTACGGTCAGGCCGCGGGGGACTCTGATACGGGCGGCACACTCTCTTCAGGCGGCATACCGGGGCCGGTGGTAGGTGTGGGCTCCGGTGTGGGAATGGCACTGGGCGCCGGGCTGGGCGTTGCCGACGGCGTAGCGGTAGGCGTGGCCGTGGGAGTAGCCGACGGGGTTGCACTGGGCGTTGCGGAGGGTGTGGCGCTGGGTGTGGCCGACGGCGTGGCGGTAGGCGTGGGTTCCACCGGAGTCAGCGTTTTCAGACCGGTGGAAGGATCAATGCCCCAGCGGGCCGCGTCGGCGGGGTTATAATAGTACACCGCGTCGGAGGACTTATAGCTGTTGCGGTAGAGGAAAATGGTATCTACCGTGTTGCCGTTCTTATCTACCAGCTTCTGATACACATCCACCGTCACGCCGTTGTAGCGGGAGTAATTGGGGTCGCGCTTGGGTTCGGCGCCAGCGGGGTGGTTGGGATCAGGTTTATAGGTGTTTTTATAGGGGATGGTGGAAACGGTGACAGAATAGGGCTCTCCATGGATGCCGGTGCTGTCGGTGCCGTAGATGGTGACGTGGAGCTTGTGGTTCCTATCCTGATAGGTCTCGATCTTAATGGGATAATCGGTGCTGTTTTTGAATTTGAAGTCGATCTGGTTGCTCCAGACGGTGGCGTCGGTGCCGATTACCGGCATATAGCCGCCGTTAAAGGCGTGCTTGGATCGCTCCACGGTCTCCAAATTGGCTTTCAGGGTGACCCAGTAAATGGTGGAGGAGAGCTGGCAGATGCCGCCGGCGGTGGCGTCGATGCTCTGGCCGTTCTGGTAGGTGCCCGCGTCCCTGTAGCCGCTGGATTTGGTATAGGGGCCGGCCAGGTCGTTGTAGGAGAATACCTCGCCGGGCAGCAGGATGGTGCCGTTGACCCGGCTGGCAGCCAGGTCGATGTTGTACCAGCGGTTGGAAGGACCGGCGCAGCTGGTGGTGCCGGTGCCCAGCACATCTTTAAAGAGGTTGGCCTCCAGGTTGGCGGTGGTCATTTTGGGCTCTGTCTTGGTCAGGGGCACGGAGACGTCGGAGCCCTCCGCCGCACTGTCCAAAGCGGACTTGGCAGCGGCACTATCCAGGCTGACGCCGGTGACAGAGGGCACGATCTGCTTGGTGCTCTTGTCTAAGTAGGCGTCGGCTGCCTCCACGGTGACCTCCTCCTGAATGGCATCAAAATCCGGGTCCAGGGGAGGGGCGGTAGTGACCTGGGTCTCCAGAGGAGCGTTTTCCGCATTGCTGTCGTTGAGCAGCTGGGTGAAGCGCTCCGCGGCGGCGTCGGTGAGCGCGTTTACATCAATGGTGCGGCCGGTGACGCCCTTGTGGAACACCAACTGATCACCCGATACCTCCCAGGTGGTCTGGGCCTCAGGATCAGCATATTTTTCCACCGCCTCAGTCACAACGGCGGGGGTGTCTCTCAGGATCACGGGAACAGAATATTGGGCCCCACCGGTGATGGACCCAAGATACTGGGCTCCCCGGGTGAAGAAGTTGCCCGACTGATGGTCCAGGGCCTCCTGGAGGGCGGATTCTACAGCCTGGTCATCCACTGCGGCGTCGCTGCCCGGGATGGTGAATTCCTGTCCCTCGCACACAAAGGGCACGGAAAGCTGAGAGAGCCGGTCAGGCAGTTGGGTCTTGAGGGTGTCCAGTGCCTGCTCATGGGTCTGACCGCCAACGGGGATTCCGGCGATGGTAGTATTGGGCAGGAAGGTACTGCTGCCAGCCACGGCGCACAGAATCAGGTAGCCGCCGATCAGAACGACGACCACCGCCAGCGCCACGATGAGGGCGATCTTACCGCCCTTGGGCTTTTCGGCCTGAGCGGTCCGCTTGCCCGCTGTTTGTGCCATATTCGATCACTCCAACTCGTATGATTGCCCGGCCCATGGCCTGGGCAGAACATCCGGCAGATGGTTACCAGAAAGACGGTAGAAACTGCCGGGCTGCATCAAAAATGATTCAGTAACCCATATTATAGGTGTTTCCTATGAGAAAAGCAATTACAGATTGGTTACATGGTCCGACGGCGGAAATCGCTTTACAGAAAAGACGATTCAGTGTATGATTATATGCACCTGGGCGGCGGATCATATCGGCGGTTGTCCGCCATTACAGCATGGCCCATCCATCAGATCATATCCAGCGAAACTTTGACACTTTTGTGATGGAATGACAATGTTTTTTGACTTTAGACTGCAAAAAAGGGGCGGTATCTATGGCATATAACCGATACGGCCGTCAGGACGGGAACGGAGATCTGGGTTCCTGGATCGTGACGCTGATCCTGCTGGTCAGTCCACTGTGGTTTGTGGGGCTGATCCTGCTCTTCCGCAAGCTGAATGCCTTGGGACGCAGACCGCAATTTCCTTATCTGGGGCCCAGCCCCGGAACCCAGGGATTTCGTACCCCACCCGCAGGGGCGGCGGGCAGAGGATTGGGCTTTGGCAGAGGCAAGGCCATGACCATCGGCGGCGCCGCTATGGCCATTATCTTTGGTATTGCCGCCGCGTCGGGACTGCCGGTGGTGAACAGTATCTGGGGATTCCCACTGTCGCTGGCTGTTTTGTCTCCGGTGCTCGGCCTGTGTACAGGCGGCCTGGCTCTCATGCTGGCGGGCACCCTCAATACCCGCAAGATCCGACGGTTCCGGAAATATCTAGCCCTCATCGGCCGGCGGGAGAGCGTGTCGGTGGTTCAGCTGGCCCACGCCATGCCGGTGCCTGTGCGTAAGGCGTGCAACGATTTGCAGGAGATGCTGGACCGAGGCATCCTGCCTGCGGGCTATCTGGATATGTCCTCCTATCAGCTGATCCTCAGCGATGAGGGCCTGAAGGATGAGCCGGAACCGGCGGAGGAGGCTCCGGAGCAGAGCGCGGATGAGGAGGAACCTCTGGATATTCGGGACGACGACGCGGTGCTCCGGGAGATCCGCCGCCTCAACGATGACATTGATGATGCCGAGATGAGCCGCAAGATCGACCGGATCGGCGAGATCACCAGCAAGATCTACGGCTATGTGAAACAGAACCCCAGCAAGGAGGGGCAACTGCGCTCCTTCCTCAACTACTATCTGCCCACCACCCTGAAGATCCTCAAGGCCTACGCCCGCATGGAGGACCAGGGCGTGGAAGGGGAGAATATCCGTACCGCCAAGGCCCGCATTGAGGGTATGATGGACAAGGTGGTGGACGGCTTCGAGAAGCAGCTGGACCGCCTCTTTGAGGTGGACACCATGGACATCACCGCCGACGTGGAGGTGCTGGAGCGGATGCTGGAGAAGGACGGACTGTCCGGCGGCATGGACTTCGGACAGAAGGGCACTTCATAAAACGTTTACATAAGGTCCAAAAATTATCCATCACTCGACAGGGCGGCTGTGGTATCTTATAAACACAGCCAAGCAAGACGGCAAGGGCGCCGCGCCGGGAGCGCGCGGAGGACAAATGCCATCCAGAGCGCGTTCAACAGACCGGCCCGCCCTTGTGACTGCCCCCCGGCTGTGGGGGCAGACCAAAGACAACACCTGGCTCTGCCGAGTGATGAGATACAGATGGAATCCTCCAAACAAAGGAAGCCCCGGACGGCTCTGCCGTCCGGGGCTTCCTTTGTTGGTTGAATCAGGTGCAGCGCACCGTGCAGGTCAGAGTCTTGCCGTCCACGGTGCAGGTCAGGGTGGTGGTGCCCTTGCCCACATAGGTCACGGTGCCGTTGGAGGCCACGGTGGCCACGGCGCTGTTGCCGATGCTCCACACGGGGGTGGAGGAGGTGCCGCTCACTTTCACCTGGAAGGAGGGGTAGGTCTTGCTCAGGGTGAAATCCGTCCGGTTCAGGGACAGAGTCGTAGTGGTAGTGCCAGAGCCGGAGCCGGTGGTAGTGGAGCCGCCGGTAGTCACCGAGTTGTGGACCAGGCAGGTGCGGGTCACGCCGCCGGGCATGGTGGCGGTGATGGTGGCGTTGCCCGTCTTGGAGCCGGGGCTTACCTTGCCGGTCTCATCCACGCTGACCACCTCGGGATTGCTGCTGGTCCAGGTGATGGTACCGGTGGAGCCCTCGGGGATGAAGGTCACCTTCAGGGTAATGGGATCGGGATAGCGGTTGCTGAGGGAGAACTCCGTCAGACTCAAGGTAAAGTCAGTGGCGGTCTGGTCGGCGGGAATGGTCTCCGAGGGCTCGGGGGAGTCGGTGGGTTCCACGCTGGGCTGGGCGGAGTCGGTGGGCATAACGCTTTCCACGCCGGGCGGATCGTCCACAGAGCCGCCCTTGGTGACCAGAGGAATGATCACTGAGATCACAATGATAACCGCCGCGATGATGATAGCCAGAGAGACAATGATCCCCACCAGACGGAGGGGGGAGGGGCCCCGGCCATAGCCGCCGCCTCTGGTGTTGGTCGCCAACCGCTTGCCGCCCCGGGCACGGTGGGAGAAATCCTCATCGCCGTCAAACTCCTCGTCGTCTAACGGGACCTCGTCACAGAAAGGGCAGTGCTTATAAGTAGAGGCGTAGTCTTCGCCGCAGTATTCGCAGTGGATCATTTTGGGACGGTCGTCCCTGCTTCGTCTGGATGCCATAGGAAATCCCTCCAATCGACATTCTTGTGTCTATTGTACAACGCCGACGCGCGGCCCGTCAACGGTACTTCAGGAAATATAAAAGTTTTTTAACAATTATGTCAACTGATGGGCGGGGTTGCACCGTCAAAACAAATTGGCTATAATAATGCGTATCCAAGACATTATCATAGCAGGCAAGAGAGCAGGGGAGGCGGAACGTATGAAAGGTTCCATCAGTGCTGCGGAAGCCCATAAACAGTACAGTGAAGCTGTGGCCGCGTTCCGGCGTCAGATCCCGGACCAGGTGCTGCGGGAGCGGTTTGGCCGGGAGGCCGATCCCTTCTTTCGTGCCTGCGCCCTGGGTCTGTGGCAGCGGGATGGAGCCTCTCTCACCCCCAGATATGTGGAATTCTACAACGCCATCTACACCAAAGGCAATCCGGTCCCATCAGTGCTGTTTTGGGAGCTGTCCTCGGCCGTGGCGGGTTATCCGGGATTCCGGCCGCCGGAATTTTTCAACCGGATGCGGGCCTGTGATAAGGTAGCGGGCAGCGGCCTGGCCCGCCGGTTTATCGATTTGACCACCCTGATGCTGCTGCTCTTTGCTGCGGTGGACGATCAGGTCAGCGAGGCCGAGGCCGGGTTTGTCAACCAGTGCGCCGATGCCCTCTCCGCCCTGTGTGATCAGGAGGGATTGAAGGGGGAGAAGGCGCCTCTGGACGTGGGGGACTTTGTGACCCGCAGGCCCGCCCCTCAAACGCCTCAGACCGCTCCGGCGGTGGAGCAAAAGGAGGAGGACAAGCCGGCGGAGCCGGAGCCTACTCTGGAGGAGCTGATGGCCCAGCTGGACGAGCTGTGCGGCCTGGAAAAGGTAAAGGCCGACGTGAAGAGCCTGGTCAACCTGGTGAAGGTGCGCAAGCTGCGGCAGGAGCACGATCTGCCGGTGCCGCCCCTGTCCCTTCATTTGGTGTTCATGGGCAATCCGGGCACCGGCAAGACCACGGTGGCCCGGCTGCTGGCCCAGCTGTACAAGGCCATCGGCGTGCTGTCCAAGGGGCAGCTGGTGGAGGTGGACCGATCCGGTCTGGTGGCCGGGTTCGTGGGACAGACCGCCATCAAGACCAGCGAGGTGATCCAGAAGGCCCTGGGGGGCGTGCTCTTCATCGATGAAGCCTACGCCCTGGCGGGTCAGGACAACCCCAACGACTTTGGCAGAGAGGCGATTGAGACTCTGTTGAAGGGAATGGAGGATCACCGGGCGGATCTGGTGGTCATCGTGGCGGGCTACACCCAGCTGATGGACCGCTTCCTCCACGCCAACCCCGGTTTGGAGAGCCGGTTCAACAAGTATTTCTATTTTGAGGATTATAATGGGGAACAGCTCATGGAGATCTTCTGCTCCATGTGTGGGAAAAATGGGTATACACTCAGTGATGAGAGTCAGAAGTATGCCGGGGAGTATTTTAAAACTCTGTATGAAGAGCGGGATGAGAACTTCGGCAACGCCCGGGATGTGCGCAACCTGTTCGAGCGGGCGGTGGCCCGCCAGTCCGACCGGGTGGCCGCCCTGGAGGCTCCCGGCAAGGAGGAACTGATGGCGCTGACGCTGGAGGATCTGAAGGAGGACCAGCCGAAGGCATAAAAAGAGCCCCTGCCATATGGCAGGGGCTTTGAGCCGTCTTACAGGTGATCGCTGTCTACCAGAATGTTATCGGTGCCGTGTTCCTCAAATTCAGCGATATAGGCGTCGATGCGGCTGGCCAGCTCGTCATAATTGCTCTCGTCGATGGGGGCATCGTCCATGTCCCGGCGGGCCAGGTCCTCCGCCAGAATATCGAAGAACACATTGTTTTCATATTCCATGATGGCCTCGTGGATGCCGCCCTCGGCAAAGGCGCGGGAGGGGACCACTTCGCCCTGCCAGTCCTCGGCCAGCGTGGGCATTCCCTCCGCCCGGGCCTTGGCGAAGAGCAGGCTCTCTACCTCGTCATAGTCCCTGAACCGGTCGTCGCCCCGGGTGGAATTCAAGATCCAGTTGCCGATATAGGCCATATCCAGCAGACGGCGAAACTGCTTGGTCGTCAGTTCCAGCTTCATACCAATGCGACCTCCTCGCTGTCATGACGTTGGGGCAGGAGGGACCATACCCCACTCTCATATTATAATCACCCCCGAAGAAATGTCAAACCAGGGAGGGAAAAATGTGAAAATAACCCCTTGTTTTCCTGCCCTGTTTCCCCTATCATTAAAAGAACCATAGTATTACAAGGAGGGAACGCCTTGGACAGTCGACCCATTGGCGTATTTGACTCCGGCCTGGGCGGCCTGACCACGGTGCGGGAGCTGTGCCGCCTGCTGCCGGGCGAGGATATCGTCTATTTCGGAGACACCGGACGGGTGCCCTACGGCAGCCGCTCCAAGGAGACCATCATCCGGTACGCCCGCCAGGACGTGGCCTTTCTGCGTACCTTTGATCTGAAACTCATCGTCATTGCCTGCGGCACTGTGTCCACCACGGCCCTGGACATCCTGGCCAATGAGAACCCCATCCCGGTGCTGGGTGTGGTGGCCCCTGCCGCCGCCGCCGCCGCGGAGGCCACGCAAAACGGCAGGATCGGACTCATCGGCACCCAGGCATCCATCCGCAGCGGCGCCTATGAGGCCCTCATCCGCAAGGGCGACCCGGCGGCCCAGGTGACCGCTCAGCCCTGTCCTCTCTTTGTGCCCCTGGTGGAAAACGGGCGCTTCCGGCCCGGCGATGTTGTCATCGAGACGGTGGCGGGGGAGTACCTGGCCCCCCTGAAGGAGGCGGGAGTGGACACCCTGGTGCTGGGCTGTACCCACTATCCGCTGCTCCAGGATGTGATCGCCGCCCAAATGGGGCCCCAGGTCCGGCTGGTCAACGCCGGAGCGGAGGGCGCCCGGGCCGCTGCCGCCCGGCTGGCAGCCGACGACGCTCTGTCCGGAAAGACGGAGGGAGGCAGCTGCCGGTACTTTGTCAGCGACCGGCAGGAGGATTTCTCCCGGCTGGCCTCCATTTTCCTGGGCTGGGACGTCACCGGCACCGTGGGCCAGGTGGATATCAGCTGCTATTGAAAACCAGCCCTTTACATTGGGATGGGAATTGGATATAATATGGTGCAATTTGCGGCCGGAAGGGCCGATAAAGAGGGAACGTAGAACCATGGAGAACAACGTTATCATATCCATTCAGGGCAAGCAGTCCTTTGAGGACCAGGAGCCGGAGGTCATCGAACTGGTGACCGAGGGCAGACTGTCCCCCGACGGGGAGGACGGCTACACCCTCAGCTATCAGGAGAGCGAGCTCACCGGGCTGGAGGGTACCCTTACCACCTTCCAGATCGAGCCCGAGCGGGTCACCCTGCTGCGGGTAGGGGAGGTCAACTCCCAGATGGTCTTTGAGGAGGGGCGGCGGCACCTGTCCATGTATAACACGCCCTACGGCGCTCTGGCGGTAGGCATCAACACCAAGAAGATGCGAGCCGAGCTGAGCCCTCTGGGCGGCAGCATCGAGATCAATTACGCCCTGGAGATCGACCATGCGGTGGCGGGGGAGAACCTCTTCCATATCCAGGTGCGGCAGAAGGGAAACAGCATCCGCCAGTAAAACCGCAGCATAGTTCCATCCCCAAACGGAGTAATAAAAATCCGTTTTTCCCGGGGACATGAGCCTCGGGAAAAACACATCTCAGCCCGCAAGTGTGGGCTCTGGCCGCTTTGGCGGACAGAGGATGCGCGCGGCGGGCTGCATTCTCTCTCAAAAATGCTTGCATTTTTGAGAAATAAAGAAAAGGTGATAGATATGTCCAATATGATCCAGGCGGCCCGGGAGCAGGTCGCCCAGCTGACCCAGACGGCCTATGAGAAGGCCGCGGCCCAGGGCCTGCTGCCCGCAGGGGCGGAGGTCAAGGCAACCATCGAGATCCCCAAGGACCCCACCCACGGCGACTACGCCTCCTCCTTCGCCATGGCGGGCGCCAAGGCTCTCCACAAGGCCCCCCGGCAGATCGCCCAGACCATTGTGGACAATCTGGACCTGGCGGGTACCTTCTTTGATAAGGTGGAGATCGCCGGCCCCGGCTTCCTCAACTTCACCCTGGGCAGCAAGTGGTACGGTGAGGTCCTCACCGACATCCAGGCTGAGGGGAGCACCTACGGCGCGGTGGACGAGGGCCACGGCGAGAAGGTAATGGTGGAGTTCGTCTCTGCCAACCCCACCGGCCCCATGCACATCGGCAACGCCCGCGGCGGCGTGCTGGGTGATGCTCTGGCCAGCGTTCTCACCCGGGCCGGGTACGACGTGTGGCGTGAGTTCTACGTCAACGACGCCGGCAACCAGATCCACAAGTTCGCCATGTCCATCGATGCCCGGTATCTCCAGATCGTGCTGGGTGAGGAGAACTATCCCTTCCCCGAGGATGGCTACCACGGCGACGACATCAAGGAACTGGCTCAGGCCTTCTATGACCAGCACGGCCCCGACTGGAAGGATAAACCGGAGGAGGAGCGCCAGGAGGCCATGGCCCAGTACGGCCTGTCCGTCAACATCCCCAAGATGAAGGCTGATCTGCGCCGCTACCAGATCGAGTACGATGAGTGGTTCCTGGAGTCCGGCCTCCACAGCTCCGGCTATGTGGCCGAGACGGTGGGGATGCTGGCCGACAAGGGCTGGACCTATGAGAAGGACGGCGCCCTGTGGCTCAACACCACCGCTCTGCTCAAGCAGAAGTTTATGGCCGAGGGCAAGACCCAGGAGCAGGTGGACAAGCTGGACCTGAAGGACGATGTGCTCCGCCGGGCCAACGGCTTCTACACCTACTTTGCCGCCGATATTGCTTACCACCGCAACAAGCTGGAGAAGCGGGGCTTCTCCAAGGCTATCAATATCTGGGGCGCTGACCACCACGGCCATGTGGCCCGTCTCCAGGCCGCTCTGGACGGCCTGGGCCTGGACGGTTCCCACCGGCTGGTGGTGGTGCTGATGCAGCTGGTCAACCTGCTGCAGGACGGTCAGCCCGTCCGGATGTCCAAGCGCTCCGGCAAGGCTATCGCCCTGCGGGATCTGCTGGACGAGGTCAGCGTGGATGCCGCCCGCTTCTTCTTCAACTCCCGGTCCTCCACCTCCGCTCTGGACTTCGATCTGGATCTGGCGGTGCGGCAGGACTCCGATAACCCGGTGTACTACGTCCAGTACGCCCACGCCCGCATCTGCTCTCTGGTGAGCCGCCTCACCGAGGAGGGCGCCCAGATGCCTGACGCGGCCGCTGTGAATGCCGCCCTCTTCACCACCGCCGAGGAGAAGGCCCTCATTAAGACCCTGTCCCAGCTGCCCGAGGTGATCCGCATCTCTGCCCGGGATTACGATCCCTCCCACGTCAACCGTTACCTCATTACCCTGGCCGGCGATTTCCACCGCTTCTACAACGCCTGCCGCATCAAGGGGGAGGAGGCCGACGTGCTCTCCGCCCGACTCAAGCTGGCAGATACCGTGCGTTCCGTCATTGCCAACTGCCTGGCCCTCATCGGCGTTACCGCTCCTGAAAAGATGTAAGGAAAAAGATCCCGCTTTTTTCAAAAAAGCGGGATCTTTTTTTGTAAATTTTCGTCCAAGAAAAAACCGCAATGATACAAGAGTATTATGTCTACCTGAAACTATGCTGAATGTTTCAAAAACAGGCGAATTAGAGTCATATGGAATCTGTTTACAGAGGAGAGGTCGGATTTCTTACATTTGTATAAAAGAAATAAAAACTTTCCCTTAATCTTCTGTTAATTGGTATGTAACACTCTTGTAATCTTTTTTGGGTGTGGTATGATATGCAATGCACGCGGCTGCTCTGCCGCGGGCGGGTTCCTTCAGCGATCAACAGACGGAGGATCATGGAATGACGATATTAGAATTGGTAAAAGACTTGAATTTTGCAGTGGTGCTGCTGTTCACCCTGCTCTACCTCTACCAGGGCTTCTATGTGGTGGTGGGGCTGGTGCGCCGCCGCTGGAAAGAGACCCATCAGCCTGAAAAGCTCCATCGCTTTGCCGTGGTGGTATCCGCACGCAATGAAGAAGGGGTGATCGGGGAACTGCTGGACAGCTTAAACAAGCAAAATTACCCCAAAGAGCTGCTGGACCTCTATGTGGTGGCTGACAACTGCACCGACGATACCGCCGGTGTGGCCCGTAAGGCCGGCGCCTTTGTGTATGAGCGCTTCGACCAGCAGAAGAAGGGCAAGGGTTACGCCATGGACTACCTCTTCCACCGCCTGGAGGAGGAGGGCAGGGACATCTACGACGGCTACTTCATCTTTGACGCCGACAATCTGGTGGACCCCAATTTTGTGGCCGAGATGAACCGTACCTTTGATAAGGGCTACGACGCCATCACCTGCTACCGCAACTCCAAGAACTTCGGAGATAACTGGATCTCCGCCGGATACTCCATCTGGTTCCTGCGGGAGGCCCGCTTCCTCAACTTCCCCCGCACCCTGCTGGGTACCAACTGCCATGTGTCCGGTACCGGCTTCCTGGTGTCCTCCAAGGTTATTCGGGAGAACGGCGGCTGGCCCTTCCACCTGCTCACTGAGGACATCCAGTTCTCTGTGGACTGTGCCATCCAGGGCCGCAAGATCGGCTACTGCGACACCGCCGTGGTGTATGACGAGCAGCCCACCACCTTCCGGCAGTCCTGGGACCAGCGGCTGCGGTGGTCCAAGGGCTTTTATGAGGTGGACCGGGATTACACTGTGCCCCTGCTGAAGGGCTGTTTCCGCCCCGGACGGCTGGGTACCTCCTGCTACGATATGTTCGTGACTGTGGCCCCCGGTATGCTGCTCACCCTGGTGATGATCCTGTTCAACGGTATCATCCTGGCCAGCTGTATGACTCAGCCGGCCTATATTGCCGCCAAGGTCATCGACGTGACCGTGGGATTTATGCTGTCCGCCCTGTGGAACTTCTATGTGGGATTGTTCTTCTACGGCCTGCTGACGGTACTTTCCGAGTGGAAGCACATCAGCGCATCTCCCCTGCGGAAGCTGGTCTATGTGTTTACCTTCCCCATTTTCATGTTTACCTACATCCCCATCTCCATTGCCGCTCTGGTGAAGAAGGTGGAGTGGAAGCCCATCTACCACACCGCCACCAAGCGGGTGGGGGCGGGCTGAGCCAAACCCGACGAGAAGAGACCTGCCGTTTTTTGCGGCAGGTCTCTTTTGCCTGGGAACCAGGCTTGCATTGGAGCGCAAAACTGTGATATAATACCACCCAAATGTGCAATACAGGAGGAACAAATCAATTATGGACACCATTCCCTTATCTATGCCCATTCTGATGGACGGCGCCACCGGAACCGAGCTGCGCCGTCTGGGTATGCCCGATGGAGCCTGCACCGAGCAGTGGGTACTGGAGCATCCCCAGGCTCTGCTGGAGGTGCAGCGGCGCTATGTGCAGGCGGGCAGCCGCATTCTGCTGGCCCCCACCTTTGGCGCCAACCGGGCCAGCCTGGAGCGCAGGGGCATCATGGGACAGGTAAGAGAATACAACCAGCGGCTGGTGGAGCTCACCCGGCAGGCCGCGGGCGACGGTGCGCTGGTGGCGGGCGACATGGCCCCCGCCGGGTTGATGCTGGTTCCTTTTGGTGAGAGCAGCTTTGAGGAATTGGTGGCGGTCTACACGGAGCAGGCCGCCGCGCTGGAAGCTGCCGGGGTGGACCTGTTTTTCCTGGAGACTATGACCGACATGGCTCAGGCCCGGGCGGCGGTGCTGGCCTGCAAGAGTGTGTCGGACAAGCCGGTGTGGGTATCCTTCACCTGCGACGATGAGGGCCGCACCCCCGGCGGTACCGACGTGTTGGCCGGACTCATTGTCATGCAGGGCATGGGGGTGTCCGCCTTCGGACTCAACTGCACCAGCCCCGCGGACACGGCGGAGCAGCTGGAGCGGCTGATGCCCTATGCCTCCGTACCCCTGATCGCAAAACCCTCTGCCGGGCTGCCCGGGGCCTGCTGTACCCCGGAGGAGCTGGCGGGCTTTGTACCCCAATATGCCGCCGCCGGAGCCCGTATATTCGGCGGATGCTGCGGGGCGGGACCGGAGCATCTGGAGGCAGTGGCACGGGCTATGGCTCAGGTGGACTTTACCGCCTTCCAGCCGGTGGAGCGGGACCCGGATGTGATCCCCTGCGCCAGCGAGAAGGAGGCCCGGTTCATCACCCCCGATGTGGATGTGGGTGAGACCATCGAGTGTACCCCTGACCTGATGGAGGACATTCTGGAGGCCGAGGAGGAGTCCCCCCAGGGCGCGCTGAAGATCGCCATCCTGGAGGAGGACGATCTGGATATCTTTGCCGAAAATCAGTATGTGGTGAAGGACGCATTGTGCCTGTGGTCCGATGTGCCTGAACTGCTGGAGCAGGCTCTGCGGCTCTACCAGGGCCGGGCTTTCTGGGATGGCACCGGGGATCTGGAGGAGGATTTCCTCCGGGAGATGGCGGGCCGGTACGGCCTGGTGCTGCTGTAAGAAGCCCTGTCAAGGGACCTTCGGGCCCAAAAATAAAATCAGCGAAACAGACAAAAAGCACGTCCCCTTTTTGGGACGGGCTTTTTGTTTTGTGCCTTGACGGCATATATCAAGATACTGTATTATGGGTGTTGTGTAAAGAAGCAAAGCACAAGATATTGTGTCAGAATATAACGGGCGGTAATCGCCTGCAACAGTGGAGCGGGAAAGGAACGGATCGCAATGACACTCACCAAAATCAGAAAACGGGACGGCCGGCTGGCAGAGTTCAACGAAGGGAAGATCGCCGACGCCATTGACAAGGCCTTCCGAGCCACTTACAAGCCGGGCAAGGAGGCCGAGGCCAAACGGCTGGCTGACGAGGTCCTCTCCATCCTGGAGGTGGAGGGGGAGAAGCAGCCCGGCGTGGAGCACATTCAGGACCTGGTGGAGCGGGTACTGATGGACAACGGCTACATTCAGACTGCCCGGGCCTACATCCTGTACCGGGAGGAGCGCAGCCGTGCCCGGGAGATGAATACCCGGCTGATGAAGACCTATGAGGACATCACCTTCTCCGCCGCCAAGGACTCCGACATCAAGCGGGAGAATGCCAACATTGACGGAGACACCGCCATGGGATCCATGCTCAAGTTCGGCTCCGAGGGCGCCAAGCAGTTCTACGATATGTTCGTCCTCAACCCCGATCATGCCCGGGCTCACCGGGAGGGGGATATCCACATTCACGACCTGGACTTCCTGACCCTCACCACCACCTGCTGTCAGATCGATGTCAAGAAGCTCTTTGAAGGGGGCTTCTCCACCGGCCACGGTACTCTGCGGGAGCCCAACGACATCGCTTCCTACGCCGCCCTGTGCTGCATCGCCATCCAGTCCAACCAGAACGACCAGCACGGCGGCCAGAGCGTGGTGAACTTCGACTACGGCATGGCTGACGGCGTCCGCAAGACCTTCAAGCGGCTGTACCGCCAGAACCTGGCCCGGGCCCTCATGCTGCTGGAGGATGAGAGCGACCCCGAGCAGGAGCTGAAGGCCGTCATGGCCGACTTGGAGAAGGAGACCGGCCTGTGCCCCATTCTGGCGGGCAGCGAGGAATACTTTGAAGCCGAGCGGGCCGCTCTGGTGCCCAAGTTCGGGGACGAGGCCACCGTGGAGAAGGCCCAGAAGTTTGCCCAGCAGCGGGCGGTGAAGGAGACCGACCGGGCCACCTATCAGGCCATGGAGGCCCTGATCCACAACCTGAATACCATGCATTCCCGTGCCGGCGCCCAGACTCCCTTCTCCTCCATCAACTACGGTATGGACACCTCTCCCGAGGGCCGTATGGTGATGAAGAATGTGATGCTGGCCACCGAGGCCGGCCTGGGCGGCGGCGAGACTCCCATTTTCCCCATCCAGATCTTCCGGGTGAAGGAGGGGGTCAACTACAACCCCGGCGAGCCCAACTACGATCTGTTCCAGCTGGCTATGCGGTGCTCCGCCAAGCGGCTGTTCCCCAATTTCTCCTTCATCGATGCCCCCTTTAACCTGCAGTACTACAAGCCCGGCCATCCCGAGACCGAGATCGCCTATATGGGCTGTCGCACCCGGGTCATCGGCAACGTATACGACCCTGAGCGGGAGATCTGCAATGGCCGGGGCAACCTGTCCTTTACCACCATCAACCTGCCCCGGCTGGCCATCAAGGCCCGGGGGGACCTCAACACCTTCTTCGAGTCTCTGGACCGGATGATGGACCTGTGCGTGGACCAGCTGCTGGAGCGGTTTGAGATCCAGTGCCGCAAGCACGTCTACAACTTCCCCTTCCTCATGGGCCAGGGGGTGTGGCTGGACAGCGAGAAGCTGGACTGGAACGATGAGGTGCGGGAGGTGCTGAAGCACGGCACCCTGTCCGTAGGCTTCATTGGTCTGGCCGAGACCCTGAAGGCCCTCATCGGGGTTCACCACGGCGAGAGCGAGAAGGCCCGGGTGCTGGGTATGGAGATCATCTCCCATATGCGGGCCCGGATGGACGCTGAGAGCGAAAAGCGGGGCCTCAACTTCTCCCTGCTGGCTACCCCCGCCGAGGGATTGTCCGGCCGCTTTGTCCGGATGGACAAGGCCCGCTTCGGGGTCATGGAGGGCATCACCGACCGGGATTACTACACCAACTCCTTCCATGTACCGGTGTACTACCCCATCTCCGCCTACGACAAGATCAAGATCGAGGCGCCCTACCACGCCCTCACCAACGCTGGACACATCAGCTACATTGAGATGGACGGCGATCCCACCGACAACCTGGAGGCCTTTGAGAAGGTCATCCGCTGCATGAAGGAGAGCGGCATCGGCTACGGCTCCGTCAATCACCCGGTTGACCGGGACCCGGTGTGCGGTTTCTCCGGCATCATCGGGGACCGCTGCCCGGGCTGCGGCCGTACCGAGGCAGACGGCGTGCCCTTTGAACGCATCCGCCGCATCACCGGCTACCTGGTGGGTACCCTGGACCGCTTCAACAACGCCAAGCGGGCCGAGGAGCACGACCGGGTGAAGCACGGCGTATAAGAAAGCCGGGCCACGGCCCGGAACGAAACCCATAGGGGCGGGGCTCTGCCCCGCCCCATTTTAAATAGAGAGGATTTTGTGTATGGCTGATATGCCTGCTATCCGCCTGAAGCGGGGAGAGGGCCGCTCATTCAAGGCTGGCGGCCCCTGGATCTATGACAACGAAATTGGTGAGATCGTGGGGCAGCCCGCCGACGGCGACGTGATCCGCATTGAGGACTACAACGGCTACCCTCTGGGGGTAGGCTTCCTCAACCGGGCCTCCACCATCACGGTGCGGGTGCTGTCCCGGAAGGCGGACACCGTGATTGACGAGGCTTTTCTGGAAAAGCGGGTGCGGGCCGCCTGGCAGTACCGCAAGGACACGGTGGACACCTCCTCCTGCCGCATCATCTTCGGCGAGGCTGACTTCCTGCCCGGCCTGGTGGTGGATAAGTTCGACCATGTGCTGGTGGTGGAATCCCTGGCCCTGGGCATTGACCGGATGAAATCCACCATTTTGAAGCTGCTTGTGGATATTTTGGCGGAAGACGGCATCGCTATCCGGGGTATCTATGAGCGCAGTGACGCCAAGGTGCGCCTGAAGGAGGGCATGGAGCGGGTGAAGGGCTTCCTGTCCGAGCCCTTTGACCCGGTGGTGGAAATTGTGGAAAACGGGGTCCGGTACCAGGTGGATGTGGCCGAGGGCCAGAAGACCGGTTTCTTCCTGGACCAGAAGTACAATCGGCTGGCCATCCAGCCTCTGGCCAAAGGAGGCCGGGTGCTGGACTGCTTCACCCACACCGGCGCCTTTGCCCTCAACGCCGCCAAGGGCGGTGCCCGGGAGGTGCTGGGGGTGGACGCCTCTCAGCTGGGCGTGGATCAGGCTACCCGCAACGCGGAGCTCAACGGCATGAGCGATCGGGTGCGCTTTGAGTGCCACGACGTCTTTGAACTGCTGCCTGAGCTCGAGAGAAAAGGCGAAAAGTTTGATCTGGTGATCCTGGACCCGCCGGCCTTTACCAAATCCCGGGCCTCCGTCAAGAAGGCGGTGACCGGCTACCGGGAGATCAACCTGCGGGGCATCAAACTGGTGAAAAACGGCGGCTATTTGGCCACCTGCTCCTGCTCCCACTTCATGACCCCCGAGCTGCTGGCCAAGACCATTGGAGAGGCCGCCCGGGACGCTCACCGCCGCCTGCGGCAGGTGGAGTACCGTACTCAGGCCCCCGACCATCCGGTGCTGTGGGGAGCGGACCAGTCTCTCTATCTGAAATTCCACATCTTCCAGGTTATGGATGAACAATAAAAAACACAGGGGCCGCTGCCATTGGCAGCGGCCCCTGTATGTTTTAAAGCAAACAGCGCTCGTTCCGGTCCATATAGTGGGCGTCAGCCCGAAGCGTGAGGGGCCGGTCGGTCCCTTCGGGCAGGTAGAAGCGCAGGCCGGTGAGCCTGAGATCGGCGGCGGCAGGTTCATGATGGGGCGGGATGGTGAACAGCCGGGCCCCCAGACAGGTATCCCCGTCCATCAGCTCCGCTGCCAGGGCCACCCGCCGCTCCGGCAGCACCTGGGTCAGGGTCAGGGTACAGTCAATGATCTGACCGGCCTCCGGGCACAGGGTGCCCAGGTCGCAGTATACCACGCCGCCCTCCGGCTTGATCTGGCGTTCCAGCATGGAAGCACCCCCTACAAATTCATACGGCGGGCATTGCTGCCCGCCGTATGTAACAAGAATTCCGTATGGGGCCGCTCCATTCTATGCTCAGCGGATCTGGCCGGTGCCGTAGATGACAAACTTGCTGGAGGTCAGCTCCTCCAGGCCCATGGGGCCACGGGCGTGCATCTTCTGGGTGGAGATGCCGATCTCGGCGCCCAGGCCGAACTCGTTGCCGTCGGTGAAGCGGGTGGAGGCATTGACGTACACTGCCGCCGCATCCACCTGATCCAGGAACTGCTGGGCGGCAAAGTAGTTGTTGGTGACGATGGCCTCGGAGTGGCCGGTGCCGTGGGCGTGGATGAACTCCACCGCCTCGTCAAAGCCGCCCACCACCTTGACGGCCAGAATGTAGTCGCCGAACTCGGTATCCCAGTCCTCCTCGGTGGCGGGAACCACAAAGTCGCCCAGGATGGCCAGGGTCTCGGGGCAGCCCCGCAGCTCCAGGTTTTTGGTCTGGAGCAGCTGCCAGGCCATGGGCAGGAAGTCCCGGGCCACCGCCCGGTCCACCAGCAGGCACTCGGCGGCATTGCACACCGAGGGCCGGGAGGTCTTGGCGTTGTGGATGATGCGGGCGGCCATATCCAGATCGGCCTCCCCGTGGACGTACACGTGGCACACGCCGACCCCGGTCTGGATCACCGGCACCTTGGCGTTCTCTACCACATTTTTAATGAGGCCGGCGCCGCCCCGGGGGATGAGCACGTCCAGATACTCGGTCAGGTTCATCAGCTCCGTGGCGCTCTGGCGGGTGGTGTCAGTGACCAGAGCCACGCAGTCCCGGGGCAGACCGGCGGACTCCAGGGCGTCCCGCATGATGGAGACAAAGGCCTGGTTGGAGTGGAAGGCCTCCTTGCCGCCCCGGAGAATAACGGCGTTGCCCGACTTGAGGCAGAGGGCGGCGGCGTCCACGGTAACGTTGGGCCGGGCCTCGTAGATGATGCCGATGACCCCCAGGGGCACCCGGCGCTTGCCGATGACCAGGCCGTTGGGGCGGGTGGACATCTTGGTGGTCTCACCGATGGGGTCGGGGAGGGCGGCTACCTGCCGCACGCCGTCCACGATGCCCGCAATGCGGGAGCCGTCCAGCGCCAGCCGGTCCTGGAGGGAGGGGCGCATTCCGGCGGCTTTGGCGGCGGTCATATCTTCCTGGTTGGCGGCCAGAATCTCTTCCTGACGGGCCTCCAGCGCGGAGGCGATGGCTTCCAGCGCGGCATTCTTCTTGGCGGTACCCGCAATGGAGAGCACCCGGCTGGCGTTTTTGGCGGCCAGACCCTGCATTTCCAGCTGCGTCATAATTTGTCACTCCTTTTATAATGAGGTGGAAGCGGGCCGATGTGGGCATCGGCCCCTACGGGATGAGTCATGTAATTCAGGGGGCGGCGAAGCGGGTGCCAATGTCGGCGCCGTTTACAATATCATAAAGAGATTCGATATTGCTGCCATTGGCAATGACCATCTCGATACCGGCGTCCAGGGCAATCTGGGCGGCGTTGAGCTTGGTGGCCATGCCGCCGGTGCCCCGCCAGGTGCCGGCGCCGCCGGCCATGGCTCGCAGCTCCGGGGTGACAGCTTCCACATGGTGGATCAGCTGGGCCGACTGATGGGTTCGGGGGTCGGCATCGTACAGTCCGTCAATGTCGCTGAGAAGCACCAGCAGGTCGGCCTCGCACAGCCGGGCCACAATGGCGGACAGGGTGTCGTTGTCGCCCAGCACCTTGCACTGGCCGGTCTCGATCTCCGCCGAGGACACCGAGTCGTTCTCGTTGACCACCGGGATGACCCCCAGCTCCAGCAGTGCCTCAAAGGTATTGTGCAGATGCTCCGACCGGACGGGGGCGTCCACATCTTCGCCGGTGAGCAGGATCTGGGCCACGGTGCGGTTATATTCCGCGAAGAGTTTGTCGTAGATGTGCATCATCATGCACTGACCCACGGCGGCGGTGGCCTGCTTCATCCGCAGTTCGGTGGGGCGGGCGTCCAGCCGCAGCTTCTTGGTGCCGATGCCGATGGCGCCGGATGAAACCAACACCACCTGATATCCCATCCCCTCCAGATCGGAGAGCACCCTGGCCAGTCGTTCCATATTCTGAAGATTGAGGCTGCCGGTGTCCCGGGTGAGGGTGGAAGTACCCACCTTGACCACCAATCGACGTACCTGTTTCTTGCGCTGCAAAGCGTTCATCCTCCTTGCCTGATCTTGCGTCTGTGAGCATCATACCACAGTTCCGCAATGCAGTAAAGGAAAGAAGTCATAGTTTGCGCAAAGAAAACTATACGTTTTACCACTTTTTCATGCTTTTACGGTTGAAATCCACGGAATTTTGGAGTACAATAGCCTGCGCTGAACAGTGATAGAGGTGTAAAGAGGGAATAAAATGCTGAATATCGTGCTCTACGAACCGGAAATACCTCAAAACACCGGCAACATCGCCCGTACCTGCGCTGTTACCGGGATTCGACTCCACCTGATCAAGCCTTTGGGCTTTGATATCAGTGACAAAGCCGTAAAAAGGGCCGGCTTAGACTACTGGCATCTGGTGGATCTGCGGGTATATGAAAATCTGGAGGACTTCTTTCAGAAAACCGGCGCGGAGGATATCTGGCTGGCTACCTCCAAAGCTCCCAGGCCCTATACAGAGGCCACGTTCCGGGATGGGTGCTATCTCATCTTCGGTAAGGAGACCGCCGGACTGCCGGAGGAATTCCGGGAGAAATACCGCCAGCGATGTATTCGTATTCCGATCCGGGCACAGGCCCGGTGCCTCAATCTTTCCAACTCAGCGGCGATCCTGGCGTACGAAGCCCTGCGACAACTGGATTTTCCCGGATTGGCCGGGGAAGGCGAGATGAAAGGAGCTAGTATAGTATGAACTACAACAAGAAGACCGTAAAAGACATCGACGTGGCCGGCAAGAAGGTACTGCTGCGCTGCGACTTTAATGTGCCCATGGCCAAGGATGGCAGCGGCGTCATTACCGACGACAAGCGCATCCGCGCGGCCCTGCCCACCATCCAGTACCTGCTGGATCAGAATGCCGCCGTGATCGCCTGCTCTCACATGGGTAAGCCCGTGGCCACCTTTGATTCCTATGTGAAGAAGCAGGCCGAGAAGGGAAAGGACCCCGCCTCCATCACCGAGGAGGAGTGGAAGAAGTCCCTGGCCAAGCTGTCTCTGGCTCCTGTTGCCAAGCGCCTGAGCGAGCTGCTGGGCCGTGAGGTCATCATGGCCTCCGATGTGGTGGGCTCCGACGCCCAGGCCAAGGCCGCCGCTCTCCAGCCCGGCCAGATCCTGCTGCTGGAGAACACCCGCTTTGAGAAGGGGGAGACCAAGAACGATCCCGCTCTGGCCAAGGCCATGGCTGATATGGCTGAGGTATACGTGTCCGACGCCTTCGGCGCCGTTCACCGCGCCCACGCCTCCACCGCCGGTGTGGCTGCCTACCTGCCCGCCGTGTCCGGCTTCCTGATCCAGAAGGAGCTGGAGATCATCGGCGGCGCTCTGGCCAATCCCAAGCGTCCCCTGGTGGCCATCCTGGGCGGCTCCAAGGTGTCCTCCAAGATCGGCGTCATCAACAACCTGCTGGAGATCGCCGACACCATCATCATCGGCGGCGGCATGACCTACACCTTCCTCAAGGCCCAGGGCGGCTCCATCGGCAAGTCCCTGCTGGAAGAGGATTGGCTGGACTACTGCAACGACATGATGAAGAAGGCCAAGGAGAAGGGCGTGAAGCTGCTCCTGCCCGAGGATACCATCTGCGCCAAGGAGTTCTCCGCCGATGCCGAGCCCGTCCTGGTGGACAGCATGAACATCCCCGACGATTGCCTGGGCATGGACATCGGACCCAAGGCCATCGCCGCCTACGCTGACGCCGTGAAGGATGCGGGCACTGTGATCTGGAACGGCCCCATGGGCGTGTTTGAGTTCCCCACCTTTGCCAAGGGCACCCAGGCTGTGGCCGAGGCTCTGAGCAACAGCAACGCCATCACCATCATCGGCGGCGGCGACTCCGCTGCCGCTGTACAGCAGCTGGGCTATGCTGATAAGATGACCCACATCTCCACCGGCGGCGGCGCTTCCCTGGAGTTCATGGAGGGCAAGGAACTGCCCGGCGTGGCTTGCCTGCTGGACGCTTAATTGTGCTCCGGGCAGCTCCCGGGGCCCCCGCGAAAGCCCAGCGAAGCGGGTTTCGTGGGGAGAGGAGGCGCAGCGAAATGAGCGAGCTTTTCCGCCTGCGGGGAAGCGAGAGATATGGAGCTTGCGTCGACGAGCCCGGCGTGGCCTGCCTGCTGGATGCTTAATAGACAGGCGCCGCCTCAGCGTCAAAACTGAGCCTGCGGAAGATATGCCGCAGATCCAACCGGATCAAAACCCAAGAGAGAAAATGGAAGAAAGGGGCCCATTTACCCATGAACAGAAGATATCGTAAGACCATCATTGCTGGCAACTGGAAGATGAACAAGACCCTCTCCGAGACCCGCGCCTTTGCTGAGGAGCTCAAGCCCCTCATCGGCAAGCCCAAGTGGTGTGAGGTTGTGCTGTGCGTACCTGCTGTGAACCTCCAGGCCGCTGTGCGCCTCTTCAAGGAGAGCCGCGTGGCCATTGGCGCCGAGACCTGCCACTATGAGTCCCACGGCGCCTTCACCGGCGAGGTTTCCCCTGAGATGCTCAAGGAGATCGGTGTGAAGTACGTTATCATCGGCCACTCCGAGCGCCGTCAGTACTACAATGAGACCGACTTTACCGTCAACAAGAAGGTCCACGCCGCCCTGGAGGCTGGCCTGTACCCCATCGTGTGCGTGGGCGAGAGCCTGGAGCAGCGTGAGCTGGGCGTTACCATGGACCTGATCTCCTATCAGGTGAAGGCCGCTCTGGCTGGTGTGCCCGCCGACAAGATGCGTCATGTGGTCATCGCCTATGAGCCCATCTGGGCCATCGGCACCGGCAAGACCGCTACCGCCGAGCAGGCCAACGAGGTGTGCGAGGCCATCCGCGCTGTGATCCGCAAGCTGTACGGCGCCCGCGTGGCCCGCTCCGTCACCATCCAGTACGGCGGCTCCATGAATGCAAAGAATGCCCAGGAGCTGCTCTCTCAGCCCGACGTGGACGGCGGCCTCATCGGCGGCGCTTCCCTGAAGGCCCCCGACTTCGTGGAGATCATCAACGCCGCCAACCAGGAGTAATTGCTTCTTGCGGAGTGCCACCCTGCCGGCATAGCCGGCAGGGCCTGCGCTAAAAATTTGCCGCCGGCAAATTTTCTTGACGCTGCGGTCAACGCTGCCAATCAGGAGTAAGAAGCGCGGAGCGCCCGGACGCATCATGTCGATCTTTTAGAACAGAGGTAAACTATGAGTAAAACACCGACTACCCTCATTATCATGGACGGCTTCGGCCTGCGCGGCGATCAGTCGGGCAATGCCATTGCCGCCGCCCACACCCCCAATCTGGACAGGATCTTTGCCGAGAACCCCGGCTGCAAGCTGGCGGCCTCCGGCATGGATGTGGGCCTGCCTGAGGGACAGATGGGTAACTCCGAGGTGGGTCACACCAACATCGGCGCAGGCCGGGTGGTGTTTCAGGATCTGCCCCGGATCACCAAGTCCATTCAGGACGGCACCTTCTTTGAGAATGAGGCCTATATCGAGGCTATGGACGACTGTAAGGAGCGGGACGGCGCGCTGCATGTGTTCGGCCTGCTGTCCGACGGCGGCGTCCACAGCCATATCACCCACATCTTCGCCCTGCTGGAGATGGCCAGGAAGCGCGGCCTGCACAAGGTGTTCGTCCACTGTTTCCTGGACGGCCGCGATGTGCCCCCCGCCTCCGGCAAGGAGTATGTGGAGCAGATGGTAAACAAGTGCAAGGAACTGGGCGTGGGCCAGGTGGCCACAGTTATGGGCCGCTTCTATGCCATGGACCGCGATAAGCGCTGGGACCGCCTGCAGCGGGCCTATGACGCCATCGTGCTGGGCGTGGGCACTGAGAACGCCGATCCTGTGGATGCCGTTCAGAAGTCCTATGATGCCAATATCACTGATGAGTTTGTGGAGCCTGTGGTGTGCACCAAGGAGGGTAAGGTGAAGGAGGGCGACTCCATCATCTTCATGAACTTCCGCCCTGACCGTGCCCGGGAGATCACCCGCTGCTTTGTGGACCCCGCCTTCACCGACGTGGAGCGGAAGAAGGGTTACTTCCCCGTCACCTACGTCTGCACCACCGAGTACGACGCTACCATGCCCAATGTGCTCATTGCCTTCCCCCACCGGGAGCTGGAGAACATCTTTGGCGAGTACATTGCCCGCCAGGGCTACACCCAGCTGCGCATCGCCGAGACTGAGAAGTACGCCCATGTGACCTTCTTCTTCAACGGCGGCGCCGAGCAGGTCTTCCCCGGCGAGGACCGGTGCCTGATCCCCTCTCCCAAGGTGGCGACCTACGACCTGCAGCCCGAGATGAGCGCCCCCGAGGTCACCGAGGAGGCCGTCAAGCGCATCGAGAGCGGCAAGTACGACGTCATCATCCTCAACTTCGCCAACTGCGATATGGTGGGTCACACCGGCGTGTTTGACGCCGCTGTGAAGGCCGTGGAGGCTGTGGACGAGGGCGTGGGCAAGGTGGTGGAGGCCACCACCAAGATGGGCGGCGTGACCCTCATTACCGCCGACCATGGCAACGCCGACCGGATGCTGGACGAGGATGGGGTCACCCCCTACACCGCCCACACCACCAATCTGGTGCCCTTTTACATCGTGGGCGCCGACGTGAAGCTGCGGGACGGCCGCCTGGCCGACATCGCCCCCACCATGCTGGATCTGATGGGCCTGGAGAAGCCCGCAGAGATGGATGGCGAAACCTTGATCCTGAATTAAGGGCTTTTCAAGGTTCATCCTCGCCGCAGGCGGGCGGCGCTTGCGCCGTCCAAGCGTTTTGGCCGAAGGCTAAAACCTTGATGCCGGGGCAATTTACTGCACAGCCGTTGGCGTCTTTGACGCCTTACGGATGTGGCGTACCCCTTGCGGGTGCTTGCCCCGAGCAGATGAAAAGAACTGGGGTCCCCCCGCGGCCTGCCGCGTGGGGCGCCTTGAAAAGCCCGCGGAGATGGGCGGGGAGACGCTGATCCTGAATGAAGCGGTATCCGGCGGAAGTTCCGCCGTACCAAATATTGACCCGGCGGGCCGGAGGCCCGCCCCCCACAATCCGATACCCCTGTATGGCGGGGATCATCCCCCGCCGCCAATACGAAAGGAGTTTTTTACCATGAAGCAGATCATTGAGATCGTTGACGTTCTGGGCCGTGAGATCCTGGACAGCCGCGGCAACCCCACCGTTGAGGTCGAGGTCTATCTGGAAGACGGCACCATGGGCCGCGCTGCTGTGCCCTCCGGTGCTTCCACCGGTGTGCACGAGGCCTGTGAGCTGCGTGACGGCGACAAGAGCCGTTACCTGGGCAAGGGCGTTCTGACCGCCGTGAAGAACGTCAACACTGAGATTGCCGAGTGCCTGGTGGGCATGAACGTTCTGGATCAGACCGCCATCGACAAGGCCCTGATCGCTCTGGACGGCACCCCCAACAAGAGCCGCCTGGGCGCCAACGCCATTCTGGGCGCCTCTCTGGCCTGCGCCAAGGCTGCCGCTGAGAGCCTGGGCACCAGCCTGTACAACTACATTGGCGGCGTCAACGCCAAGGTTCTGCCCGTGCCCATGATGAACATCCTGAACGGCGGCGCTCACGCCACCAACAACGTGGACATCCAGGAGTTCATGATCATGCCTGTGGGCGCCTGCTGCTGGCGTGAGGCCCTGCGTATGTGCGCCGAGGTGTTCCACACCCTGAAGAGCGTGCTGAAGGAGAACGGCACCCCCGCCGCCGGCGTGGGCGACGAGGGCGGCTACGCTCCCAACCTGAAGAAGGACGAGGACGCCTTCAAGTGCATCGTGGCTGCCATCGAGAAGGCCGGCTACAAGCCCGGCGAGGACTTCAAGATCGCTATCGACGCCGCTGTGTCCGACTGGTACAATGCTGAGACTGGCTGCTATGACCTGCCCAAGGCCAAGAAGTCCATGACCAAGCAGCAGATGGTCAATATGTGGAAGAAGTTTGCCGACAACTACCCCATCGTCTCCATGGAGGACTGCATGGGCGAGGACGACATCGAGGGCTGGGCCATGCTGACCAAGGCTCTGGGCGACCGTGTCCAGCTGGTGGGCGATGACCTGTTCGTCACCAACACCGAGCGCCTGAAGATGGGCCTGGAGAATAAGATCGCCAACTCCATCCTCATCAAGGTCAACCAGATCGGCACTTTGACCGAGACTCTGGATGCCATCCAGATGGCCAACCGTGCCGGCTACACCGCCGTCGTGTCTCACCGCTCCGGTGAGACCGAGGATGCCACCATTGCCGACATCGTGGTGGCCACCAACGCCGGCCAGATCAAGACCGGCGCTCCCAGCCGTACCGACCGTGTGGCCAAGTACAACCAGCTGCTCCGCATCGAGGAGGAGCTGGGCGATGTGGCTGAGTACCTGGGTATGGACGCTTTCTTCAACCTGAAGTAAGTTTCGACAAGCACAAGGGGCCGCTGCCAAAGGCAGCGGCCCCGTTTTAATGAAAAAAGCGGCTGCCGCAGACGCGGCAGCCGCTTTCATCGTTTGTATCAGACCTCCATGATAACGGGAAGGATCATGGGGTTGCGCTTGGTTTTCTTATAAAGGAAGCTGGAGATGGAGTTCTTGATCTCAGACTTGATGGCAGCCCAATCGGTGAGGCTGTCCCGCTGGCAGTTCTCCAGCGCAGTAATGGACACCTTCCGCAATTCCTCCATCAGACCCTCAGATTCCTTCACGTAGACAAAGCCGCGGGTAATGATGTCCGGGCCGGATACCACAGAGCCGTCCTCACCGGACATGGACACGACAACCACGATCATGCCATCCTCGGCCAGATGCTTGCGGTCCCGCAGCACCACGCTGCCCACATCGCCCACGCCATAGCCGTCCACGAACACACGGCCGGCGGGTACGGTGCCGTTGATCTTGGCGGAGTTGGGGGTCAGCTCAATGACCTTGCCGATGTCGCTGATAATGATGTTCTTGGGATTCATGCCCATCTGCTGGGCCAGCTTGGCGTGGATCTTCAGCATCCGCTGCTCACCATGGACGGGGATGAAGAATTTGGGCTTCACCAGAGCGTGGATGATCTTCAGCTCCTCCTGACAGGCGTGGCCGGACACATGGAGGGCCCGCTCCCGCTCGTTCACCACCTCGGCGTCCTTGCGGTAGAGCTCATTGATCACGCTGCCGATGGCATTTTCATTACCGGGAATGGCGGAGGCGGAGAGGATCACCCGATCGCCGGCCTGGATGTCCACCTGGCGGTGGGTATTGAAAGCCATGCGGGTGAGGGCCGACATGGTCTCGCCCTGGCTGCCGGTGGTGATGATGCAGATCTTGTTCTTGGGCAGGCTCTTGATATGAGCCAGATCCACCAGGACCCCGTCGGGGATCTTCATATAGCCCAGCTCGGTGGACACCTTCATGGCGTTTTCCATGGAGCGGCCGGTTACCGCCACCTTGCGGCCATACCGGGCGGCCACGTCGATGATCTGCTGGATGCGGTCCACATTGGAGGCGAAGGTGGTGATGATGATGCGCTGCTCACAGCCCCGGAACAGGGCGTCAAAGGAGTCGCCCACGCTGCGCTCACTCTTGGTGAAGCCGGGGCGCTCCACATTGGTGGAGTCGGCCAGCAGGGCCAAAACGCCCTCCTTGCCTAGCTGCCCCAGACGGCCCAGGTCGATCATGCCGCCCTGGATGGGGGTGGGGTCGATCTTGAAGTCGCCGGTATGAATGACGGTACCCACGGCGCACTTGATGGCAAAGCCGCAGGCATCGGCGATGGAATGGTTTACATGGATAAACTCCACGCTGAACTTGCCCGCCTTTACGGTCTCGCCGGCTTCACAGGTGATGAGCTTGGTCTTGTTCGCCAGACGGTGCTCCTCCAGCTTCAGCTTCACCAGGCCGGCGGTCATCCGGGTGGCGTAGATGGGCACATTCACATCCCGCAGAAGATAGGGGATGGAGCCGATGTGGTCCTCGTGACCGTGAGTCAGGAAGATGCCCCGGATGCGGTCCTTATTCTTGATCAGGTAGGAAAAGTCGGGGATGACCACGTCAATGCCGTACATATCGTCATCCGGGAAGCCCATACCTACGTCCACGATGATCATGTCCCCGCCGTATTCATATACGGTCAGGTTTTTGCCGATCTCGTTCAGACCGCCCAGAGAAATGATTTTCAGTTTTTCAGCCATAAAAGTAATGCTACACTCCTTTACAATCAATCCGTTTTCCGTATTTATCAGTGGACACGGTCCGGATTTGAGCGCGCAAAAGAAAAGCGGTGGACTCCCGCTCTTTCCGGCCCTGCCTCGCCGGAAAAAGGGAACGGCCATGCACCGCCTGGCGCCTCTATCCATACTGTGTCCTTGCCTTATTCAAAGCGCGATGACGCGCATAAAGCCACAATTAGCATTGATATTATACCACGGAAGTGGGGAAAAGTATACCATTATTTTGCGACACGGTTCCCCTCAGTTGTTCTGTAGGAGCGGATGTGGTACAATACCGAAGAAAAATGCAAAGGAGTGTGGATCGGATGGAAGAAAGACAGCTGCGCCCCGGCCGTTACCGGCACTTCAAGGGAAACGAGTATCAGCTGCTCTATGTGGCCCGCCACTCGGAGACCCTGGAGCCTATGGTGGTCTATCAGGCCCTCTACGGGGAGCGGGGGATATGGGTGCGGCCGGCGGCCATGTGGAATGAGATTGTGGAGCGGGACGGCTATCAGGGCCCCCGGTTTCTGTATATAGGAGAGTAAGCCATGAACATTCAGATTTTTGGAAAGAGTAAATGCTTTGATACAAAGAAAGCGGAGCGCTGGTTTAAGGAGCGGCGCATCAAGTTCCAGGCGGTGGACCTGGGTAAGTACGGCATGAGCGCCGGGGAGCTGAAAAGTGTGGTCAATGCGGTGGGACTGAATCACCTCATTGATCAGAAACACCCGGACGCCGCCCTGCTCAACTACCTTGCCTATGATGCCGACAAGTTGGACAAGCTGCTGGACAACCCAAAACTGCTTAAGACTCCCATCGTCCGCAACGGCAAGCAGGCCACCGTGGGCTACTGCCCGGAGGTATGGGAGAGCTGGAACTGATAAAGCCCGGACACTGCCGACAGCTGCGCCTGAAAGGTCTCCACCGCCCACTGGGGTCGGAGCAGCTGCACCCCGTCTCCCAGACCGAAGAGCCAGCCTAAAAACTGGGGGCTGACCACGGCGGAAACAGTGACGGTGAAATGGCTCTTCCCGTCGGGCACCAAAATGGCATCCAGACCGAAGCGGTCCAGCACCACCCCCACCAGGCTGCTGCGGCAGCGCAGGGTGACCTGTCCCTCCCGGCCGGAGAACATACCGAAGTGTTTTCCCGCATAGGCTGCCATATCAAAGTGTTCCGGTACCCCGGTGAGGGGCAGGCAGGTGACGGCCAGATCGGCCATCTTGTCCACCCGATAGTGGCGCAGCTCCTTGGAGCGGTGATCATAACCGGCCAGGTAGTAGTTCTCGTTATCCCAGATCAGGCCGGCGGGGGAGACGGTGTACCGGCGGCCCTCATGGCGAAAGACCTTTTCCTTGCGGACGTTATACTCAAAGTAGAGAAAGGTCACCGTTTTCCGGTTTGCAATGGCGGTGTGGAGCTTATCAATGGTGTAATAGATGCTCTCATTCATGGTTTTTACCCGCCGGTCCACATAGACCTGGCGCTGGAGCTGACGGGCCTGGTGGATGCTGGCCTGAGACTCCAGCTTGTGGATCAGCTGGCTGCTCTTGCGCTGGGTGATGAAGCGGGAGGACTGGACCGCGTCCACCAGCAGCTTCAGCTCCGCCAGCTGGAAGGGCCGGTCCCCCAGAAACCAGCCTGGTGAGCGGCCCTTCCGGCACTGCACATCCAGTCCAAACTGGCGCAGGGCTTCCATATCGGAGTAGATGCTCTTCCGCTCGGCCTTGATGTCCCACTCCTCCAGGCGGGAGATGATCTCAGGGACGGTGAGAGTGTGCTCCTCATCGGTGAATTCCCACAGCAGTTTGCACAGACAGAGCAGTTTCAACTTTTGATTGGCGCTTTTCGGCATGGAAGCGACCCCCTTTGTTGCCGTATTACCTGTTAGACTATCACATTTATTGTCCTATAAACCGTACATTCAGCATACCACAAATGTGTGGAGATTGCGAGGGCCTATGATATATGTTGCAGCAGTTCCCCTCTGCCCCCTCTATGCCGGGCCGGGCGGGGAGAAAGAGCGGGTGGATGAGATCCTGATGGGCTGGCCGGTCTATGGACCGGAGGAGGCTCAGGGGGATTGGTGGCGGGTCCGAACCCATTACGGCTATTCCGGCTGGGTACGGCGGGAGCAGTTGGCTCCGGCAGGGGAATGGCCCCTTCAGGGGAAGATGGTGGTGACCGCTCCCTTTGCCGATGTGCTGGCCGGGCCGGAGGTGGAGCGGCCGGTGCTGACTACCCTGCCCCGGGGCAGTCTGACCGCTGTTCTGGAGGAAGCTGTCCCGGAGGGCTGGCGGCGGATTCAATTGCCTGACGGACGAAATGGCTATACAAAATGTAGTTTTCTGGAGGAATATTGCGCCCAGTCCTGTGATCTGCCGGAGGAACAGCTCCGGGTCAGGGTGGTGGAGCGGGCCAGAAGCTATCTGGGGACCCAGTACCGCTGGGGCGGTAAGTCCCCCGTGGGGATCGACTGCTCGGGGCTTACCTTTATGTCCTGGTTTTTCAGCGGGGTGCTCCTCTACCGGGATGCCCGCATTGTACCCGGATATCCGGTCCGTCCCATTCCGCTGGAGGCCTGCCTGCCTGCCGATCTGCTCTATTTTCCCGGACACATCGCCCTTTATCTGGGGGAAGGAAGGTATATCCACTCCACCGCCAGAGTGGGCAGCGACGGAGTGGTGATCAACAGCCTGGACCCGGCGCAGCCTGACTACCGGGCGGATCTGCGGGAAAAGCTGCTGACGGCGGGCACCGTCTTTCCCCTGGGCGGGGAGAATCTGACAACTTGATAAAAATTTGCGGCAACCTCTTGCCAGATGGGCCATTCTCCTCTATACTGTATCTGTTTGTTGACATAACATGATTGAAGAAAGGGGCGCGCCTCAGTGGCCCAGACACACCGGAAGAAACGCCGCCGGATCTCCCCGGCACGGCGGGCGGCGAAGATTTTTTATGGCATCCTTGTGGTCATCTCGGCGTTGATCGTGACGCTGTTCTGCGTCTACAAGCTGCTGGCCAAGGAGCCGGAAATGGCAGCGGAACCCACACCTACCCCCGCTCCGCCGGGTACCAGCGCTGAGCCTACCACGGGGCGGCAGCGGAAACCTTATACATACACCTTCCTGTTGGTGGCCAAGGATCAGGTGGGCAGCAACGCTGATACCATGATCGTCTGCACCTACGATACGGTGGCGCAGACAGTGGGCATGGTATCCATCCCCAGAGACACTCTGGTGAAGAGCGGTAAGCTGAACGCGGTCTACCAGCAGGGGATCGAGGCTTTGCGGGACACCATATCCGATATGCTGGGTATCCCCATTGATTTCTATGTGGGCATCAACATGGACGGCTTTAAGGTACTGGTGGATGAGTTGGGCGGCATTGAGTTCAATGTGCCCGTCCACATGGCCTACGATGATCCGGCCCAGGACCTGCACATCCACTATGAGCCTGGCCTCCAGCACCTGGACGGGCAGGATGTATTGAACGTGGCCCGGTGCCGGAAAAACTCCGATGGCCCTGGTACCTATCCCAACAACATCTACTCCGCCTATCCGGACAATGACATCGGACGTACCAGGACCCAGCAGCAGCTCATTGGCACCATTGTGAAAAAGGCTCTGTCCAACCCCCAGAAGATCAACCGCTACATTGAGATCTTCCTGGAGTATGTGAACACCAACCTGGAGTTTGGCGAGATGCTGTGGTTTGCCCAGCCTGCCCTGGGCTTTGATTTCGAGACCGGCATGACCAGCGCCACCCTCACCGGAGACGGAAACACCTACTATCCCGGCTGGGGCAAATACTGCTATCAGCTCTACCCTGAGGAGACTCTGGAGACCGTCAATCAGCTCATCAATCCCTACGATCAGGATCTGGGCCTGGGGGATATGAACATCTTCCAATACAAGTAATCAAAAAGGACGTGCCTCAAAGGCACGTCCTTTTAGTTTACTCCAGCAGGTCGGGGCCGGGCAGGTCCATCTGCCGCTTGCGGGCGGCGGAGAAGGCCAGCTTATCCGCCAGAGCCCTTCGGTCGCCGGTGGCCAGCACCTCCCGGTAGGACTGAAGGTTACCGATGAGGCGATCCAGCACATCCAGCAGAGCGGGCTGGTTGAGGGAGAAAAGCTGAGTCCACAGTCCCACGTCCAGAGCGGCCACCCGGGTACAGCCACGGAAGGAGGAGCCTTCATAGCCCTTGCAGTCAAAGAGGGTGGGGTCATCGCATACCGCCACGGCGATGATGTGCATCACCTGACTGGTGTAGGCAATGAGGGCGTCATGGGCCTGGGCGGTGGTGCGGTGGACATCCTTGCAGCCCATATAGGCGGCCAGCCGTTCCAACAGGGCCAGGTGTTCCGGCTTACTGGTCTGGCGGGGGACGAGAAGGAAGTGTGAGCCCTGGAACAGCTCGGCAAAGGCGTGTTCCACGCCGGAGAACTCAGTACCTGCCATGGGGTGGCAGCCGATAAAGTCCACCGTATCGGGCAGACAGTCCGCCCCATCCAAAATGGCGGACTTAACGCCGCACACGTCCCATACCAGTGCGCCGGGCTTGAACTGGTCCTTGTAGGTGTGCAGAAAGTCCAGAATGCCCTGGGGATGGAGGGCCAGGGCCACCACGTCGGCCTGGGGGATCACATCGGCGGCGCACTCAGTGACCCGGTCGCCCACGCCGTGCTCGCTGGCGTAGCGCAGGGTGGGCTGAGACACGTCCACGCCTAGGATCTCATAATCCTCAAAACCCTTCAGAGCCAGAGCCATGGAGCCGCCGATCAGGCCAAGGCCCACAATGACAAGTGTTTTTTTCATAGTTTTAACCTCCTGATAACCGCAAGATTGGGGGCGGCTCTTTCGCGCGGATGCGCGTCCAAGTGTTTTGCCGACAGGCAAAACCTTGATGCCGCGGCAATTCATTTGCCGCGAGCAAATCAAATTCTATGGGGTCCCCGCCGGACTTCAGGCCGGTGGGGTGCCGCCGATTAAACCGAGTCCCACGATGACAAGGGTCTTTTTCATACCGCAGCCTCCGTTTACAGAGTGCGGCCCACGCAGGGGGCCAGGATACGCAGCTTGTCCATCAGATCGTCAAACTGGGCGGGGGTGATGGACTGGGCCCCGTCGCAAAGGGCATGGGGCGGATCGTTATGGACTTCCACGATGAGACCGTCAGCCCCGGCGGCCAGAGCCGCCATGCTCATCCGTTCCACCATCCAGGCCTTGCCACAGGCGTGGGAGGGGTCCACCACCACCGGCAGGTGGGACAGCTGCTTTACCGCCAGCACTGCCGACAGATCCAGAGTATTGCGTGTAAAGGTCTCAAAGGTGCGGATGCCGCGCTCACACAGAATGACCTTCTCATTGCCGCCAGCCATAATGTACTCGGCGGACATGAGCCACTCCTCGATGGTGGAGGAGAGACCGCGCTTGAGCAGAATGGGCTTGGTGGTCTTGCCCAGCTGCTTCAGAAGGTCAAAGTTCTGCATATTCCGTGCTCCCACCTGAATCACGTCCACGCACATCTCGAACATCTCCACGTTGTCGGTGGACATAATCTCGGTGACGATGGGCAGGCCGGTGACCGCCCGGGCCTCCTGAAGCAGCCGGATGCCGTCATTGCCCATGCCCTGGAAGGCGTAGGGGGAGGTGCGGGGTTTGAAGGCGCCTCCACGCAGGGCGGCGGCTCCGGCGGCCTGGACTGCCCGGGCTACGCCTACGATCTGCTCCTCACTCTCCACTGAGCAGGGACCGGCGATGACGGCCAGCTTCTCGCCGCCCACCACAGCACTGCCTCCCAGATCAATGACCGTGTCCTCCGGGTGGTACTTCCGGTTGGCCTTCTTATAGGGCTCGGTGACCCGCATTACCCGGTCCACGCCGGGCAGAAGGGACAGCTTCTCCTGGTCGATGCCTTCGGCATTGCCCTCCGCGCCCAGAATAGTGGTCTCGGCGCCCTTGGACACCATCACCTTGACTCCGCCTTCCTCCATGGTACGGATGGCTTTTTCCAACTCCTCGGGGGTAAAATCCCGCTTCATAATAACGACCATATGTGAACTCCTTTCCAAATACAAAAGATCCGCAGCCGCCCAGAGGCAGCTGCGGATCCTTTCCGTCCGTTGTGAGAACGAAACCCGGTCAGCCGGTTATGGGCAGGCAGAAACACCGCTGAAATAATAGCAGCGGTAATAGCCGTATCCATAACCGGTACGCTTCAGCATGACGGGCACGCTCCTTCCTTTGAATGAGACTTTAGCACTTTTTGGTGTGAAAGTCAAGGGGAAATTTTTCTTGAAATCCTACCTGTATTATGGTATTATATTAAAAAAGTCAGGAGGGATCATATGAAGATTTCGACCAAGGGGCGGTATGCTCTGCGGCTGATGCTGGATGTGGCCCTGAACAGCCACGGTACGGCAGTGCCGCTGCGGGATGTGGCCCAGCGGCAGGATATTTCCGATAAATACTTGGAGCAGATCGTGACTCAGCTCTCCCGGGCCGGGCTGGTGCGCTCGGTGCGGGGCGCCGGCGGCGGTTACCTGCTGACCCGGGCGCCGGAGGAATACACGGTAGGCGAGATTCTGCGGGTGTTGGAGGGCAATCTGGCGCCGGTGAGCTGTGCCGACGCCGATGATGTGTGCCGGTGCGGACGGGCGGACAGATGCGTCACTGTAGAGGTGTGGCGGGAGATCCAGGCCGCGGTCTCCGGGGTGGTGGATCACCTAACTTTGGCCGATCTGATACGCCGGCATCAGGAGAAATGCCCGGAGAATGGGGAAAACCCTGTCTGAATCCCTGTATCGACGGTTCAGCGTACTCCGCCCCTGGGGGGTAGGGGACCCTGCCGGGATTGGAGGAGGTCAAGCATAGGGAAAAATATCTGCAAGCAGTGCTCTGCGTAGAATGCCCCCGGCGTGAACTACTGTCAGCGGTGGGGTGGAGCGCTGATGCAGAAGGGACCCTTGTTTTCCCCGTCCAACCTCCGGTGGCTGATAGGCGTGGGCGGAAGGACGCTCATTCTGCGCCCCTGATCGCGCCGGAGGGGAGAGAGTAGGCCGGAATCTGGCTCCAGGCATCCCCTCTTTCCAACGACAGCTGGTATTGCCCGGACTGTGGTACCAAAAATGCCCTGCGCAGCACCTTTTCTTCCGGATGTGGCAGGGACCAATAAAGTGATAAGAAAGCAACGAAGGCCCCGGGGGTTACCCGGGGCCTTTTGACTGGTGGGCGGTTATAAAGGCCGCCCCTATATGAGAGTGGAGTTGGTTGTGTGGTAGGGGCGATCCTTTTGGCCGCCCGTTGCTTCAGCACAGTCCCAGGATGTACCGGCAAAGCAGCCGCTTGTACCAGGGCAGGGACTTGTCCACCTGAGTGGAGACGGTATGGGCGGCCTGTACGGCGGTCTGCCGCTCCTTTTCCGTCAGGGTGTGGGGGCTGAACCTGGCCTTTTTGGCCAGCTCAAAAACCTCCGCCGGGGTCTGACCGCCCCACTTCTCCAGCCTTTGCAGGTAGAGATACGCAGCAATGACGGCCTGATTGGTGTTGGCCTGTCCAAACCGCTTCTCGCGCCGGCTTCGACCGATGGCCCGCCGGACGGGGAGGGCCAGGATCACCAGCACGACCGCCAGGGGGATCAGGATGAAGCGCAGATCCAGAGGAGCGGCCTCCGGCTGGTCCTCTTTGCCGTCATCGGGGGCGGCGGAGGGCCGTGCGGAGGGTTGAGCGGTCTGGGTAGGCGTGGGGGTAGGCGTTGCGGTGGGCGTCGGCGTAGGTGTGGCCGTACCGCTCTGGCCGGGATTGCTGCCGGCGTAGGCGGGGGTGACCTCCACCGGCTCCCAGCCGTAGCCGGGGATATAGACCTCCACCCAGGCGTGGGCGGCGGAGTCCGGAACATTCACATGTCCGGAGGGGGGTACGTCGGCCACATAGCCGGTGACATACCGGGCGGGAATGCCCATGGCCCGCAGCATGAGGGTGGCGGTGCTGGCATAGTGCATACAGTAGCCCCGGTGGCTTTCGGTGAGGAAATAGGTGACGAAATCCTCTCCTTCCGGGGTGGCGGGGGTGTTGGGGTCGTACTGGGTGATGGAGGCCAGATAGCCGGCGATGGCCTGGGCGCTCTCCATGGTCCAAAGATGGATGAGGTTGATATCCGATTTGGTGAGGTCAGGAATACCGTTCTCCGAGGTAATGCCGTAGGAGAAATCCGGGGTACTGGTTATTTCCCTGCTGTCGCAGGCCTCCATGACCTGGGGCCAGAACTGGTCGGTGGCCTCTACCATGGCATCCCACAGCTCTGGAGAGTCGGGAATGGTGAGATAGTTCTCGTAGACAAATGCCTGATAGCGCTCCTCCGCCTGTCGCGCCTCCACCGGCAGCGCTGCTCCGGAATCAGGGGAGCAGCCGGGCTGGACATACAGGGTGTGGGTCCATACATCTTCTCCCCGGGCCAGATAGGAGTCGTACATAAACTTGGTGCCGCTGAGTTCGTTGGGTTGGGACAGAATGTGATAGGGAACGTACACATAACCTGGATCGGCGCCCACATTATGAACGGTGACCTTGGCATATTGATGGTTGGGGAAGGCGTTTCGGTCGGCCAGGGCGGGGAAGTTCATGGGATGGTAGCCATCCAATGCGTTTTCCAGGTCGGAGAGAGAAAACTGGCCGGAGTACTCGTCAATGGGATAATAGAAAGGGCCCAGGTCCTGGTAGTCCGATTCCTTCAGAGGCGCCCAGCCGCTGCTGTCATACACCGCGCTGGAGAATCCCCGCAGGTAGATCCGGCCCCGCAGGTCGGTGTCCACTTCCAGAACCGTCCGGCCGGAGAAGGACAGAGGCCCGGCGTCGTCCAGGGATACCTTGCCGTCGGCGTTGGTAAAGGAGCCGCCGCTGCCGAAGCCGAAGGGACCCTTGCCATGAAAGAGCGTTATATTCAGATGCGTTGCCCAGTTGTTGATGGAGTCCAGCGCGTCGTCCGCCCATCGCGGTCGCTGGTAGTTCTCCTGAGGTATGGCGGTATTGAGCAGCAACAGCAGCAGAGCTGCCGCCGGAAAGGAGACCAGGGTGAGCCGTGCGGCTCCCTTTCGGTCCCACCGCCGGGCCAAAGCGCCCAGACCCATCACACACCAGGCGAGAATGAGCACCATAAGGGGCAGCCAGGCCGGTGTGACCGAGATGCACAGGGGAGCCAGAATGAAGGGACTGGTGAGCAGGAAGGTGGCGGAAAAAGAGGGGAACCGCACCACTGTGAGAGCCAGCAGTACACCCAGAACAGCGGCCACTACCAGGAGAAAAATGGTTGCGGATTTGATCCAGACAATGGAGGGCAGCTGGATGATGGGTTCGATGAAGCCGTCCAGTTCCAGACTGGTACACACCGTATTTACCACAGAGCAGCGGAAGGTGATCTCTCCCAGCCGCATGGGGGTGAACATGCGCCAGACCACCAGACCGTCAATACAGAGTACCGCGGCCATACCAACCAGCATCCAGCGGGTGGGGAGCGCGCACAGCACGGTGAGCAGGACGGTCAGCAGCACACAGCCAATCAGGAAAACAGAGAGCTGAAAGGGCTGCCGAACCGCAGAGGAGAAGGACCAGAGGGTGCTGGACAACAGCAGGAAGAGCAGAAACCCGCCGGTCAGCAGCTCCAGCCAGCCCGGCCGGGGCCGGGGCTGTCGTTTGGGATGCCGTTTCATCGTCCCCCTCCTTCCACGCCGTCCGGCGTCACATGGAGATGGCGCACCTTACCGCCGCCGGTCAGCCGGAGAGCGCCGTCCAGAATAGAGCGGCCTTCCAGAGGCGCAGGGGTGGAGAAGGACAGCTCCAGACAGGCCAGCAGAGCGTTGGGACTGTCCACAGTCCGGTCCTCCATCACGCCGGTGACGGGAGCAGCCCACTGGATATGGTGGGGCCGATCCTGCTGCAGCAGCCAGCGGGAGAGGGCCCACAGCTGGGCAAAGGTGCGGTCCAGCTCCTCGGGCGGGCCGAAGTGGTCATAGGTCACTACAATAGTGGCTTGCTGGGGCTCCAGGGTCTCCCGTACCACCAGCTCGTCCTTTTTGGAGGACAGCTTCCAGTGAACTGACCGCAGGGGGTCCCCCACCCGGTACTCCCGCAAGTCGTAATCCTCGCCGGGACCGCCGCCCGGGCGGGGGCGGAGCACCGTGCCCTCGTTCTGACCGGCAGCCAGCTCCTCCTTCCCCTCCAGCTCCAGCTGGGCCGGGAGGATGAGGACGGCCCGCTCCGGACCCCTCCGCACCGGCAGGGGGAACAGACCCAGCAGATCGCAGCAAACCGCTTTTTCCACCTGGCAGACCAGGCGGCCGCAATGGGCGGCGGCCACCGTCAGTTCCGCCGGCTCCCGGGTGGTCACTGTGATCTTGCTCACCCCAGACTCTCCTGTGAGCTGATTGGTCCAGCGCAGCTTGACCCGGGGGTGGATGAGGGGCAGAAAGGAAGAATGGTGCAGGAATACGCCGAACCGGGCGCTGCCGTCCATTGTAATCAAAGTGACTTCGGGTACCGCCGACGCCATGCTCCCCATCCATCCCGGCAGTGCCAACAGCAGGGAGAGGATAGGGAGCACCAAAATAAGCACCAGAACAAAGGTGGACAGATAAAAGCGGAAGAAAATTTGAAAGAGTACCGCCGCGCCCACCCAAACGGCGTATAAGATCCGACGGCTTGCCATGGCCTTACCCGATCCTGGGAGGCGGGACCTGCCGGAGGATCTCGGCCGCCGGCTGGAAGTTGCCGTTGGCCTCCGCCCGGGGGGAGAGGATAAGCCGGTGCGTCACCACGTCGGCAAAGACCATGGATACGTCCTCCGGGTTCACAAAGTCACGGCCAAAGACCAGGGCGGCCGCCTTGGCCATGGCGGTAAGAGCCAGAGAGGCCCGGGGACTGGCGCCCTGGACGATCATGGGGTGGCTGCGGGTGGCATTGACCAGACGGATGATATAGTCCAGCACCGGGTCGGACACGAACACCCGGTCAGCCTGCTCCCGCAGGGCGGCCAGACCATTCAGGTCCAGCACCCGGCGCACCTGCTCCAGCGGGTTGTTTCCCTGCTTGCGGCGCACCATGGCAAACTCGTCCGCCGGGGCGGGGTAGCCCATGGACAGCCGGATCATAAAGCGGTCCATCTGGGAGTCGGGGAGCGGCTGAGTGCCCGAGGCCCCCGCCGGGTTCTGAGTGGCGATGACCAGGAAGGGCTGGGGGACCGGATGGGACACGCCGTCCACGGTGACCTGGCCCTCCTCCATGGCCTCCAGAAGAGCTGACTGGGTACGGCTGGTGGCACGGTTCAGCTCGTCCGCCAGGAACAGGTTGCACAGCACAGCGCCGGGCTGATACTCCATGGCGCCGGTGGCCTTGTTGTAGATGGAAAAACCGGTGATGTCCGAGGGCATCACGTCGGGGGTGAACTGCACCCGGTTATATTGCAGGCTCAGGGCCTTGGAAAAGGCCAGCGCCATAGTGGTTTTACCGACCCCGGGGATGTCCTCCAGCAAGATGTGGCCCCGGGCCAGAATGGCGAGCAGCACCTTGGCCAGCACGTTATCTTTGCCCACCACTGCTTTCTTTACCTCGCCCAAAATTTCCAGGGCCTGCTTGTTGCCTTCCATGCTCCGACCTCCTTAAACAATGAATCTGATTTCTATTGTACCAGAGGGTTCCCTTATGTCAACTCAAATGAATAAAAAAGCCCGGAATGGAAAAAATCACGGCAGACCCTTGCACAAATAGCAGGTTTGTGGTATAGTACATACGTTAGTAGTAGAAGTGTGGTGAGAGTGGGGTCGCGGCTCCGCTCTTTCTTATTGAAAAAACGGGGTATGTAAATTTTTTACACCCCCTTGCCGGAGGTGGATTATGGCCAAGGTAACTGAGCTGGTGTCCGCTCTGGCGGCCCCCCTGGTGGAGGCTGCCGGCTGCTCCCTGTGGGACGTAGAATATGTGCGGGAGGCGGGACAGTGGTTCCTGCGGATCTATATTGATAAGGAAGGCGGCGTCTCCATCAACGACTGCGAGGCGGTGAGCCGTCCTCTGTCCGATGCCCTGGACGAGGCCGATCCCATCGAGGGCAGCTATGTGCTGGAGGTATCCTCCGCCGGCGCCGACCGGCCCCTGAAAAAGCCGGAGCACTTTGCCGCGTTTATGGGAACTGAGGTGGAAGTGCGCCTCTACCGGGCGGTGGACGGCCGGAAGGACCATGTGGGCGTGCTGACCGGCTATGAAAACGGCGACGTGACCATTGAGACGGCGGACGGACCCAGGACCTTCGTCAAGAAGGACGTGGCCCAGACCCGACTGTACGTGCGGTTTTAAGATGTAGGGGCGGACAGGAACCGCCCGTGTTGAGGATAAGGAGACAGAGCTATGCCGAAGAAGAATGCCAAAGCGCAGAAGACCAATGAGCTGGACGGCAAGGAATTTTTTGCCGCCATTAACCTGATTGAGAAAGAGAAGGGCATCCCCAAGTCCTATATGCTGGATAAGATTACCCAGGCCCTGGTGTCCGCCTATAAGCGGGACCATGAGTCCGCCGGTGACAACATCGTGGTGGAGGCCGACGAGGAGGCCGGTACCGTCCGGATGTTCGTCAAGAAGGACGTGGTGGAGGAGGTGGATAACCCCTGCACCGAGATGAGCCTGGAGATGGCCCGTTCCAAGCTGCCCCAGGCCCAGCTGGGCGACGTGATCCGGATCGAGATCAAGACCCGGGACTTTGGCCGCATTGCCGCTCAGACTGCCCGTCAGGTCATCATCCAGGGTATGCGCGAGGCCGAGCGGGGCATGGTGTACGACGAGTTCTCCTCCAAGGAGCACGAGATCCTCACCGGCGTGGTCACCCGCATCGATCCCCGCTCCGGCGCTGCCAGCCTGCGGATCGGCTCCGGCAGCGAAGCCACTGAGGCCTTCCTGGCTGCCGGCGAGCAGGTCAAGGGCGAGGAGTATGTGGAAGGAATGCGCCTGCGGGTGTATGTGGTGGAGGTCCGCCGTTCCACCAAGGGTCCCCAGGTCCTGATCTCCCGCACCCATCCCGGCCTGGTGAAGCGCCTGTTCGAGATGGAAGTGCCCGAGATCTACGACGGTACTGTGGAGGTCAAGTCCATTGCCCGTGAGGCCGGTTCCCGCACCAAGCTGGCCGTCTGGTCCGCCGACCCCAACGTGGACCCCATCGGCGCCTGCGTGGGTCCCCGCGGCCAGCGTGTCAACAACATCGTGGAGGAGCTCCGCGGCGAGAAGGTGGACATCGTCAAGTGGTCTGAGGACCCCGCCGTGTACATCGCAGCCGCTCTGTCCCCCGCCGATGTCATCAGCGTGGATATCCACGAGGAGGGTAAGACCTGCCGCGTGGTGGTGCCCGACGATCAGCTGTCCCTGGCCATCGGCAAGGAGGGCCAGAACGCCCGGCTGGCCGCCAAGCTGACCGGCTGGAAGATCGACATCAAGCCCGCCTCCGCCCCCTCCGATGAAGAGGCGGAGGACGAGGAGGAGATCCTCATCGAGGATGAGGCCGGGACCGAGGAATAAACTCTGTGGGGGCGGTCTCCAAGGCTGAAACTGGCCCTCCTTGGGACCCGCCGCAGGCGGGACGGCGCTTGCGCCGCACAAGCGTTTTGTCGGCGGCAAAACCTTGGTTTGGGGCAATTCAGTTGTCCCAAACAGGATAAAATCAGGGGTCCCCGCAAAAGGCTCCGCCTTTTGTGGGGCGGGCCAGAACACCCGCCTGGCCGCCAAGCTGACGGGCTGGAAGATCGACATCAAGCCCGCCTCCGCCCCTTCCGATGAAGAGGTGGAGGACGAGGAGGATGTAATCCTGGAGGACGAGGCCGAGACCGGGGAGTAAGCCCTGAGTTATCAAATGAAATGGAAGGGGGGCAGAAGGATGCCCAAGAAGATCCCCATGCGCCAGTGCGTGGGCTGCCGGGAGATGAAGCCCAAAAAGGAGCTGATCCGGGTGGTGAAGAGCCCGGAGGGAGAGGTCTCCCTGGATTTCAAGGGAAAGAAGCCGGGGCGGGGGGCCTATGTGTGTCCTGACGAGGCCTGCCTGAAGCGGGCCCGGAAGGCCAGGGCGTTGGAGCGGGCCTTCTCCGCCCCCATGCCCGACGAGGTGTATGAGGCACTGGAACAGCAGATGCGGGAGGGCGATCAGGATGGATAGCGTACTGCATCTGCTGGGCATCGCCCGTAAGGCAGGCCGTGTGGAGGTGGGCGAGGAGCCGGTGGGCGCCGCCGCCCGGGCCCATCAGGCCAAGCTGATCCTTACCGCCTGTGACGGTGCCGACAACAGTCTGCGCCGGGCGGCCCACTTTGCCGAGATCGGCAAAGTGCCCCACCTGCCCACGCCTTACACCAAGGGTGGTCTGGGCGGTGCGGTGGGCCGCTCCGCCTGCACTATGCTGGCCCTCACCGATGTGGGGCTGGCCGCCGCCATCGCTGCCAAGCTGGCCGCCGCCGATCCTGAGGGCTGCTCCGCCGCGGCGGAACAGCTGAAGGTCCAGGCGGGCAAGGCGCTTCAGCGGCAGAAGGAACAGCGGGCCCATGAGAAGAACCTGCAAAAGAAGAATAAGAAGCCGTGGGCTCCGCCCCCCAAGGCGGCCAAAGAGCCTGAGCATCCGCCCGCGGCTAAAAAGCAGGCAAGACCGTTTGCCCTCAAGGGTAAACTGACCATCAAGAAGCAGCAGCCATGAATAAGAAGTGGCTGAGGACAGATTGGAACAAGCAGGCTTGTTCCAATAAGAAAGCGCAGCGGCCCCGCCGCGTTTTCCTATTGGCGCAAGCTGACCAGTTGGAGGTGGCTTTATTTGCTGAACAACAAATATCGTGTGCATGAGGTGGCCAAGGATTTCAACAAGAACTCCAAGGATATCACCGACATTCTGACCAAATACGCGACGACTCCGAAAAACCATATGCAGCCTCTGGACGACCGGGAGCTGTCTCTGATTTTCGAGTATCTCACCCAGCACAACCAGGTGGAGAGCATTGAGAGCATCTACGCCGACGTGTACCGGGAACCCAAGGCCGCGGCCAAGGAAACACCTGAGGCCGGGAAGGAGGAGCGGCGCTCCGCCCCCGCCCAGCAGTCCAACCAGAAGGGTGGAAAGCCTGTGAAGGAACATACCGCGCCTGTCAATAAGCCCGCCGCTCAGGCGGAGCAGCCCAGGGCCCAGCAGCCCCAGCAGCAGAATCGTCCCGCTACCCGGGTGCCTGAGAAGAAGGTTGTGGACACCCGCAAGAGCGGCAACGTGAACCTGGAAAAGTACGACCAGCGTCTGGAAGACCTGGCTGCCGGCAAGACCAAGCAGATGCAGGCCGGAAAGCAGAAGTTCCAGGGCCGCAACCAGCGCAAGGGCGGTTTCCAGGGCGGCAACAAGCGCCGCCAGGAGGAGCAGGAGAAGATGCGCCGGCTCCAGATGGAGATCGCCAAAAAGACCCCCCTCACCGTCAAGATCCCCGATGAGATCGGCGTGGGTGAACTGGCCTCCCGCATGAAGAAGACCGGCGCCGAGGTGGTCAAGACCCTGATGAAGAACGGCGTCATGGCCTCCCTGTCCGACGTGATCGACTTCGACACCGCCGCCATCATCGCCGAGGAGCTGGGCTGCAAGGTGGAGAAGGAGATCATTGTCACTATCGAGGAGCGCCTCATCGACACAGCCGAGGACAAGGAGGAGGATCTGCTGCCCCGTGCCCCCGTGGTGGTGGTCATGGGCCACGTGGACCACGGCAAGACCTCTCTGCTGGACTATATCCGCAACGCCCACGTGGCGGCGGGCGAGGCCGGCGGCATCACCCAGCACATCGGCGCCTATCAGGTGGAGGTGGGCGGCAAGCCCATCACCTTCCTGGATACCCCCGGCCATGAGGCTTTTACTGCTATGCGTGCCCGCGGCGCTATGATCACCGACGTGGCCATCCTGGTGGTGGCCGCCGACGACGGCATCATGCCTCAGACCGTGGAGTCCATCAACCACGCCAAGGCGGCCCAGATCCCCGTGATCGTGGCTATCAACAAGATGGATAAGCCGGAGGCCAACCCCGAGCGCATCAAGGAGCAGCTCACCAAGTACGAGCTGGTGCCCGAGGAGTGGGGCGGCGAGACCATCATCTGCCCCATCTCCGCCAAGACCGGCGAGGGCATTGACAACCTGCTGGAGATGGTCAACCTGACCGCCGAGATGCAGGAGCTGAAGGCCAACCCCAACCGCTCCGCCCATGGCGCCGTCATCGAGGCTCGTCTGGACAAGGGCCGCGGCCCTGTGGCTACTCTGCTGGTGCAGAACGGTACTCTCCATCAGGGCGACATCATCATTGCCGGTACCGCCGTGGGTCGTGTCCGCGCCATGACCAACGCCCGTGGTGAGAAGCTCACCGAGGCCGGTCCTTCCGTGCCTGTTGAGATCATCGGTATGGGCGAGGTGCCCGGCGCCGGCGACGATTTCCATGCTGTGGCCGACGAGCGTATGGCCCGCGAGCTGGTGGAGCAGCGCAAGCATGATCAGAAGATGGCTGCCTCCAGCCCGGTGGGTAAGGTGAGCTTGGAGGATCTGTTCAGCCAGATCAAGCAGGGCGAGATGAAGGACCTGAACATCATCGTCAAGGCCGACGTTCAGGGTTCCGCCGAGGCTGTCAAGGCCTCCCTGGAGAAGATCTCCAACGACGAGGTCCGGGTGCGGGTCATCCACTGCGCGGTGGGCGCCATCAACGAGAGCGACGTTATGCTGGCTACCACCTCCAACGCCATCATCGTGGGCTTCAATGTCCGTCCTGACTCCAACGCCAAGGACACCGCCGCCCGCAACAAGGTGGATATGCGGATGTACCGCGTGATTTACGACTGCATCAACGAGATCGAGACCGCCATGAAGGGCATGCTGGCTCCCAAGTTCAAGGAAGTGGAGCTGGGCCAGGCCGAGGTGCGCAACGTGTTCCGCATCACCGGCGTGGGCATGGTAGCCGGCTGTTACGTTACCAACGGCAAGATGCAGCGCGGCGCCAATATGCGCTTGCTGCGTGACAATGTGGTGATTTACGACGGCTCTATCGCCTCCCTCCAGCGCTTCAAGGACAGCGTGAAGGAAGTGGCTCAGGGCTACGAGTGCGGCATCACCTTTGAGAAGTTCCAGGACATCAAGGAGGGCGACGTGATCGAGGCCTTCCTGATGGAGCAGATTGAGGTATAATGAACTAGTCCATGAGCAGAGAAGGCTTTCTCGGTCGCCCTTCTTGGGGCCCCGCCGCAGGTGGGACGGCGCTTGCGCCGTACAAGTGTTTTACCGCAGGTAAAACCTTGGCGCAGGGCGAATTCATTTCGCCCGAGCAGGTAAAATGACAGGGCTCCCAAACAATGCGCTGCATTGTTTGGGATTAGGCGACGTGATCGAGGCCTTCCTGATGGAGCAGATTGAGGTATAATTCTGCTTTTTACGGAGTGCCCCCGGCCCGGCATAGCCGTGCCGGCCTGCGCTAAAGATTTGCCACTGGCAAATCTTCTTAACGCTGCGGTGGAGCAGATTGAGGCATAACTCTGCTTCTTGCGGAGTGCCTCCGGCCCGGCATAGCCGTGCCGGCCTGCGCTAAAGATTTGCCACCGGCAAATCTTCTTAACGCTGCGGTGGAGCAGACCGAAGTGTAATAATAAAAAATCAAATCAGACCCGTTCCGTCCCCAATTCATTTGAGGAGGGGGCGGGTCTGTATTGCGTAATAGGAGAAAAATATGGCAAGTAATCGTATTGGACGTATCAACGAGGAGATTCAGCGGGAGCTGGCCACCCTCATCCGCACGGTCAAGGACCCCCGGGTCCATGGACTGGTGTCCATCACCGGCGTGGATACCACCTCTGACCTGCGCTATTCCAAGATCTATGTCAGCGTGCTGGACAAGAGCGACGTGAGCGAGGTGGTCAAGGGACTTAAATCCGCCGGGGGCTATCTGCGGCGGGAGCTGGGTGCGGCCCTAAAGCTGCGCTATACCCCCGAGCTGCAATTTGTGGAGGATGACTCCATCGGTCAGGGCGCCCACATTCTGAGTATGCTGCGGAATCCGGAGGTAGTGAAGCCTGCCAATCCGGCCAACGCCCACATCGATCTGGACAGCGAGGAGTGAGCTCCATGACCTATACCGAAGCTGCGGCCTGGCTGCGTGTCCACGACCGCTATCTGATCCTGACCCACAAGCGGCCCGATGGAGATACCATCGGCTGTGCCGCCGCACTGTGCCGTGGCCTGCGCGGTCTGGGCAAGACAGCCCATATCTGCCCCGGCACCGGGGAGACCCATCTGTTCACCCCCTATCTGGAGGGGCTTCTGGCCCCCGAGGGCTATGAGCCGGAGACGGTGGTCAGTGTGGATATCGCCGCCCGGAGCCTTTTTACCAAATCTGGTCAGCCCTGGCTGGAGCGGGGCATTGATCTGGCCATCGACCACCATCCCTCTCAGGAGTTTTTTGCCAAGGAGACCTGCCTGGACGCCGGGCGGGCGGCCTGCGGTGAGATCATCTATGACATTCTGAAAGAACTGGGACAGGTCAACCAGGAGACGGCGGTTCCCCTGTATGTGGCGGTATCCACCGACACAGGCTGTTTCCAGTACGGCAACACCACGGCGGACAGCCACCGGGTGGCTGCCGCTCTGATGGCCACCGGTATGGACGTATTCCCCCTGAACAAACGCCACTTCCGTACCAAGAGCTGGGCCCGGCTCCAGGTGGAACGACTCATTGTGGAGCGGATGCACCGCTATGAGGATGGCAAGATTGCCGTGGCTCCTGTGTCCCTGTCTCTGATGGACGAGGCCGGGGCTACTGAGGAGGATATGGAGGACATTGCCGCCTTCCTGGGCCAGATCGAAGGGGTGGAGACCTCCGTCACCATCCGGGAACTGGAGGATGGGGCCTGCAAGCTGTCCGTCCGCACCAGCGGCGGACTGAACGCTACCCGTGTGTGCGCTCTGCTGGGAGGCGGCGGGCACGCCGCTGCCGCAGGCTGCACGGTCAACGGCACGCTGGAGCAGGCGGAGGCCGCTATCCTGGATGCCATCCAGAAGGTGGAAAACGATGCCTAACGGAGTGATTATTATTGATAAGCCCCAAGACTGGACCAGCATGGATATCTGCGCCCCACAGATGCAGGCATCTGCGGGGACCCCTGAGTTTTTATCATCCTCGGCGGAAGTGAATTCCGCCTGCGGCAAGGTTTTGCCGTTGGCAAAACGCTTGTACGGCGCAAAAGCGCCGAGGCTTGGCGCAGGGGAGGCGTGGCATGGCTAACGGAGTTATCATTATCGATAAGCCCCAGGATTGGACCAGCATGGATATCTGCGCCAAGGTGCGGGGCATCCTTCATGAGCGGCGGGTGGGCCACGGCGGTACCCTGGACCCCATGGCTACCGGCGTGCTGCCCGTCTTTGTTGGCCGGGCGACCCGGGCGGTGGAGTTTGCCACCGAGGGGAAAAAGGAATATATCGCCGGATTAAAACTAGGCGTTATCACAAATACCCAGGATACCACCGGTGAGGTGCTGGAACAGCGGCCGGTCCAGGTGGACCGGAAGTCCCTGGAGGGGGCCCTGGAGCCCTTCCGTGGGGATATCCTCCAGATCCCGCCCATGTACTCCGCCATCAAGCGGGACGGCAAAAAACTCTACGAGCTGGCCCGGGCGGGCCAAGAGGTGGAGCGGCCGCCCAGGCCGGTGACCATCTATGAGCTGGAGGTGCTGGAGGAGGCCCCGGCTGGGTTTCCTCAAGAGGAGGATACCTGGTATCTGCGGGTGCGCTGCTCCAAGGGCACCTATATCCGTACCCTGTGCCACGACATCGGGCAGGCTCTGGGCTGCGGCGGCTGTATGTCCGCCCTGCGGCGCACTGAGGCGGCGGGATATACGCTGAACCAGGCTGTGACGCTGGAGGAACTTCAGGCGGTTTCCGACCCGGCGGCCCTGCTGATCCCGGTGGACGGCTGTTTCGGAGAATACCCGGCGGTGACCATTGGAACCGAGGTGCTGAAGAAGGCCAAAAACGGCAGCCCTTTTTCCTGTGCTGCGGCTGACGGTACATGGAGGGTGTACGGCCCTGATGGAGCATTCCTGCTGCTGGGCAGGTGCGCCGGCGGTGTAATGACCACCATCAAAAGTTTTTTCGAGGTGTGAGACAGTGAATGGGACAGAGACAAGACGTGTGATCGCCCTGGGCTTTTTTGACGGCGTTCACCTGGGCCACGGCGCCCTGCTGCGCCGGGTGGGGGAGAAGGCGGCCGAACTGGGAGCCGTCCCGGCGGCGGTCACCTTTGATACCCATCCAGAGAACCTGATCCTCAAGACCCCGGCGGTTCCTCTGCTCAGCTCGCCCCTGGACCGGGCGGAGCTGATGCGGCGGTACTATGGGATCCGGGACGTGATCGTAGCCCACTTTGACGAGCGGATGATGCATCTGCCTTGGCGGGAGTTTGTCACCGACTATCTGGTAGGGGAACATGGGGCGGTCCATCTGGTGGCCGGTCATGATTTCCACTTCGGCTATAAAGGCGAGGGCAACCCGGAGCGGCTCCAGGCGCTGTGTCAGGAGTTGGGCATTGGCTGCGATATCATTCCCAAGGTGTGCCGGGACGATATCACAGTGTCATCCACCTATATCCGCACCCTGGTGGCGCAGGGGGAGATGGAGCGGGCCAACGAATTTTTAGGCCATCCCCACACCCTTACTGATACGGTGGCCCACGGTAAGAAGCTGGGGTCCACCCTTGGTTTCCCCACGGTGAACCTGCGTTTCCAGCCCGGCGTACTGGTGCCCGCTTACGGAGTATACGCTACCCGTGTGTGGTTTGAAAACGGCGACAGCCGCCCAGCAGTGACCAATGTGGGGGTGCGCCCCACGGTGGACGACGGAGACCGGGTGACTGTGGAAGGATTTATTCTGGATTTCAACGGCAATTTGTACGGACAGAGCGTCCGAATGGAGTTTTATAAGCGTCTGCGGGGCGAGCGGAAGTTCGATAGCCTGGAGGCGCTCAAGCAAGAAGTCATGCGTAACGCGGAACAGACCCGAGCCTATTTTGACGGCCTGTAAGACGGCTGCCCAACCGAAAGGGGACACCATATGCGCTACCACAAGATCTATCCTGCTGCCATCTGTTTTTCTGCATACCTGATCGCCATTGGTCTGATCCTGGGCGATCCCAGCCAGATCCTGCCTGGATTATGGAAGATCATTCAGACGGAGGATGCCCTCATCACCGATTATGTGAAGATCGCGGGCATCGGAGCGGCTTTTGTCAATGCCGCCCTGGTTACTCTCATCAGCCTGGGCATTCTCCACCTGAGTAAAGATCCGCTCAACGGCTATACTCTGGTGGAGATCGGCCTGATGGCGGGCTTTGCCCTCTTTGGCAAGAACGTGGCCAACATCTGGCCCATTATCTTCGGAACCTTCCTGTATGCCAAGGTCCGACGGGAGGAGTTTGGCAAATATGCCTCGGTGTCCCTGCTGGCCACCTCCCTGTCGCCAGTGGTCAGCTATGTGGCCCTGGATAACGGATGGGGCAATATATGGTGGGCTATCTTTATTGGCGCCATCATTGGTTTTGTGCTGCCCCCTCTGTCCGCCTATACATACAAGATCCAGAACGGTATGAATCTGTACAACATGGGCTTTGCCTGCGGCCTGCTGGCTACCATCCTGGTGCCAGTGATGACCTCTCTGGGGGCCAGACCTACCGTAGCGCACCATTGGGCCACCGGATATAACCTGCAGCTGGGGATCTGCCTGGGCGGTTTGTGCCTGATCCTGATCGTGATGGGTCTGTTTTTCAGTGGGCGGCCTATCTGGGCGGCCTGGGCGGGCTATCGTCGGCTGCTGCTTACCACCGGCCGTGCCCCCAGCGACTATCTGCGTATGTTTGGCGCGGCTCCAACCCTTATGAATGTGGGCGTTAATGGCCTGATCGGCATGACATTTATCCTGGCTACCGGCGGCGACCTGAACGGCCCCACCCTGGGCGGCATCTTCACCATCATGGGCTTTTCCGCATTCGGAAAGCACGCCCGCAACATCATCCCCATTATGCTGGGCGTGGTGTTGGGCAGTTTCTGTATGCATTGGAGCATCAATGACAGCGCGGTGCAGCTGGCCCTGCTCTTTGGTACGACCCTGGCACCTATTTCAGGTTATTTCGGCTGGCCTTTCGGTGTTGTGGCCGGGTTTCTCCACTCCTCGGTGGTACTGCGGGCCGGTACGCCGGTAGAGGGCTTCAACCTCTACAACAACGGATTTTCCGGCGGCCTGCTGGCCATCGTACTCTATCCCATCATCACCGAGGCGGTGCGGCACCGCAAGCCGGAACTGCAGGACGAGGACTACTTCGATGCCTTCGAACACGACTCGCCGGTGATTCCACCTCCCACCAGACGAAAATAGAATCTATAACAGGACAGGACGGGGCACCCATGGGCGTCCCGTCCTGTTTGTCTATCTGAATCTCCGGTGGCTGATACGGATACATTCCAGAGTATAAGATACCTGAAGCACTCCCCAAAGCAGCATGACCACCAGAATGGGCAGCAGTCCGATATCAGTTACCAGACTTAAAATCACCAGTACGATCCAGATGGCGGCACAGGAGCTATTGGCGACTTTGTAAGCGCGGAAGGAGGCCTGGCCAATTTGGGCCCGCTCCAGTTCGTCGCAGCTTTCCAGCCACTTCTTCTGGAAATTCACGTCATAGATACTGCCTTGCTTTTCGGGATTCATCTGACGGGTCTGATCCACCACCTTCTGTTGCAGAACCATCATGAGACCCATGGATACCAGGAAGCACAGGGCATTTGTCAGGATATCAGCGTAGAGAAAGCCTGCTGCCAAGAAAAACAAATCCGTCAACACAACCAAGCTGCTCAGCAGCAAGGCATAGCTCAGCTGATCTTCTATCCTTTGGTAGACATTCTCCGATTCCTGGTCCCAGACGGCGTAATTCTTTTTAGCAGCCCAATATAGGTAAAAACCAGGGATCAGAAGCGCTGCACTGCATACCGGGATAGCCCAGGGGGTGATAATGCCCATCAGCCGGTCCAGCCCGGTCCAGATCATATTCAACGCCCCCCGGTCCACTGCCATGGCGCTGAAAAAGCCCGCAACAGCGCCCAGGGCAGCGGACAGCAGGATTACCAGCAAAAAGAGAGGGAGAGACTTGCGATTGTCCCGCTTTACTGTGTCATTCATCATGCTCATCCTCCTGATAGGTAAAAATGTCCTCCACATTCACTCCGCAGAGTTTGGCCAGCTTGAGTGCCAGGGTTACCGATGGGGAATAGTCTCCCCGCTCGATCTGACTGATGGTCTGGCGGGATACCCCCGCCAGGCGGCCCATCTCCTGTTGATTGACTCCCAGCCTGGCCCGGTACTCCTTGAGTCGGTTATAGAGCGGCATGGCCACACCTCCTGCTTGACAAATATACACGTCAAAATGACAACTATCCTTTTCAAGGCTAGCATAGCACTGACAAGGATAGTTGTCAAGATAAAAATAAAACTGCGCCGCGAAAATCGCGGCGCAGTTTTACGTCTGATTGGATCAGGCCTTCTTGCCTCCGTCGGCACCCGACTCAAAGGCGGCCTTGGCGGAGGCGCACAGCCCCGCCAGCCCCTGGATCTCCGAGGGGATGATGAGCTTGGTGGCCTGGCCGTTGGCCGCAGCCTGGAAGGCCTCCAGGGCCTTGATCTTCAGTACCTGGTCGGTGGGGCTGGCTTCGTTCAGAAGCTTCAGGGCCTCGGCGGTGGCCTGCTGCACCTTCAGGATGGCCTCGGCTTCGCCCTCGGCCTTCATGATGGCGGCCTGCTTGGCAGCGTCGGCCCGGAGGATGAGGGACTGCTTTTCACCCTCGGCTACCAGAATCTGGCTCTGCTTCTGGCCCTCGGCCTGGAGGATGGATTCCCGGCGCTCCCGCTCGGCCTTCATTTGCTTCTCCATAGCGTCCTGAATCTCTCTGGGTGGGATGATGTTCTTCAGCTCTACCCGGTTGACTTTGATGCCCCAGGGGTCGGTGGCCTCATCCAGGATGGAACGCATCTTGGAGTTAATAATGTCACGGCTGGTGAGAGACTGGTCCAGCTCCAGCTCACCGATGATGTTGCGCAGGGTGGTGGCGGTCAGGTTCTCAATGGCGCTCATGGGGTGTTCCACGCCGTAGGTATACAGCTTGGCGTCGGTGATCTGAAAGTAGAGCACTGTATCGATCTGCATGGTGACGTTGTCCTTGGTAATGACGGGCTGAGGGGCGAAATCCACCACCTGCTCCTTGAGGGAGACAACCTTGGCGACCCGTTCCACAAAGGGAAGCTTAAAGTGGACGCCCACGCCCCATACGGTGTGGAAGGCGCCCATGCGCTCAATGACATAGGCTTTGGACTGCTGAACGATTTTCAGGTTGGCGGCCAGCAGCAGGATGATGAGCACGGCCAGAATGATGATGATGATGGGAATGATGGGGATGTTGGGCATACTTCACTCCTCCTTTTCAAACACACAATAGGTATTCAGGCTTGCTTTATGCTTGTGACAATCAGCTTGACCCCTTCGATCCGCAGGACCCGTACGGGGGTGCCTTCGGGAATGGGCTCATCCGATTCAGTGCGGGCGGTCCAGACCGTACCGCTCACTGTGACCTGACCCTGGGCGGAGCGGTTGTCAATGGTCTGGGTGACCACACCTTCGGAGCCTACCGCCCGGTCGGCGTTGGTGGCCACCTGCTTGGGGGTCACATAGCGCTGGGTCAGGGGACGGATCACCAATAGGGTGACCAGAGAGACTACCAGGAATACCGCAAATTGAATCCAGATGTTATCCACAAAAAAGGATGTAATCAGTGCGGCCAGTGCGCCCAAGGCGAACCACAGGGAAACCAGGGTCACAGTCATTCCCTCCAGAACGGCCAAAACCACCAGTGCCACCAGCCAGCAAATACTGGGTATGGGCATAGACGGACCTCCTTTCTTACGCTTATCCTAGCATAATTCTATCAAAAAGGGAAGTGACATTCCGTTACAGTTTGCCAAGCGGAGAGAAATAGGGTATACTGGACCAAACGATGCTGTGATAAGGAGCCTGACATGAAAGAACTGGAATTGCTGATCCCCACCCTGTTTGGCCTGGAGGGCCTGTGTGCCGAGGAACTGCGCCGGCTGGGCCTGCCGGAGGTAAAGGCGGAGAACGGTCGGGTGGGCTGCAAGGCCTGTCCGGAAGACATTCCCAGAGTGAATTTGAATCTGCGTACCGGCGAGCGGGTACTGCTGGTGGTGGGGCGGTATCGGGCCGCCGACTTTGAGGCCCTGTTTGAAGGGGCAAAAGCCCTGCCCTGGGAGGAATTTATCCCCCGGGAAGGAGCATTCCCGGTGAAGGGCCACTCCCTCAACTCCCAGCTCCACGCGGTGCCCGCCATCCAGTCGGTGCTGAAAAAAGCCCTGGCCGCCCGGCTGGGACAGAAATACGGCATGGATACCCTGCCGGAGACCGGCGCCCTCTATCAGGTCCAGTTTTCTTTGATGCATGATGAGGTCACCCTGATGCTGGACACCACCGGTGCGGGGCTCCACAAGCGGGGCTACCGGGCAGTGGGCGTAGCCGCGCCCCTGCGGGAGACCCTGGCCGCTGCCATGGTGCTCCTCTCCCGCTACCGGGGGAAGGACCCCTTCTGCGACCCCTTCTGCGGCTCAGGCACCATCGCCATCGAGGCCGCCCTCATTGCCAAGAACCGGGCCCCCGGCCTGAACCGGGCCTTCTCAGCCCAGCGGTGGAAGTGGCTGGACAGCGGACTGTGGCTCCAGGCCGCCGACGAGGCGATGGATAAGGAGTTCCACGGCGACTATGACATCTGGGGCGGGGATATCGATCCCAAGGCGGTGGCCATCGCCCGGGACAACGCGGTGAAGGCAGATGTGGAAGATGTGGTCCGCTTTGAAGTGGCGGATGCTGCCAAGTTTCACCGGGACGCCCCTGCGGGACGGGTGGTCACCAATCCGCCCTACGGAGAGCGCATTCTGGAGAAGCGGGAGGCGGAGGAACTGTACCGGGCCTTCGGCAAGGCGGTGCGCACCCTGCCGGAGGGGTGGAAGGTGAGTGTGCTCTCCTCCCATACCGAATTTGAGCGGACCTTTGGCCGGACGGCGGACAAGAAACGAAAGCTGTACAACGGAATGTTGAAATGCGATCTGTTCCAGTACGGCCTTGACAGACGGAGGTAGGACATGAAAAAGAAGCGGACACTGCGATTGTCCTGTTTGATGCTGGCCCTGTGCCTCATGCTGGGTGGACAGGCCCTGGCCGCCCCCGAGGGGGCCACGGTATGGGGGTACAGCGAGGGGCTGGCCCAGTGTGAACTGAATGGCAAGTGGGGCTTTGTGGATGCCCAGAAAAAGGTGGTCGTCCCGCTGCAATATGACAGTGTGGTGTCCTTTTCCCTGGGCCTGGCCGCCGTGAATCTGGACGGTAAACTGGGTGTGATCCGGCCGGATGGTACCTATCTGATCCAGCCGGAGTACGGCACCCTGCTGCCCCTGGACTGCGGTCTCTATGTAGTGCAGAAAGGCACCCGCTGGGGTGTGGCCAGTATCCTGCCCTTCTCCGATGGACAGGGGGGCACCACCAACCTGCTTTACGACCTGATCTATGACAGCGCTACCATCACAGAGCAGGGGGGGACCCGGGTCCTTACCCTGACCAAGGATGGCGAAGTCACCAAGATCCCGGTGTTTGAGCTGCCCCGAATCCTGGTGGAGAAAGGGGTGCCCTCCGCCCGGTTTTCTCTGACCCGGGGCAAGCTGCCCAATTTCAGCGACGTATCCCCCCGGGATTGGTTTACGGTTTGGGTGGATATTGCCTATAATGTGGGGCTGACCTCCGGCGTGGGGGGCAACCGGTATGCTCCGGACCAAACCCTGACGGTGGCCGAGGTGCTCAAGCTGGCCGCCACCATGGAGAGCCGCTACAAGAACGACAGCTTCCATACCAGCAGCTCTACCGGGCCTTACTGGTACTCCGGCGCGGTGAGCTACTGCCTGGCCAGCGGCATCATTTAGAGCGGCACCTTCAGCCAGCAGGACTACCTGCGTCCTGCTACCCGGCGGGAGATTGCCCAGATCTTTGCGGCCACCAGTCAGGCCAAGCACATGAAGAATATCAACGATCTGTCCCGAATCAAGACCTCTGTGCCCGATGTAAAGCCGGGCGATCCCGGCGCGGATGCTATTTACAGCCTCTATGCCAAGGGCGTACTTACCGGAGTGGACAGCAAGCTTACCTTCAATCCAAAGGGAACGGTGACCCGGGCGGAGGCGGCGGCCATCGTGGCCCGCATGGCCCGGGCGGAACAGCGGCTGACCCTCTGGGGGACATTTAATCCCGGTGTCTTTGCCGCGTAAAACAGAGCAGATCAAGAGAGAGAGGAGGGTGCCTGTGCGGCACCTGTTCGTAATGAATCCCCATGCGGGAAAGTTTGACCGCAGCCAGGAGATGCTGGAGAAAATACGCCATATCATGGCCGGACGCCGGGCAGAGTGGTGGGCGGTACGGACAGAGGGAAGCGGACACGCCACCCGGCTGGTGGCGGAGGCCGCCCGGCAAGGGGACCCGCTGCGGGTGTATGCCTGCGGTGGAGACGGTACCCTCAATGAGGTGGTCAACGGCGCGGCCGGACAGAGCCATGTGGCGGTGACCCACTGCCCTATGGGCTCGGGCAACGATTTCCTGCGCATCTTCGGCCAGGATGCCGGCCGGTTCTGGAAGCTGGAGCAGCTGCTGGATGGGCCGCAGACCGCCATGGACCTGATTGAATGCAACGGTCGGTATTCCCTGAATGTGTGTTCGGTAGGGTTTGACGCCCGCATCGGGTTTGGGGCTGCCGACTTTAAAAAGCTGCCCCTGGTCAGCGGTACGGCGGCCTATCAGATGTCCGCCCTGCGCACCATCATCCGGGGGATTCACCTGCCCTATCAGGTGGAGATCGACGGCGAGCCTATGCCGGGGGAACGGTTCACACTGCTGTGTGCCTGCAATGGCCGGTACTACGGCGGCGGATTCAATCCCAGCCCCACGGCTATGCCCGACGACGGGGTACTGGATTTTATTGTGATCCCGGCGGTATCCCGATTTACAGTTCTGGCACTGATCAAAAAATTTGCCCGGGGGGAGATCGGGGACATTCCACAGGCCATTCTGCGCCGGGGCCGGACCATGAATGTGCGGTGCGACCGGCTTACCGCAGTCAATGTGGACGGCGAACTGGTAGAGGGGACCGACCTGTCCATCGGGCTGTCCGATCAGAAGGTGCAGTTTTTCTATCCCGCCGGAGCTACCTGGCAGGGAGCGCAGACTTGTAAAGAGAAAGCGTGCATGGTAAAATAAAGATGTACAGATATGGGACCAGCCGTTACAAAAGGAGGGGGCTATGTACAGAATCGTCAAGTGGACCATGGTTGCTTTGAGCGTTCTCTATCTTCCCTATGTCTTTCTAATTCCGTTTCTGGCTGCCCTGCGTACCAGTTTGCTGGCCTGGCTGCTCTATGTGATTTTTGTGATGGTTACGGTCTTTGTATGCGCCATCAACAGTAAGGCCTGCCGCACGGTGGGGCAGGGCATGGACCTGGACGAAAAGAACAAGGAAATCATGATCACCCAGGAATTGGAGCGTTCCAAGTATTATTGGACCCAGATGTGAGAAAATGGATTAGCACTCCTCCTGTGAGTTTGTGAACAAAACTTGAATTTTTCCAAAACCGACCCCCTTTTTTCAAAAAAGGGGGTTGATTTTTTGTGCGGAGAGAGGTATTATCATACACGTGGTTAGCACTCAGATAAAATGAGTGCTAACAATTGGATTGGTTAATAAGAAAATGAATCATATAAGGAGGAACCCATTATGAAACTCAAGCCTCTCGCCGACCGTGTGGTCATCAAGCTGGTCGAGGCCGAAGAAAAGACCAAGAGTGGCATCATCCTGACTGGTTCTGCCAAGGAGAAGCCCGAAGTGGCTCAGGTCATTGAGGTGGGCCCCGGCGGCTTGGTGGACGGCAAGGAAGTCGTTATGACCGTGAAGGTGGGCGACAAGGTCATCACCAGCAAGTATGCCGGTACTGAGGTGAAGATCGACGGCGAGGAGTACACCATCGTTCGTCAGTCTGACATCCTGGCTATCGTGGAGTAATTACGTCCAGGAGGGATTGCATCCCCCCTAAACACGAAACCGCCGCGCCGCAGGCGGCACAGTGGTTTCGATACCCCTCTCGCCTTTGTACACAAAGGCGGTTGCCCGCCGGTGGCGGAGCAAGCATAGGTGTCCTGCGCAGGCGCGTGTCCTGTTCCGGACAAATTTTGATTTTAATTTCGCTCGGGCGGAATTTGCATGGAGGTAATTCATTATGGCTAAAATCATTTGCTACGGTGAGGAAGCCCGTCACGCTCTGGAGCGGGGCGTGAATCAGCTGGCTGATACCGTTAAGATCACCATGGGTCCCAAGGGCCGCAACGTGGTGCTGGACAAGAAGTTCGGCGCTCCCCTGATCACCAACGACGGCGTGACCATCGCCAAGGAGATCGAGCTGGACGATCCCTTTGAGAACATGGGCGCTCAGCTGGTGAAGGAAGTCTCCACCAAGACCAACGACGTGGCCGGCGACGGCACCACCACCGCTACTCTGCTGGCTCAGGCTATCATCCGCGAGGGCCTGAAGAACCTGGCTGCCGGCGCCAACCCCATGGTCATGAAGAAGGGCATTGCCAAGGCTACCGCCACTGCTGTGGAGGCCATCAAGGCCAACTCCAAGAAGGTCAACGGCTCCGATGACATCGCCCGCGTGGGCACCGTGTCCTCCGGCGACGAGACCGTGGGCAAGCTGATTGCCGAGGCCATGGAGAAGGTTTCCAACGATGGCGTTATCACCGTTGAGGAGTCCAAGACCGCTGAGACCTACAGCGAGGTCGTGGAAGGTATGCAGTTCGACCGCGGCTATATCACCCCCTATATGGTTACCGATACCGAGAAGATGGAGGCTGTTCTGGACGACGCCCTCATTCTCATCACCGATAAGAAGATCTCCAACATTCAGGAGCTGCTGCCCATTCTGGAGCAGGTGGTGCAGTCCGGCAAGAAGCTGCTGGTCATCGCCGAGGACGTGGAGGGCGAGGCTCTGTCCACCCTCATCGTCAACAAGCTGCGCGGCACTCTGAACGTGGTGTGCGTCAAGGCCCCCGGCTTCGGCGACCGCCGCAAGGAGATGCTGGAGGATATCGCCGTTCTGACCGGCGGTACCGTTATCACTGCCGACATGGGCTATGAGCTGAAGGAAGCCACCATGGATATGCTGGGCCACGCCCGCCAGGTGAAGGTCTCCAAGGAGAACACCATCATCGTGGACGGCGCCGGCAGCTCCGAGGCCATCAAGAACCGCACCAACCAGATCCGCAGCCAGATCGAGACCACCACTTCCGACTATGACCGCGAGAAGCTCCAGGAGCGTCTGGCCAAGATGGCCGGCGGCGTGGCCATCATCCGCGTGGGCGCTGCCACTGAGGTGGAGATGAAGGAGAAGAAGCTGCGCATCGAGGACGCTCTGAACGCCACCCGCGCCGCTGTTGAGGAAGGCATCGTGGCTGGCGGCGGCACCGCTTATGTGAACGCTGTCTCTGCCGTTGAGGCCCTGCTGGATGGCACCGAGGGCGACGAGAAGACCGGTGTCCGCATCATCGCCAAGGCTCTGACCGAGCCCATGCGCCAGATTGCCACCAACGCCGGCATCGACGGCTCCGTGGTGCTGGAGAACGTGAAGAAGGCCGACAAGACCGGCTACGGCTTCGACGCCTACAACGAGACCTATGTGGACATGATCTCCGCCGGTATCGTGGATCCCACCAAGGTAACCCGTTCCGCTCTGGAGAACGCCGCTTCCATCGCCGCTACCCTGTTGACCACCGAGGCTCTGGTGGCCGACAAGAAGGAGCCCGCTCCCGCTGCTCCCGCTGCCCCCGACATGGGCGGTATGTACTGATTCAATGGCAAACGTTTGGGCCCCCGGAACATCGTTCCGGGGGCCCTCCTTGCTGCCCGCCCGACTTACGCTTCCAACAAAGGGCGTGATAGGGTAACAACAGGCCGGCATCCACAGTTCTTGTGGGTGCCGACTCGTTTTCCTGTCACGCGTATGTTTCATCTTGTTTTTTCCCTGAAAGCAGATATACTGAGACTATACAGAGGCGTTTCTGCGATCAGAGGCGGGGACATGGGGCCCATGCCACTGGCAGAAGCGAAACGGCGGCAGCTGTGCGCCGCACGAGTAAGGAGATGACGCTATGGGCACCACTGTGAGCAGCCTTCAAATCCTTGGAACAACAGAGGATGCAGTCAAAGCCGCCATGCCCAACGCCGTTGTGGGGACATGGTCGGAACGCTTTATTACCGCCTGCCCCGGTGAACTCTACTTTGGCCAGCTGGACCGAAAGGCCGGGTGGCTTTCCAGGAAGCTGGACTGTACCGTACTCTCCGTGTCCATGTTCGATGGTGATGACCTGTCGCTGGCGCTCTATGTCTCGGGAAAGCGCGCCGCGCGCCACGCGATCTTCACTCAGGGGGGAGAGGGGCGGGTACTGGGCAATGCCAATGTATTCTGCGCCGGCCTGGGGCTGCCGCAGCAGGTTGCACCGCTTTTGAAACGGCTCTTTACCGAACCGGATCAGGAGGAAAAGCTGCAGATCCTCTCCAGTTTACTGGGGACGCCGCTGTTTGTCCGCTGGGATGATGACTTTACGGCAGTGGAATTCCAACCGGCGGATGAAGGGCCGCTTCGTGCATGGATCGAGGCCCATCCGCTGCCGCCCAAACTCAAAAACCAGACCAGTATGGAGCTGGTGCAGGAGATTGGAGATCGAGCGCTGCAAAATGAAGACTCCGCGATGATTTTGCGGCCTCTGAGTTATGCCGATGAAGAGGAGGCCAGGTTTTTGGGATATCCCGTCGGCACATTTATCGGATATTGCTGCGCCGGCGGTGAATGGGCCCACTGGGATGGAGATGGGAACCTCCTGCTCACTCCTCTGATGGAGGAGGGATTGGCTGACCTCTCCTACGCAGAAGCAGATGGGCGGCTGCTGACCTTTGCCAGCGACATGGTGGAGGTCAGGTGCGGCGTTTATACGCCGGGGGCCGCAAGCGTTGTGTACGACTCCGCCGGGCGGCTCCCGGTTCCGCTGGCGCTGCCCCGAACCGCGGACGGAGCGTCCATGACGCTCAGCCGCGGGTATCTGCTGCCCGACGGTGGCTTTCTGGCCGCCATGCACCCAGTCGATGATGCAAACAACTGGTCCGTGTTGTACCGCTATAGCGCGGAGGGCAACCTCCTCTGGAGCAGGAAAGGCTCGCCTGGGTGCATCACGGTGTTGAGAGAACGCATCTATCTGTCCGAGAGCAGTGGAGAGGAGACCTTTTTGCACTGCCTGACGATGGAGGGGCAGTGCCTGCATTCTGCGGTTTCGCACAGCGATCAACCTGTCCAGACCGATGGAACCTACCTGTATCAGCTGAAGCAGGGCACTTATCAACAAGACGATATCCTTCTTCGGTTTACGTTGGATCTCCAGGAGGCGGGACAGATCTCGGTTCCGTATCTGTCTGACCTGTCCATCGCACCGGACGGCAGTTTTCTCGTTTGTGCCGGCTATGGCTCCGGTTTGGCAGTGATCGATCTGGAGCAGTTTGAATTGCGCAAGGAACTGCGCAATCAGGAGAAGGACTATCTGGCGGTGGTGGACGGCCAAAACCGCATCTGGGTCGCCAACGGCGGATATGTTGAATGTTGGTCACCCGATCTGGAGCCGCTGTCCCGGCATCGCTTCGTAGGGGATATTGTGGGTCATACGCTGAATCAGGCAGGCGAACTATGCCTTGCCACCCATCAGTCGAGCAGAAATCGAACAAGGGTGTATCGGTTTTACGGAAAAGATTCCCGCTAAAGAAGCTGCCGCTCATTTTTTGCTGCGTTGTCTGGCTTTCGAAACTGTTGATTCGGAAAAAGGTAAAACCTCCGGGTTTAGCCGGAGGTTTTACCTTTATTTTCTTGCTGCCTCAAACTGATCCAGCACCGTCTGCCGGGGTGCGGGCGTGAGGAGAGAGACCACCACGATGACCACCAGGGCGCAGCAAGAAGCCGGGCGGCTGGCAGCAGCCACAGGGCGTAGAGGATTACAGGGGAGATGCGCCTGCGGAAGAGTGTGCGCAGAAGCAGCAGCACGGTGATGACTAAAGTCCCCTGTACGCTCATTTGCAGCAGCTGCGTCATGAGCCTTCCCTGCCTTTCCGCAAAAGCGTGATCAGCTCTTCTACCTCTGTGCTGTCAAGCGCCTCCGAGTTCACCAGGGACTGGGCCAGCAGGGCTACATCCCCACCATACACCCTGTCCAAAATCTGCCGGGTCTCCTCCTGTACCGCAGCTTCCTTCTGAATCAGTGGCCGGTAGAGCTTTACCGGCCTGGCCACTTCACAGGAGATGGCCTTTTTTCTCCATATGATTCAGGAAGGCGGCCACCGCCGGCTTGCTCCAGTTCTGGCCCGCAACACCGTCACAGATCTCCCGAAAGGTAGCGGTCTCCCGTTTCCAGATCTCCTGCATAATGAGCCACTCGCTGTGAGAAAGAGATACACTGTGTTCCATACCACGCCTCTATTAACTATTTTTCTAATGGAACTATAACGCATCTCTGCCAGGAAGTCAGGAGAATATTAACGAAAGCGTTAATAAAGCTGGTGGAAGAGAAAAGCGGGAGAGATGCCTTTTTTATAAGCTGAAAAAATATCTCCACCCCCTTGCATTTTGTCGAAGAATATGATAGCTTGAATGTAATAGAAAATACTTTTATAAAAGAAGGGGTGGCGTATGCAAAAGGCACTGACGTCTGCAGCCCTGAAACAAACCAATCGGCGAAGGATCTACCAGTATATCTATCAAAATGTGGAGCCGGTGACTAAACAGGAGATTGCCGGGGCCCTGGGATTAAGTTTGCCCACGGTATCTGGTAATCTGAATGATTTTCTGGAGGAGGGCCTGCTGTCCTATTCCGGCACCCAGGCCTCCACAGGCGGGCGGAAGCCCAGAACCATTTCCCTGGTGGCGGACGCCCGGTTTTCCGTGGGAATCTCCATCATGGACGATGCGGTGCGGCTGGTGGCCATCAACATCCGGGCCCAGGAACTGGGATACCAAAAGATATATAAAAGATTCAATCATGGTCCGCGCTACTATCAGCAGGTCGCCCAGTTATTGGAGGAGTTTTTGGATGCGCTGGGGTTGGATCGGAAAAGACTGCTGGGCGTGGGGATCACCGTTCCGGGCATTGTGGATGCGGAACGGGAGCGTCTGGTGTTTGCCCCCACGCTGGAACTGCGGGATATCCCTCTGGCTGAAATCACAGGGGCCTTTTCCTACGCAGTTCGTGTAGAAAACGACGCCAATGCCAGCGGATATGCGGAAAGCTGGGCCAGAAGAGAGGGGAGAAACCTAATTTATCTCTCTCTGGAGCGAGGCGTGGGCGGCGCCATCCTTATGGAAAATAAGCCTTACACCGGGGACAATGGCCGCAGCGGAGAGTTTGGCCATATTTGTGTGGTGCCTGACGGCAGGCCCTGCCGGTGTGGCAAGCGGGGCTGTCTGGAGGCCTATTGTTCTACTTCTCGCCTCAGTGATGACTTGGGTATCACCCTGGAGGAATTTTTCTCCATGCTAAAGTGCGGCAACCACCAGATTGCACTGACCTGGGAGCAGTATCGCCACCATCTGACGGACGGCCTGGCCATCATCCGCATGGGTATGGACTGCGACATTGTGCTGGGCGGTATGCTGGCGGCCTATCTGGAGGATCAGCTGGACCTGATTCGACAGGAGGTATGTCAAAAGACGCTTTTTGATGGAGACGGCGCATTTTTGACTTTGGACCGATTCAAATCCCACAGTGCCTGTGTGGGTGCGGCTTTGCACGATGTAAACCGATTTTTGGACTCTTTTTAAATGGAAAGAAAGGGACGCCCGACAGTAATCCTGCTGGGCGTCCCTTTTTGGCAAAAAGCACACAGCACTTTGTACAATCTTTTTGAACATTGGGAGAAATGTCAAAAAGGGGATTGACTTTTTTGAATGGAGAGAGTAACCTAATGCCAAGAACTTTAGTAAATCTATTTTATAAAACAGATTTATGATAGCGTAACGGTGATAAGGAAAAGGAGGAACCAGTTATGGGCAAACGACCTGTTACTCTGTGTACCTGTCAGTGGGCGGACCTGCCTCTGGACGAACTGTGCGCGCTGGCGGAAAAGATGGGCTATGACGGCCTGGAGATCGCCTGCTGGGGCAGCAATTTGGATCTGGACCGGGCTCTGGAGGATGAGAGCTACATACCTTGGGTGCAGGAGACGCTGAAAAAGCATAACCTGATCTGCAAAGCCCTGGCCACCCATATCATCGGCCAGTGCGTGGGCGACGCGCCCGACCCCCGGCTGAACAACTTCGCCCCCGCCGCACTGGCTGACCAGCCTGACGCCATCCGCCAGTGGGGCATCGATACCATGAAGAAGGCCGCCGTGGTGGCTAACAAGATGGGTGTTAAGATCATCACTGGCTTTACCGGCTCTCCCATCTGGAAGTACCTCTACTCCTTCCCCCAGACCACCGAGGAGATGATCGAGGACGGCTACAACAGAATCGTGGAGCTGTGGACCCCCATCCTCAATGAGTTCAAGAAGAACGATGTCAAGTTTGCCCTGGAGGTCCATCCCGGCGAGATCGCCTTTGACTACTACTCCACCAAGCGCCTGCTGGAGAAGTTCTCCGACCGGCTGGAGTTCGGCATCAACTTCGATCCCAGCCATCTGATCTGGCAGGGCATCAAGCCCCATCTGTTCCTGTCCGACTTCCGTGACCGCATCTACCACGTCCACATGAAGGACGCCGCCGTCACCCTGGACGGCCGCAGCGGCCTGCTGGGCTCCCACATCGACTTCGGCGACCTGCGCCGGGGCTGGAACTTCCGCTCCCTGGGCCACGGCGATGTGAACTTCGAAGAGATCATCCGGGTGCTCAACGACATGGGCTACGACGGCCCCCTGTCGGTGGAGTGGGAGGACAGCGGCATGGACCGCATTGACGGCGCCACCGAGGCCGCCGCCTTCGTCCGCAAGGTGGACTTCAAGAAGTCCGACATCAAGTTTGACGACGCCATCTCCAATGGCTGAGGAAAGGCAGGTCTGAAAGCATGGCAAAAGAACTGAGATACGGCATGGTGGGCGGCAGCGTGTATGCCTTCATCGGCGAGGTGCACCGCAAGGCCATCGCCTTTGATCCCCGGGCGGAGCTGGTGTGCGGCTGCTTCTCCAACATCCCATCGGAGAACGAGGATACCGCCAAGGCCTACGGCATCGACCCCGACCGGATGTATGCCGACTACAAGGAGATGGCCAAGGCGGAGGCTGCCCGGCCTGACGGCATCGACTTCGTCTCCATCTGTACTCCCAACTTCCTCCACTACGAGATCGCCAAGGAGTTCCTGCTGGCGGGCATCAATGTGGTGTGCGAGAAGCCCCTGTGCTTTGAGGTTGGCCAGGCAGAGGAGCTGGAGGCTCTGGCCAAGGAGAAGGATCTGCTCTTTGCCGTGACCTACACCTATCCCGGCTATACCATGAGCCGGGTCATGAAGGATATGATCGCCGCCGGCAAGATCGGCAAGATCGCCGCCGTCAACGCCGAGTATGTGCAGGACTGGCTCATCAACGAGCTGGAGCCCCAGGAGGGAGCCAAGGAGAACCTGTCCGTCTGGCGGAAGGACCCCAAATTCTCCGGCATTTCCAACTGCGTGGGCGACATCGGCACCCACATCGAGGCCTATGTTCGTTATGTCACCGGCCTGAAGATCAAGCGCCTGGCCGCCACCACCAACAAGTACGGTCACGCTTTGGACCTGAACGCCAACATTCTGGTGGAGTATGAAAACGGCGTCAACGGCGCCTACTGGTGCTCTCAGATCGCCGCCGGCCATTACAACGGCCTGGTGGTGCGGGTGTTCGGCGATCAGGGCTCCCTGGAGTGGCACCAGGAGCAACCCGACAGCCTGTACTATACGCCCAAGGGCGGCGCTATGCAGATGCTCACCCGGGGCGGCAACGGCATCGACCAGCCCGCCGGCGGCTACAGCCGTCTGCCCGTGGGCCATCCCGAGGGCCTGTATGTGGCCTTCGCCAACATCTACCGGGACTACGTCACCGCCCTCATTGAGAAGAAGGCGGGCAGGCCCTACTCCACCGATTCCATTACCATGGTGGACGCCGGTGTGGAGGGCGTCAAGTTTGTCCACGCGGTGGTGGAGAGCGCCGAGAAGGACTCCGCCTGGGTGGAGATGTAACACACGGCATTTTTTGCGGCGGCAGCCGCGGAAAATAAATTGATAAGGAGGACCAATGAACATGAAAAAGTATCTTGCGCTTATCCTTGCAATCGTCATGTCCCTGAGCCTGGTCGCCTGCGGCGGCGGCAGCACCGAGAGCCCCAGCGGCGGCGGTGAGACCCAGCCTGGCGGCGAGCCCGCTGCCGGCAGCAAAATTGCCATCCTGGTGCCCAACGCCGACCATGGCTGGACCGGCGCCGTCATGACCTACGCCGAGGAGAAGGCTGCCCAGATCAACGAGGAGGGCAAGTACTCCGCTACCGTCATCACCTCTACCGACGCTGCCAACCAGATCTCCCAGGTGGAGGACCTGATCTCCAACAAGACTGCTGACGCTGTGGTCATCCTGCCCCAGGACAACACCCTGGAGGCTACTATGAAGAAGCTGGCCGACAGCGGTATCCCCTTCGTCATGTTTGACCGCATCATTGACTCCGTCTCCGCTGACGCTGTTGCCTCCGTTAAGGGTGACAATGAGGGCATCGGCTCCGCCACTGCCCAGCGCTTCATCGACAACGGCCTGCAGCCCGGCGACAAGATCCTGGTGATGCCTGGCGACAACTCCTCCGTGCCCGAGATGCGCAACAACGGCTTCCAGAAGACCCTGAAGGACAACGGCTGGACTGACGAGCAGATCGCCGGCATCCAGTCCACCGCCTACACCGGCTGGAGCCGCTCCGAGGGCAAGAAGCTCTTTACCGAGTGGCTGGAAGCTTCCACTGTGGAAGAGATCACCGCTACCAAGTACATCTTCACCCACGACGATGAGATCGCCATGGGCATCCTGGAGGCTCTGAAGAGCTCCGACATCGACGAGGCCAAGAAGCAGGCCTTCCTGGGCGCCGGCGTGCATCTGGGCTCTTCCTCCGGCCTGAATGAGATCTACAGCGTGCTGAAGGGCATCCATCAGAAGGACTACACTGCCGAGGTCGGCCAGCTGGCTGATCTGTTCTCCGTGACCTATGATCCCGCCATGATCCAGATCGCCATCGACGATATGATCACCCACCTGGAGGGCGGCGAGGTGAAGCAGGATCACGTCATCCCCGTTGAGGTCGTGGACGCGACCAACGTTGACCAGTACAAGGGCTTTGGCGACGCGGTCTCCCAGTAAGATATCCACCCCGCAGGGCCCGCGGGCGCTCAGCGCCAGCGGGCCCTGCGCCCCATAAGAGGAACAGGAGGTTAGACATGGAGATGCTGAAGATGACCGATATCTCCAAAAGCTTTTTTGGAGTGACGGTACTCGATCATGTCGATTTCAGCGTGGAGCGGGGGGAGATCCACGCGCTGCTGGGAGAGAACGGAGCAGGAAAATCTACCCTGATGAATATTTTGGCCGGCGTCTATACCAGAGACAGCGGTCAGGTGGTTTTTAACGGCAAACCCCTGGAACACAACACCGTTGCCGCCACGGAGCAGGCCGGTATCGCCTTTGTTCACCAGGAATTGAACCTGTTTAACGACCTGAAAGTTTACGAAAACATCTTTCTCCGCAAGGAGATCACCGGGCGGCTGGGCAATCTGAACAAGCGGGCCATGATCGAGCAGTCCCATGCGCTGTTTCAGCGGTTGGGCGTGGACATTGACCCCTGCGCGATGGTCTCTGAGCTGGAGACGGGAAAAAAGCAGCTCCTGGAGATCGCAAAGGCCCTGCACGCCAATGCGGAACTCTTTATTCTGGACGAACCTACCACTGCACTGAACAACGAGGAGATCGCCCACCTCTTCGCCATCGTCCGGCGATTGAAGGAGGCGGGGAAATCCTTCATCTTTATCTCTCATAAGATGACAGAAATATTTGCCCTGGCAGACCGGTACACGGTGCTGCGAAACGGCAAATTTATCCATAGCGGCGCCATTGCTGATACCACTCCCACGGAAGTGACCCGCATGATGGTGGGCGAGCGGTACAGCGAAGAGGAGGCCTATATTCAGCGTGAGCTGGGTGAGCCCATCCTGGAAATGGAGGGCCTGTGCGGACGGGGATTTCACAATATTGATTTGACCATCCGCCGGGGCGAGGTGGTGGGCTTTACCGGACTGGTGGGCGCCGGCATCAGCGAACTGTTCCAGACCATTTTCGGAGAACTGCCCATCACCGGGGGTACACTGCGCATTGCAGGCGTCCCCATCACCGGCCACACCATTCACAAGGCCATGCTGAACAAGGTGTCCATGATTGCCGCCAACCGGAAAGAAAACTCCATCATTCCGGACTTCACTCTGCTGGAAAACAACTACGTCTCGGAACATACTCTGAGCTTCCGCCATCAGCACATCTCCAAGAAGAAGGAAACCGTGAAATACGAGCAGCTGCGCCAGAAGCTCAACATCAAATCCAACTCTCCTGACGATATGATTACCGCCCTCTCCGGCGGTAACCAGCAGAAGGTGATCCTGGCCCGGTGGCTCAACACCAAGGCGGATATCCTTTTGATGGACAACCCCACCCAGGGTATCGATGTGGGCGCCAAGGCGGAGATCTACCGTCTGATCCAGGAGCTGGCCCAGGCGGGCAAGACCATTCTGGTCAATACCCTGGAGATCCCCGAGATCCAAAAGGTTGCCGACCGCTGTGTGATCTTCTACCACGGAGATTTGAAGGCCCAGCTGGAGCGCCGGGACATCAATGAGGAGGCCGTCATGCTCCAGGCGACCAACGCCATCAATACTGTGGAGGTGTCCAAGTAAATGGAAAAGAACACTTTGACAGCCCGGAAGTCCGGCTCCATTACAAAAACCATTGGCAATTATAGTTTTGTTCTAATTTTCCTGGCCATCTTTGTGGCCTACCTGATCATCAACCAGGGCGCTACCACCTGGAGCGGCGTGATGAATATCCTGCGCCACTCCGCCGTGGTGGGTATCCTGGCCTTCGGTATGGGTATGGTTATCATCACCGGCGGCATCGATCTGTCGGTGGGTTCCATGCTGGCACTGGTAGGCGGCCTGACCGTCGTGGTGTTCAATAACACCAACAATCCGGTCATCACCTTCCTTTTCGCCCTGTTTGCCGGCGCTGTGTGCGGCCTGATCAACGGCGTGTTTGTAGGCGTAGCGAAAATGCCCGCCTTTATCGTGACGTTGTCTACCATGCTGATTTACCGCTCCATCGCCCAGTACTATCTGCGTACCATGGGATTGTCCATCTATAACATGGAGGGCACCCTGTCTACTTACGACGCCATCTACGGTTTTGGTCAGGCCAAAGTCCTCACCGTGCCGGTAGTGGGTATCGTACTCATCCTGGTCACGGCCATCATGGTGTATGTGTCCACCATGACCAAATTCGGCAAGCGGGTATATGCCATCGGCTCCAACGAGAAGGCGGCCCATCTGGCCGGTATCAACGTAACGGTCACCCGGGTCATGGTGTTTGTGGTCACCGGTCTGCTGGCGGGCGTATCCGCCTTCCTGCTGCTGGCCATGAACGGCTCTGTGGACCCCGCTACTGTGGGCAAGAGCTATGAGATGTATGCCATTGCCGCAGTGGTCATCGGCGGCATCAGCATGAGCGGCGGCAAGGGCAAGCTGCTGGGCGTGCTCTTCGGCGCCATGTCCTACACCATCATTGACAAGATCATCGCATCTCTGGGCCTGGACGCCCTGATCAACGACACCATCAAGGGCTCCATCCTGCTGGTGGCCGTCCTCATCCAGATGGTGGTGCCGGTGATCCGCGGCAAGCTGAAAAAGAGCGGAAATTAAACGGGAGGGAACGCATTATGAAAGCATACGATGAGATCAAAACCATCCCCTATCTGGGGCCGGACAGCAACGAGCCCTTTGCCTTCAAATACTACAATCCGGACGAGGTGCTGGCGGGCAAGCCCATGCGGGAGCACCTGAAGTTCGCCATGAGCTACTGGCACACCATCTGCGCCGAGGGCGTGGATATGTTCGGCAGCGGCACCATGGATAAGAGCTTTGGCCAGAGCGATCCCATGGCCAAGTTCCGGGCCAAGGCCGACTTTGCATTCGGCCTGATGGATAAGCTGAATCTGGACTATTACTGTTTCCATGATGTGGACGTGGCGCCCGAGGGAGCCACCGTCCGGGAGAGCCTGGAGAATTTCCGGATCATGGTAAGTTACCTGAAGCAGCTTCAGGAAAAGCACCATAAAAAGTGCTTGTGGGTCACCGCCAACAACTTCGGTGACAAGAAGTTCATGGCGGGCGCCGCCACTTCCTGCAGCGCCGACGTGTATGCTGTGGCAGCCGCCAAGGTAAAGGCCTGTATGGATGCCGCCATTGAGCTGGGCGCTACCGGCTATGTGTTCTGGGGCGGCCGCGAGGGCTATGAGACCCTGCTGAACACCGACATGGGGCTGGAACTGGACAATCTGGCCCGCTTCCTGAAGATGGCCCGGGATTATGGCCGTGCCCACGGCTTCAAGGGTGACTTCTACATCGAGCCCAAGCCCAAGGAGCCCACCAAGCATCAGTATGACTTCGACGTGGCCACCTGCATGAACTTCCTGCGGAAGTACGGCCTTACCGACGACTTTAAGATGAACATCGAGGCCAACCACGCCACTCTGGCGGGCCACACCTTCCAGCATGAGCTGCGGACCGCCATTGTCAACGACTCCTTTGGCTCCATCGACGCCAACCAGGGAGACCTGTTCCTGGGCTGGGATACCGATCAGTTCCCCACCGACGTGTACAACACCACCTACTGCATGATGGAGGTGCTGAAGGCGGGCGGCTTTACCAACGGTGGCCTGAACTTCGACGCCAAGACCCGCCGTCCCTCCAACACCCTGGAGGACATCCTGCTGGCTTACATCGCCGGCATGGACTCCTTCGCCCTGGGCCTGCGGAAGGCTCTGGCCCTCCAGGCAGACGGCCGCCTGGATCAGTTCGTGGAGGACCGGTATGCCAGTTATCGCAGCGGCGTGGGCAAGACCATCGTGGACGGCACCGCCACTCTGGAGTCCCTGTCCGACTATGCCATGGGCCTGGAGAAGATCGACGTGCCCAGCGGGCGGCAGGAGTACCTGGAGACCATTGTCAACAACGTCATGTTCCGCTGAGCGCTTGTGCGCGGAGGGGCGCGCCCAGTATGGTGCGCCCCTTTTATATTGGAAAGGAGAAAGGGCTATGGCATATCTGATGGGCGTGGATCTGGGTACTTCCGGTACCAAGACCGCCCTCTTTGACGAGACAGGCCGCACCGTGGCCTCCTGTACCGCCACCTATCCGCTGGACCAGCCCCACAACGGCTGGGCGGAACAGGACCCGGAAGCCTGGTGGCAGGCTGCCTGTGAGACCATCCGGGGTGTGCTGGATCAGAGCGGCGTATCACCCAGCGAAGTGAAGGGCGTGGGCCTGTCCGGCCAGATGCACGGTCTGGTGATGCTGGACGGGGAGGGAAGGGTGCTCCGCCCATCCATCCTGTGGTGCGACGGCCGCACCGGCCGGGAGTGCCAGGAGATCACAGAATTGGTAGGGAAGGAGCGGCTCATCCAGCTCACCGCCAACCCGGCCCTCCCCGGCTTTACCGCCGGCAAGATCCTGTGGGTGCGCCGCCATGAGCCGGAGCTGTACGCCAAGTGCCGTCACATCCTGCTGCCCAAGGACTACCTGCGCTATAAGCTGACGGGGGAGTTTGCGACTGACGTGTCCGACGCCTCGGGCATGAACCTGCTGGACGTGGCCCGCCGCTGCTGGAGCCAGGAGGTGCTGGATAAGCTGGATATTGACCCGGCTCTGCTGGGTAAGCTGTATGAATCCGTTGATCTTACCGGCACGGTGACGGCAGCCGCCTCTGCGGCTACCGGTTTGACTCCCGGAACGCCGGTGGCAGGCGGCGCGGGAGACAACGCCGCTGCCGCGGTGGGTACCGGCGTGGTGCGGTCCGGCCGGGCCTTTGTGACTCTGGGGACCTCTGGCGTGGTCTTTGCCCACGCCGACCAGGTGAGCATTGACCCCGGCGGACGGGTCCATACCTTCTGCGCCGCCGCGCCCGGAGCGTGGACAGTGATGAGCTGCACCCTGGCCGCTGGTCTGTCCCTCCAGTGGTTCCGCAACCAGTTCTGCGCTGAAGAGCGGCGGCAGGCGGAGGCGGAAGGGGTGGACCCCTACGACATCATGACCCGGGAGGCCTCCCAGTCCCCCATTGGCTCCAACCGGCTGCTCTACCTGCCCTATCTGATGGGCGAGCGGTCCCCGCTGCTGGACGAGAAGGCCAGAGGAGCCTTCATCGGCCTGTCCGCCATGCACGGCCGGGGGGATCTGATCCGGGCGGTGATGGAGGGCGTGTCCTACTCTCAGCGCCAGTGCCTGGACATTCTGCGGGAAATGGGCGTGGCCCCCGACCACATCATGGCCTGCGGCGGCGGCGGACGCTCCCCCTTCTGGCGGCAGATGCTCTCCAATGTGCTTGGCTGCACCGTCCAGACCGCCAAGGCGGCCCAGGAGGGCCCGGCCCTGGGCGCGGCCATTCTGGCTGGCGTGTGCGCGGGGGTGTATCCCGACGTGCCCACCGCCTGCGACGCTATTGTGCATCCCGATCAGTCCTGCGCCCCCAACGGGGCGGACAGCACCCGGTACGAGCCTTTCTACCGGCTGTATACTGAGCTCTATCCCGCCCTTAAGGACAGCTTTAGCTGATTGCCGATTTCCAGGCGCTTCTCCCGGAAAATTTCATAGCCGGAAGCGCTCATTTTTACATCGCTGAGA
>NZ_JBBHLB010000003.1:0-50679 GCF_037572415.1 Flavonifractor porci
AGCGGCGCTGCCTATCGGCAGCGCCGCTTTTTTGTAGGGGGACTATTTCTTGAAACGCCGTTTGAGAAATACGGCCAGAATGACACCTGCCACCATCAGGATGATACCGATGACCAGAATCACGGTGCCAAACAGGGTCACCGGATTGTTCCGGATTATGGACTGGCCGAAGCTGCCCCCATCCCAAAAGGTCATCATCCGGGCGGTGGAGGCCCGAGCCAGAGCGCCTACCAGAGTAAAACCAGCCCCTACGAACACCAGATAGACCCCGGCCAGCCAGCCGTACCGGCGGGCCAGGGTACCGATGAGACCGGGCAGCTGATCGGCCCAGGTGGGGGAGGGCGGGACGCTGGGCTGAGGCTGGGGCTCCGGTTCCGGCTCTGCCTCGGACAGCAGCCAGTCCAGAGAGACGTGAAGCGCCTGGGCCAGCAGGGGCAGCTTGCTGACCTCGGGGGAGGACTCGCCGGTTTCCCACTTGCTGATGGCTTGACGGGATACGCCGATTTGCTCAGCCAGGGCTTCCTGAGACAGGCCGGACTTTTTTCGGCAGTAGTAGATCTTTTCTGACAGCTTCATATACAGGCCTCCTTTCCTTGTGCCCTGAGCATAACAAAAAGGCCGGTTGCGGGTCCAGCAACAGGGACTGTCACTTCCGCAACCAGCGGTTGCGTTTTGCAAGGGCCTGTTTGCGTGCCGAACAAATGAGAGCAGACGGCACATAAAAAGGAAGAAAAAACATAATATGACAAAAATAAGGTGAGATGAGTGGGGAATTACATATAATATACAAATACTTCTGAAAAAGATAAAGAACACAATGGTAATATTACCAAAAAAGGCTTGTGTCCAAAGGAATGTTTTGTTAAAATAACACTGTGTAGTACGCAGTTGCTTTACTGCAATCCATTGGACGGACCATCAGGACCGCCTGGGACAAAGAAAGGCAGGACGAGGCCGAAAATCAGAAGGAGAAGCCGGACGCACCGTCCGGTTTTTTTGGCCCAATCCGCGACATGGGGGTGAGAGAGCGGGGTACATCCGGAAGAAGAAGCGGCTGCGCGGGAGCGCGGCCTCGTGCAAGGAAGGATGGATGATTGCTGTATGAGACATAAACTAAAACCCCTGCTATCCGCGATATTAACCCTTGCAATGCTTTTATCCCTGCTGCCCACCGCGGTCTTTGCCGCCGGTGAAACGGGGACCTTTACGAAGATCACCACACAGGAAGAACTGATCGATGGCAAATACGTCATGGTCGTTGACAGCGGCTATGCCGTGGGCGCACTGGACGGTACCTGGCTTACCGCCACACAGGTGACAGATGAAACCGGAAGCCTTACGAATCCCGATGCCAATCTGGTGTGGGATATCGCCGTCGCGGATGACGGTGTCACCCTTACCGACGCCAACGGGACCCAGGTGGCGCCCAAGGGCGGCAATGAGAATGGCATCCAGACTGGCAGCTATACCTGGGCCATCTCCTTTGAAAATGGTACCTTCCGTTTTCTGGGCACCGGTGCGGACACCGTGACCCTGGCTAGCAACAAGAGCGTCGACAACAAATTCCGCGCTTATAAAAATACCACCATCAACGCAGGCTATCCCTGTGATTTTACCCTCTATAAGCTGGACGGCGAGGGCGGCACGGACCCCGGCCCCACGGAGCCGGAGACCATTACCATTGCGGATGCCCTGAAGGCTCCAGATGACACTGCTGACCTTGCAGTCAAGGGTGTTGTTACACTTGTTGATGGGAAGAACGTCTACCTCCAGGACAGCACTGGGGGTATCTGCGTTCGCATGAGCGACAATTTTGACGACATTGCCCTGGGCGACACCGTCATCGGAACCGGCAAGCGTGCTACGTTCAACGGTTTACCCCAGCTGGACGGTTCTACCTATGTAAAATCCTCCGGTCTGACCCTTACCCCCACCGTCAAGACCATCAGTGAGCTGACCACTGCCGACATCTGCACCTATGTGACCATTCAGAATGTGGAAGTTACGGAGGTCGACGATAACGGCGGCAAGTATTCCAATCCTAATATTACCGTTACCGACGGCACCAACTCTATTGAGCTTTACAAGGCCGTTATTGAAAAGAACAAAGATGGCGCCTGGCCTGTGAAGGTGGGCGACACCATTACCATTACTGCCGCGGTGGGCGTATATAATACCACCCTCCAGTTGCGTAATACGACCGCCGCCGAGATCGACCTGGGCGGCACTCCTGCCGGTCCCATCACCCACGGCGACCAGGTGGTCATTTACAACCCCGCCTACAACAAGGCGCTCTCCGCTACTTACAACGGCTTCTACAATAACGGTGTGGATGTGGCCTATTCAAACGGCACCCTGTCCGGCTTTACCGCCGCCGAGGTGTGGACCGTGGCCGACAACGGGGACGGCACCTGGTCCTTCTCCTATAACAGCCAGAACATCGGCATGGGTGACTCCTTCGCTAGTATGCCTCTGGGCGAGAAAAATGACAAGTGGGTGCTGGAGGATGCCGGCAACGGCCTCTGGTACATCAAAAACTTCGTACGCGGCGCCTATATGGAGTGGTATGCCGAGAAGAACAACTGGAGTTCTTATTACAAAATTAACCCCGGCAGCGAGAGTATGTTTGCCCTCTCTTTCTACAAAGTGACTGATATTCCTGAGCCGCCTACCGGCGATCTGCCCAAAGACGGAGACCAGGTGGTCATTTACAACCTGTCCGCTCAGGGCGTGCTGTCCGGAGAGGGCGACAATCAGGTTGTCAACAACGCTGCTGCTACGGTGACTGACGGCGTGGCCACCCCCACCAATGGCGCCCGGGTGTTTACTGTGGAGCAGAAAGGCGAGTGGTTCCGCTTTAAGACCGACTATGACGGCTATCTCTGCTCCAACGGTACCGGCAACAATGCGTTCTATTCCAAGGATGCTGCTGACGACGCTGACTGGAAGCTGGAGGCATATAACGGCGGCTTTACCCTGGAAAGCCGCACCGCCAAGTTTAATGGAAAGTATTCGCAGTTCCTGGAGTATTATGGCGGTACTTATAAGTCTTACAGCATGAACAAGGTCACGGACAAGGATATTTTCACCTTCCAATTCTATCCGGTATCCTCTGGTGTGAATGTGACCGAAGGCGTGGTCAATGCGCCTGTAGTCAACTTTGGCACCCTGCCTGAGGCCTATGTGGGACAGGACTACACCGTGACCTTCACCGTGGACGCGGTGTTCGGCGTGGCCGACGGCCTGACCGCCAAGTATGACACTACTGATGCCGTACTGACCAATGATAACGGCACTTACTCCTTCACCATCCCCGCTTCCGCTCTGAGCGAGGGGAAACTGACCGTTACTGTCAGCGGTACCGACACCAAGGGTGTGAGCTTTAACGGCAGTGCGGAGATCACCGTGAAGGACGAGCCGGTCATTACCGACATTTTCCCCGCCGCCAATGCCCAGACCGGTGAGGAAAAGCAGCCTGAGATCGGCTTTACCTTCGCCAACGGGGGTGAGACTCCCACCATTGCCCTGAAGGTAAATGATCAGGATGTTACTCCCACCGTGGAGAACGGCAAGGTCTCTTACAAGCCTGCCGAGGCCATGGCGGATGGTAAGGTCACCGTTACTGCCAGTATTACTCGGAGTGACAACAAGAAAGCGGAGCGTACCTGGACCTTTACCATCGGCACGGCCCAGTATCAGCTCTACTTCGGCCAGCTCCACTCCCATACCGGCGAATACTCCGATGGCTCCGGTACTTTGCAGCAGGGCCTGGACTATGTGGCTGGACTCCCTGAGAATGCCAACGTGGATTTTGTGGCCTTCACGGATCACTCCAACTATTTCGACACCTCTTCCGAGGCAAACCCCGAGGCCGCCCTCTATGATATCAGCCAGATGTCTGCGGGCAGCAAGGAAAAGTGGAATGCCTATACCGGTACCATCGACACATTCAATACCCAGCACGCCGGGAAACTGGTGGCCCTGGCGGGCTTTGAGATGACCTGGTCCGGAGGCCCCGGCCACATCAATACCTTCAATACACCCGGTATTGTTTCCCGCAACAATAAGACGCTCAACAACAAAAATGACGATGCGGGTCTGCAGGCTTACTACGCCCTGCTGAGCAACGAGAACCTGGCGGACTCCATCAGCCAGTTCAACCACCCCGGTACCACATTCGGCAACTTTGTTGACTTCGGCTACTATAATGCCGTCATTGACAGCCGGATGTACCTGGTGGAGGTGGGCAACGGCGAGGGCGCCATCGGCGCCGGCGGCTATTACCCCAGCTATGAGCAGTACATCATGGCCCTGGATAAGGGCTGGCACGTGGCCCCCACCAACAACCAGGACAACCACAAGGGCAGATGGGGCAATGCCAACGATGCCCGTGACGTGGTCCTCACCGATGATTTCTCTCAGGACGGCATCTATGAGGCCATCCGGAATTATCGGGTCTATGCCACTGAGGATAAGAATCTGGAGATCAACTATACCCTCAACGGCCAGATGCTGGGTTCCACCATTGAGGAAGTCCCCGAGACAGCCAACATCAGCGTCAACGTCTACGATCCCGATGCCTCTGATTCCATCGCCAGGGTGGAAGTGGTCGTCAACTCCGGCGTTGTGGCTTATACCTGGGACGATCCTGCCCAGCTGAAGACCGGAACGCTGAGCTGTGCCATCCCCGCCGACTACAGCTACTACTTCATCCGCGTTACCCAGAATGATGGCGATCTGGCCGTTACCGCTCCTGTGTGGGTGGGCGAGACCGTGAAACTGGGCATCTCCTCCGTGACGTGCGATACCGCGATCCCCGTTACTGGCGAAGAGCTGACCCTCACCACCACCTTCTTCAACAGCGAGGCGGAGGAAGTAACGGTGGAATCCATCACCTATGCCAGCGGCGATAAGGTGCTGTACACCGATAACACCGGCTATACCCTGGCCACCGGCACCCATGATGTGACCTGGAACTACACCCCCGCTGAAGCCAAGGTGATGACGATTACCGTGACCGCCGTTCTGATGCGGGGCGATGTAAAGTACACCTACTCCAAGGATGTGACCCTGGACGTTATGGATGCCGACAAACTGGTGTATATCGGTATCGACGCCTCTCACTACAACGAATATGTGAACGGCAACTATAAGGACTCCATGGGCAACTTCAGCAATTTGGCCGCCGGTTATTCGGTGCGGACCGTACAGCTGAACACCAGCGAGGAACTGATCGCCGCCTGCGGAAACGCCAAGTACAAGGCCATCATCCTTACCGCTCCGTCCCGTCGGCTGGCAGAGGCTCAGAGCGATCCAAAGACCTACTCTGAGGCCGAACTGGCGGCCATCGCCGCCTTCAACGATGCCGGCGGCATGGTCATTCTGGCGGGTTGGTCGGACAATTACGAGAATTATGATGTCATTCAGAATAACCCGGATATCCTCCACATGGCGGCCGCTCAGAACGAGGTGTTGAAGGCTCTGGGTTCCTCCCTGCGGATCGGTGACGACGCCACCTATGACGATGTGTTCAGCAAAATTGATGGGGTGGACCCCTGGCGGCTGTACTTCAATACCTACAACTGGGACAGCTTCCTGACCCAGGGCATTGAGTATGATAAGGACCACGACTATGACAATATGTACACCCAGCTGTACAGCCACTACGGCGGCGCCACAGTCTACGCTGTGGATGGGACTGGAAACGCTGCTTCCGCACTGCCGGAGACGGTGACCCCCGTGGTCTATGGACACAGCTCCACCTATTCCAAGGATGTGGATGGGGATGGCCTGGGCGGCAATGATATCCCCAAGTATCCCGTTACAGACGGTGACAACCGTTTGATGGTGCTAGCCACTGAAGATCTGGGCGGCGGCAAGGGCCTGATCGTGGTCTCCGGTGCGGCCTTCATGTCCAACTTCGAGGTCCAGGCCAATTTGGACAACGGTTCGGAAAAGAATTACTCCAACTATAATATCTGTGAAAACCTGGTGAACTATCTCAATCCTCTGGCGGTTACCCCCATCGAACAGGTACAGGCGGAGAAGGAAGAAAACGTCAAGTTTGCCATTGAGGGCGTGATCACCTCCAACGCCTCCGGCTATGACAAAGATACTGCTTTCTTTGACTGTATCTATCTTCAGGACGATACCGCCGGTATCAATGCCTTCCCCGTGGCGGGCAATTACAAGATTGGGGACAAAGTCCGCATCATTGGTACCACCTCCTCCTATCAGGGTGAGCGGCAGATGAACGTTCTCAGCATCAAGAAGATCGGCGAGGAGAAGGCGCCAGAGCCCAAGCCCATCACCACCAAGGAGGCCGCCCAGTCCACCTATCTGGGCAGTCTGGTCAAGCTCCAGGGTGTGGTGGTCAGCTTTGCCGAGTCAGAGGGCCTGGTCCAGACCATCATCGTCCGGGATAAGACCGGCTATGACGCCCGGGTGTTTATTGACGGCTATATCACCAAGGACAAGGTCATCGAAAACCTGGCTGTTGGCCACGAGATCACCGTGACCGGTCTGGCCTCCTATGACAACACCTTCAACGCCCCCCAGGGCCCCTTCCCCCGTATCCGCGTCCGTGACCGTGGGGACATTGTGTGCGGCACCGAAGTGGTAGACATCCCGCCCGCCTATGTGCCTCCCTCCGGCGGTGGCGGCGGCAGCGGAAGCAATGTTCCCAGGTTTACCGACCTGGACAAGGATGCCTGGTACTATGAAGATGTAATGGATGTGGTTAAGGCTGGCCTGATGGAAGGCGTGTCCAAAACCAAGTTTGGTCCCGGACTGGTAGTGAACCGGGCCATGGTTGCCACCATCCTCTACCGGCTCTCCGGTGAAAAGTTTGACGGCTCCGCTGACTTCCCCGATGTGGCTGACGACAGTTGGTATGATGAGGCGGTAGCCTGGGCGGTTGACTGCGGAATCGTAACCGGCTATGACTCCGGTCTCTTTGGTCCCGACGATGCCGTTACCCGGGAGCAGGTGGCGGTGATGTTCTATCGCTACTGGCAGCATCAGAAAGGCGAGAATAAGGTCGGCGATGTGTCCCGCTTCTCCGACGCCGGCCAGATCGGCGACTATGCCGTGGAAGCTATGAAGTGGGCTGTGGGTATGGGCCTGATCCAGGGCCGCTCCAGCCAGACGCTGGCGCCCACGGCCCAGGCCTGCCGGGCTGAGCTGTGTACCATGCTGAATCGTATGCTGAAACTCAGCTGATCGGATTTATGCACTCCACAGGGCGCCGCCTGCCTCGGTGGGCGGCGCCCCGCCTTATATCTTGAGAGGAGAGAGCCATGGGAAAGAAACAAGACCAGCCTGTTCGGCCGCAAAGACAGCCCCTTTGGCCTCCCAGCAAGGGGCGAATTGCAGGTCTGGCGGTAGGTCTGTGCCTGTTGCTCATTTTGGTGGTGGGGGCCGTGCTGCTCCGGCCGGAGAATGGGGAACTGACCGCTGCCCAGAAGAGAAACTTTGCTTCCGCCCGAGTCACTGATATCCTGGCCGATGATGCCCAGCCGGATGACTGGACCGAAGGCCTGCGATTGGGCAGCCAGTATTTGGAGCTTGAGATCCTCAGCGGACCTTACAAAGGGGCGGTTTTGGAGACAATCAATTACCTGACTGCCTATGCCAATGTGGACTGCTCTCTGGGCACACGGGTCATTGTGCGGCTGGATGTGGATGAAAATGGGGAGCCCTATGTGGTCTCTATTCCCAACTATGACCGGGGTATTGTTCTTATGGGTATGCTGGCCGTTTTCACCCTGCTGCTGATCATCATTGGAGGCAAAAAGGGCGTCATGGCTCTGCTGGGATTGGTCTACACCCTGGCGAGTATTTGGTTTTTGCTCATTCCCATGGTACTGAAGGGAGCGCCATCCATTCCGTCGGCCATTTTTATCGCGGCGCTGACGGCGTCGGCCTCTCTGCTGATGCTGACCGGCTTTTCCCGCAAGACCCTATGTGCCGGGCTGGGCTGCGTATGCGGCGTGGCGGCGGCAGGTTTGTTTGCCTGGATCGTGGGGATCATCACGCCTATCGGCGGATTCAATATGTCGGAGGCGGAGGAACTGGTACTGCGGGCCTATGACAGCCCCCTGGAGATCCGGGGGCTGTTGGTTAGCGGTATCCTCATTGCAGCCTTGGGGGCGGTGATGGATGTGGCTATGTCCATCTCCTCCGCCTGCCACGAACTGCGGACGGTGGACCCGGAGATCACCTCCGGCCGTCTGTTCCGGTCGGGGATGAACATTGGCCGGGACGCCATGGGCACCATGGCCAATACGCTGATCCTGGCTTTTGCGGGCGCCTCCTTCAATATGCTGCTGCTCTTCCAGGTCTATCATTACCCTCTAATCCAGATCATCAACAGCGATACCATGGCCATTGAACTGATCCAGAGCGTGGCCGGCTCGGTGGGCATTATCTTGACCGTGCCGCTGGTTTCCCTGTTTGCCTCCCTGCTGCTGGGGAAGAAAAAGAAACAAGTCAGATGAACAACAAAAAGGCAGGGCGGAATTCAAAAGCATTCCGTCCTGCTTTTTGTAGTCCGAACCCCCCGGCTATGCCGGGGGGCCTATTATACCTTTAAACAGAATTTTGGTCAAATTTGCCGTTTGTCGGAGGTTTGTCCGAGATCTTGCAGCACTTTCTTCCGGCGGCAAACACAGGGTGGGCAGGCAGGCGTCTGAATCTGTTCTTGCTCCGGCTGGGGGATGCAGCCTCTTCCTGGCAGGGTTAGGCGGGCCACTGGAGTGATGGACTGCATGGCCCGGCGCATGGCCTCCTGGCGGGGATGAACATAGTAGTGTGTGGTGGTGGTCACGTCCGCATGGCCCAACAATCCGGAGACAGTAGCCACATCTACACCATTTTCAATGGCCCGGGTGGCAAACATATAGCATTTGGGCAACGAATGGTATTTGGGAAAATGGCGCTCTTAACACCTATCCAAAGTATGTTCTGAGTATGGGTGGTAGCGATAAAATAACCTTAGATAAGTATAACTTGGTTGTGGTAACAAAAGGGAAAATGAGGTTTATTCCATATTAACTCAAATGATTTGAAACTACACAAATGAGATACCATCCATCTCATTTGTGTAGTTTAACTGACCAATACTTATCTATAAATGGGACTCTGACAATGCTAAATCCATTTTAGTGGCCATCCTCTCAATGCACCATATCTGCGGTGACTATGCACCATTTTAGCGGTCTGGCTGCACCATTCGTGCGGTCTAAAGGTACCGTTTCAGACGGCGCATTCAAAGAGCGCCAAAGACATTACATCTTTGACGCTCTCCCTTTCGTTTTGACATCACCACCACGCCAGCACGGCACACGCTCCTATAATTGATTTCAAACAAGAAAAGAATCCAAATAATCCCATAACTCTGTTTTTATGTATTACGGAACGCGTGGAAATCGTCAATTTTGTCGGTTCCTCTTTACTTAAATCAATTATCGCTTATAATGAGAGAAAAAGTTATAGGTGACGTTTCTTATGTAAGAGCAGGAAATATTCAGTATAATGAGAGATAAGATCGAAGCCGCCAGCAAAAATATTGCTGTATTCCGTTGCTTTGAATTTAATGTAGGAGAGAGCAGGGTATGCCGGAGATCATCGGGGTGCGGGATTATAATCGGGTCCGCAAGTATTTGGAAAGAATCTACCTCTACGGTTTCTTTAACAGGACTGATTTTGCGCGCATGGGGATCGGAAGCGTCAAAGACTACGACTTCGGTACCAGCCTGATCCGCTCTATGTTTCCTGAATCAGACGAAAATGCCGTCTGGATGGAGGGACAAAAATACCTGCGATTCCAGAGAGCGTATGCAAAAAGCGGCGAAAATCGAATGGCGGACTCCTATCTCCTGTTTGCGATGGACGCGGAGAAAGAATTGGTCGAACTTTTGGCAATACTTTCAACTCTGGCAGAGGCGCCCTGTACCACGGAGACGCTGAAGCGGCGCCTGGAAACCTATTGTCAAGAGGAGGATACATCAAAGTACAGTTCGGCCAGGCGCAGGGCGAAAGATCTGTGCGACAGCGGGTATGTATATAAATCCGGAAAAGAGTACAAGCTGGTCCCCGCCCCGTTCAAAGCGTTGGATAACGAGGAACTGGACCAGCTCTTTGATTGCGTGCGCTTCTTCTGCGGAGTCTCCTATCCAAGGGTGGCGGGCAGCTTTTTGCTGAGGACGCTGGAACAGGAATATATCAGACGGGGCAGACCCTTTGCCCAGAGGTCACCGTTTTTGCTGCGTCACAGCGTGAATCGGAACGTTTTTGACGAAGAGATCCTGTATCAGCTACTGGACGCAATGGAGGAACACCGCCGCGTGACCTTGGAACTTGAGCATAAGGGACAAGCTGAGGTGCTTCCGGTCGCTCTGCGGGCAGACATCCGGCTGGGACGGTGGTATCTGCTGGCACAGGAGCGGGACAGCGCTCCGTTTATTTGCAGAGTCAGTTTCATTCGGTCATTGAAAGGCGGAGAGCGGGAAGAGAAAGAGCGCTGGCACATGGCTGAGGCTGCCGTAAAAAAAGCCTATAAGGCGGCCGGGTGTTCCGGACTGCTTCCCTCGAATGGCCCCACGCTGGTGAAAGCGGAGTTATGCTTTGGCGATTATACCGGGATGCGTATGCAGTTTGAACGAGAGATCTGTATCGGGACGATATCCGTTCAGAACGGAAAGGAATACTATTGCGCGGAGATCAACGACCCGCTGGAACTGCTTCCGTTTCTGCGGTCCTTTTCACCCTGGCTGCGAATTCTGCCGGGAGACCATGGACTGGATACCGCGCTGCAAGAGGATCTGCGCAGGATGAGACGCAGGCTGAAAGGGGTTGGAGCATGAAACTGCTGAATCGATATCACAGCCGGGTGTTCCAATTTGCCGCAGAGCTGATGGCCCACCTGTCCGCAGAAACAATCGTCACCCAGAAGACCGCAGAACAGATCGCGGCACGTACAGGCCTGGATTATGCGGACCAGGTACTCAAACCGCTGTGCGACACCGGGATTTTGGAGAAAACCGATCAGGGGTATACCGCTGGAAGCGGTTTTTCTCCATTCGCCCTGTCGCCCCACAAAGAGGAACTGGACTATCTGAAATATATCCTGGCCTTTCCGGAGGCAAAGCTGTTTCTTCCGGATAAAACACTGAGAAAACTAGAAACGGTTTCGGACAGCCCGTCGAAATTCGGGCATCTCCAATTTTACGCGCCCAAAGGGACCGGGTTTTCCGGTCAGCCCCGTGCGGAGGATATGAGACGCTTGCTCAAAGCCATCCGGGAACGGCGCATGGTACGGTATCATTATCGGACAAAAGACAGGCAGGACCTGCAAGAGGCGACGACCTTGCCCTGGAAGCTGGAATACAGTGTGTTTGACCGCCGCTGGTGGATTATTTTGTATGAGCCGGATCAAAGAAGGACCATCAAGGCCCGGCTGGATAACCTTCAGTCCGTAGAACTGTTGGGTGGGACAAACATATCGGAAGAAGAGATCTCCAACGCCATTGAGCAGCTGTTAGAGCCGGAGCCTGTCGTATTGGAGGTGGAGCCGGCCCGGAATGCCCTGGAGCGGTGCTTTTTGGTGTTTGAGGGCCAGCTCTTTTTGGAAACGCAGCAGGTATCAGAGAATCGATATCGCCTGTCTTTTCAGTATTACCGATTCGACCGCGGTGAGATCCTGCGGCGGCTGCTGTACCTGGGCTCCATGGTCACGGTAATAGAGCCGGCGTCCATGCGGGAAGAACTGCTCGCTATGGTGGAGCAGGCGCTGTCACTGTAATTTATACAGATACTGAACAGAAACGGGGCTCAGAGGCGCTAACATAGAGCAAGCGGGATGATAGAAGAAGCGGGTGAATGAAAGTGTGCAAAGCAACCAAGGATCTCTGGGATGAGATGCAAAAGGAAGAAGCGGCGATCTACTGCATTAATGTGGCACAAATGGTCAGCAAATATATGATATCTGCTGTGGAATATGCCAATGGCAAAACGAACATCAGCAGCCAAGCGTTCTGGGAAAATCTATTTGAACCACGAAAAAACAACCCTCAACTGAGTTATGTTTTCAGGGATGGGGAAGGCAAGCGCTTCAAGCGTGTGTGTCCCGCAAAGCCGTATCAGGAGCTGGATCTGCAGGCGGTATTAAAGTATCTGAAATATGGCGACGGGCATAGGGGACCGGATTATAGCCAATCTTTTTTTCAGATCTTTGACATATCCGATGTCAGGGGCTATAAGGAGCTTCTGAACAAGGCGATCAATTTCCGGAACCAGTATTTAGGCCATCTGTCTGGAAATGCGATCAAGACCTTGGATCGTGAAAAATTTCAGGAGATCATCAACACATATAAGAAACTGACTCGGGTGCTGAAGAACTGTCGGGAATGTATCCCTGCAGGAATGGAGCCCATCGAGGAAGCCTGGAAGAAAATCGATGAGGAACTAGAGGAGCTGAATGGCTCCATTGAAATCAGGTCCTCCATGGACGAGGAAAGAAGCGTACCGGTTGATACCACCTGTATGAGCTGGCCCATCAAAGCGGCCGCTCTGCTGCGTCAGAGAGCGCTGGCCATTAAATTGGAGCCCGGCATGATTGATCTCTATCTGGAATATTTTGTGCCCTTGCTGGATGAGAGCGTGTTCCTTTATGAGGACGGACGGAAATTGATTGCCCAGCTGCAGCCCATCCTGGCAAAAAGAAAAGAGAAGCTGCTGCTGGATGAATCTGTGATCCAGGCCATCTTCCGGCAGCTCCGCAGCAACGCCCCCACGGAGGATACGGCGGAGCCGGATGTGCTGATGAAAAGGGAGCGCCAGACCCTCTATGAAGAGGCAAAAAACGCAGTAAAGGTCCTGCGGCTGTTAAAGGGGAAGGGATGCATGGAGATCCTGTCCGCCGCCACAGCCAGTGAACATAGCGGTGAAAACCTCAGGTCCATCATCCAAACCCACCCCGATACCCGCTTTCTGCTCCTGACAGCGGACAAGCAGCTGGCGGAAGAGATTGCCCATGTGGAGGAGCAGAACGCTGTGGCGGCAAAGCCCACCTTTGCTGCAGAGCCCCGGCTGTTTCTGTTTTACACCACCTATGATATTTATTGCAGTATGCTGGACGCTGCCGCAAAGCCCGATGCACAGGCAAACCCCTCCCCGTCCCGCGTGGAGGCGTCCCCCTACGTCCTGCCTGAAGCCGGAGAACAGGTGACGATCCAATATCCCAACGGAACGAGCCAAAGCATCCGTCTGACAGAACGTCTGGGGGACGGCGGCGAAGGGATCGTCTATGCCACGGAGGATCCCCGGTATGCAGTCAAGCTGTATTTCCCTGAGAACTTAACTGAAGTCCGCCTTGAGAAGCTGGATTGCATGGTAAGGCGCGACCCTCATATCCCCGGACTGTGTTGGCCCTCCGGAACAATATCCGATCAGAATGGCCGCCGGCTCGGGTTTCTGATGCCCAGGGCCATGGGAAAAGAGCTGGCCCACACGGTCTTTTACCCAGGGCGGGATAACCGGAACATCCTGGAACAGGGGTGGAGCAGAAAGGACCTGGTCCAAATCGCCTGCAACATCAGCCGCGTTTTTTCGCAGATGCATGAGCGGGGCATCCTGATGGGCGACGTAAACCCCAGAAACTTTATGGCAACAAAAGACTGCGGCGTATTCTTTGTTGATTGTGACAGCTATCAATTCGAGGACTTTGCGTGCCCTGTGGGTACTCCCCTTTTTACCCCGCCGGAAATCCATAGGGATCATTTCGGGAAGGGAATACAGGAGTACAGCTACATCCGGACGGAAGAAAACGAGCGCTATGCCATCGCCACCCTGCTGTTTGAGATCCTGATGCTGGGGAAAGGCCCCTATGAGAGCCGCAATTCCAATAATGACGACATTGTTCAGGCGATCATCAACGGTGATTTCCCGTATCCCTATCACGCCGATGATGAAGATACAAGAGCAGCCTCGTCAAATATCCAGCCGCCGGTGGGAAAATGGCGGATGATCTGGAGCCATATGCCCTATCAGGTCAAAACAAAGTTTTATGCGGTTTTTAAAGGGAAAGAGCGGCCGTCCGCCCGTGAATGGCAGACCATCATGGAGCGCTATGTTCGCCTGATTGAAGAGGGCAAAAGCACAGACGAGATCCTGCCCAATACATTCAAGGTGGTCAAATCCATGGGAATCGACGATGCCACGACAAACATGGTTGATCTTCTTTGCAGCGATTGCGGCCAGCCCTTCAATATGGGTCAAGACGTATATGAGCGCCGACGGGCCCGTCGCGAGCCCGTCCTGTGCGACAAGTGCCGGGAAATACGGCGCAACCTGGAAAAACGGCAGATCTCTGTGACCTGCTCCAGATGCGGCGCGACCTATCAGGAGCAGGTGATGAACCTGGAGCATAACGCGGAGGGGCCGCTATGTCCAAAATGCAGGCAGAAAAGGGCAGGTTTTTGGCGATGAATAGAGAGGAGAAAGCAGTATGAAGCAGGGGCGTTATCCGATCAAATCAGCCCGGGAATACCGCATTGAAGAGGAGGAAATCGCCCGGAACGCCAGCCGCAGGGCGCCCATCATCGTGTGCGTGGACCGGTCCTATTCCATGCGGCAGCAGCGGCGGCTGGAAAAAGTGATGGAGGGACTTGAGACCTTCCGCAGTGATATGATGGCCGACCCCATCGCCCGGGATTCGGTAGAACTCTGCCTGATCAGCTTCGGAGGAACGATGGCCCGGGTGGAGTGCGACTTTGCCACGGCCGACCGGATCCACTTCCCGAAGCTGGAGGCGTCCGGCGAAACGCCTCTGGCAGACGCGATAGACCTGGCCCTTGAGAATCTGCAGCATCGCAAGGTGCGATATGAGGACAACGGGATCAGCTTTTACCGGCCATGGCTGGTGCTGATTGGGGACGGTGACGAAACGCAGTCCAGCGCACAGCTGGAAGAAGCAGCCCATCGGCTGAAGCGGGAATACGATGAGAAGCATCTGAATGTCCTGTGCATCATCGTGGGGGATGAGGACCGGGTGGAATATGGTTCCCTGCTCCGCCTGGCGCCGGATGGAAAGGTCCACTATCTGAGGGACCTGAAGTTCCGGGAGTTCTTTGGCTGGCTCAGCCGCAGTCTGAAGAAGGCCGGGCAGTCCATGAGCGGAGAAGAACTGAAGTATGAGCCCACCGGCTCCTGGTCAGAGCGTTTGGAGCGCAAGGGGTAAGGGATGGAGCATAAAATGAGCGGCGCGGTCCGCCCGGGAAGACAGCATCTGGCGGAGGGGCGTCCCTGCCAGGACAGAATTCGTATGGCGCGGGGCCGGAATGTGGTATGCTGCGCGCTGGCGGACGGAGCCGGGAGCCGGCCCAGCAGTCAGTTGGGCGCCGAATGTGTGACCCGGACGGTAACGGAGCTGCTGGCGCAGGACTTTGAAAGACTGTGGGCGTTGGAGGAGCCGCTGGTGATCGGGCGGATCCTGGCCTGCTGTACACAGGCGCTGCGGGAGCTGGAGTACCCCATCTATGACCTTGCCTGTACCCTTGAATTCTGTGGGGCCCACATGGACGGGAGATACCTGGCCGGACACCTGGGCGACGGAGTCATGATCCTGGAGCAGTGTGGGGAGACGTCAGTATTCAGTTATCCCGAAAACGGCGAATACCAGAATGAGACCTGCTTTATTACAGAGGAGGATGCGAAGGAGCATCTGCGCATCAAACGCGGGCGCTGGAACGAAGGGGGCGTCCTTCTGCTGATGAGCGACGGAATGGCGGACAGCTTATTTCAATACAGCACTCAAACCCCGGCAAAGGTGTGCGGCACACTTGCAGAGTGGATACGGGATGGGGATGAGGAACAGGTCAGCCAGGCCCTGGCCGCAAATATGCAGACCGTATTTTCAAAGCATACCGCCGACGATATGAGCCTAATCCTGCTCTGCTGGCAGTAATACCAGTGGAAACGATGAAGCAGGATGTACCGGAATGCAGAGGAGAAGAGAGCATGGACGAAAAGATGATACGTTTTTCCAATTTGATGGCAGGGGATCTGAATGATCCGGAGATCCAATATCAGGTGGGGCTCTGCTATCTCAATGGAGACGGTATTGACAGAAGCCGGGACGAGGCGCTGGTATGGCTGCGCCGCGCGGCGGAACAGGGCCATGAGGCGGCTAAGAAGTATTTTTGTGCAGAGGAAGAGCCAACAACCAAAACAGATCTGGATGAGATCACAGAGGCAAACCTGCCGGAGTGGTGCATGGCCGCTGAGGAAGGAGACGCCGACGCACAATACCGGGTGGCACAGTATTTCCTGGCGCTGGGCGATAGAAACAGCACGGGCGAGGCGGAGCGCTACTTCGCCATGGCCGGAGAACAGGGACATGCAGAATCCTGCCTGCATCTGGCCAAGCAGAAACTGCACAGCGGCAGCTATGCGCAGGCCGTGGAACTGCTGCGCAACGCTGCCGACTGCGGATTGCCGGAGGCTGCTTCCCTGCTGGGAGAGTGCTACAGCCGCGGTTACGGCGTGGAGCAGAACAGCAAGATGGCGGAGCGCTACCTCCGGCAGGGCGCCCTGAACAGTGGGAGCCAGGAAATGCTGAACTTGGCCATCCGCTTTGCCACAGGCGACGGGGTGCCTGTCAGTACCGGAAAGGCCATGTACTGGGTCCAGAAGACCAAGGACGCCGGGATGACCGACGCGTATGAGGTCTATCAGGCCCGCTTGGACGAGATCCGCCGGCAGAAAGAGGAGGCGGACAAACGCCAGACTGAAGCCAAAGAGGAGGAATGCCAGCGCATGGAGGAACTCCATGCCCAGCGGGTGAAAGAGACGCTCAGGCAGAGGGAAGAGAACAGAAAACAGCAGAGAAAGAGACATATCCGCGCAGGGATCGGCGGCTTTGTTAAGCGCCACCCTATTATCTCTGTTTTGCTGGTCCTCTGCCTGATCGGGGCGGTTTTTACGGCGGGGAATTCGATCTATAACAGTACCATCGGATCTATCGGCCTGCAAACTGTGGATGCTTTTGAGGAGATTGAACTGCACTATCTAACCGCTTCCCCCTATGCCAAGGTAGAGATCGTCAACAATTCCACCTATCCGTTCCTCCAGGAGGCTACATATACCGCCACTCCGGATCAGTATTTTAACAACGGCGATGTGATTACGGTCACCGTCAAATACTCCCGATCGGCGGCCCGGGAAGCCGGCTACAAGGTCAAGACAGATCGGAAGGAGTATGTGGTGGAGGATCTCCCCGCCTATGTCGCTCAGCCGGAGCAGGTGGACGAGGCCAGCCTGACTGCCATGACACAACAGGCGAAGGACATGGTGGAGGCTGCGTTGACTGACACAACATGGTATGAGATGGCCGGGTTCATGACAGGAGACATGACGGCGGTCATATGGAACAGAGGTGAGCTGGTCTGTGGAGATCCTGAAGTCAGCAATCTATATTTGCTTTCCCTAAAGGATGGGGCCAGCGGTCAGTATGCCAATCTGTATTATGTCATTTACAGGGTTCCGGTAAAGGTTGCCTACCGCGGCGGCAGTTATGATGGATACGCCTACTATACAACGCTTTTCCATGATCTGACCGTATCTCCCGACGGCGTGACCAATGTGACGCTGTCTGAGGCTTCCCTGAAAGACCCCGCACCCAGCATGGACAGCGTGCAGCAAGATTATATCAGCGTTTTCAAAGCGTCGTATGATGTGACAGAACTCCCCCTTCCATAATACGTGGGCCATGATCTGTATACCCGCAGCGGGGGCCGGAGAAGATCCGGCCCCCGCTGTTTTATATCGTTTTTGAACAGTTGGGACGCTCACGCCTGCTGCTGCCCTGGTCCTGTCGGCAACCGCTACGGCAGTCCCCGCTCTGGCCGCGCCCAGCGGTATGGACGTTACAGTTGCCATGCCGGTGAGCGATGCCTGCATGACGCTTCACAACTATGTGGGCGAATATCAATACATGATGGACCTGAATGGGGAAAACGAGGTGTTCACCTGCTACATGGTTGACAGCAACACTTCGCTGACTTTTGAGGTCAAAAATGAATATATCATTGGCGAGACCTATGAAATCGGGTATCTTGACGGAAGGTTTCAGCGATATGGCGGGGTCTGGCTGACTGGCGAGGAGGGCTTTATGCCCATAAAACCACTGGATCTTTTCACCGAGGGGCAGATGATGTGGCAGGTGCGGCTGCTAGACCCCATCACCGGAGAGTATGCCGATCTGTATATTATGCAGGGAAGCGAGTGGGGCGGTAAGGATGAATCCGGGACAGCAGAGCCGGAAAACCCGGAGCCTGACGGCGGCATGGACCTGAACGGGCTCAATCTTCAGTTCTCTTACGATGAGGATAACGATGTTGGAGCCGGCTATCGCTGCCGGATCACCAACAACACGGATCAAGCGCTCCGCGGATACTATGCGCTGCTCAGTTACGAAAGCGGCGAGTTTGGACAGCTCCACACACTGGACCTGTCCCTGTCTGCCGGTGAAAGCCATGAGGTCTATCTGACCTCCGGTATCCGGAATCTGAGCCAGTCCAAGATGATGTGGATCGAATTTGAGAGCAAGGAGGAGCGGGATGAGTTCCTGCGCACCGCTCCGCTCAAGGAGGATATCGGGCGGTACAACTTCTCCTGTAAAGACAGCGCCCAGTGGCTCTATGACAACTTTGGAATCAAATAATTGGGGGAATATCAGATGAAAAAGTATCTAACCGGAATTTTGTCCACTATCATGGTCCTTTGTATGCTGACCGGAAACGCATTTGCCTTCACGGCAACTGAAATCGACACAGAGCAGGCCTTCGACCAGGAGACCTTGCGTCAGGAGTACGTCTCTGATTGGGCCAAAGACCCTGTGGATCAGGCTATCAGCCTGGGCTTTGTCCCCGAGCAGCTCCAGCGGAACTATGGGACATCCATCACCAGAGCGGAGTTCTGCACGCTGGCAGTCTGGTTTTATGAAACGGTGACCGGCGCTGCGGTGGAGGGCCGGTCACCGTTCCAGGACACGGAGGACGTCAACGTGGAGAAGGCGGCTTATCTGGGGATTGTATCGGGAGTCGGCAACGGCCGCTTTCTGCCTGATGCGGAACTGAACCGGGAGCAGGCGGCAAAGCTTCTGTCCTCGCTGGCTGGAGTGCTTGGGGATGAATTGCCCCGAACCGGGGCGGCCTTTGAGGATCTGGGAGAAATCTCTGACTGGGCCCGAGAAGCCGTCGGACAAGTGCGGGCGGCGGGCATCATGGGCGGCGTCGGTGAAGGCAGGTTTGCGCCCCAACTTGAATATACCCGTGAACAGAGCATCGCCACCATCATGCGCCTTTACGAAAGGATCAAATGATTGGCCAGCATTTTGCTATTATGATCAGGAAGAGACCAGTGGATCAAAGCGCGAGTCGTGGTGTTCTCTCAGCTTTCTGTTGGCCTTATGACAGCCGCGCCACTGTCGTGCGCGCTGTAGTCAGCCGTAAGGTATGGCACCGCAGGCGTATGCTCTTCAAACGAAAGCCCGTCCTGGACGATCTCCCGTAAGGTTCAGGATTTCACCACACGAAAACTCCGTGTACCGCAGAAGGGCTGCAAGCCGCTCCGTATGCCATACCCCTATTCCAATTCCGCAGCCTTGCTGGGTGTCAGGCACAGGGTTGACCCTGGGTACTGGCCCGATATCTACCAAATCAGAATTTACAAACCAATATGGCACAAAAAGACGAAATCAGGTCTGAAATCCTAGGATTTCAGGGATCAATCCAAAATTCTGTGTAAACTCTATTTCGGGTGCGAATATAGCAAAATTTATTCAGGGCGGTAGCTGAGGAATCCGGCTGCCATCTTTTCAACAACATAGCGCCGGTGGAGGTAGATGTCAAGGGCGGCGGAGCACTTTATCGTACCCTTGACATCCGGCTCCGGCGGTGCTGGCATACGCTCGGCAAAATAGCAAAATAGATAGCCATCTGGGCGTGAATCAGGCCCCAGTCCTGCCGCCGCCCGGTCCACTTTTTGGTAATATCCATCATAAAAATACCATACCATATATCGTCACAGAGCAGAGTATCCGGTGTGTGTCATGTGTCAATTTTTCAAAGTATCCAGAAGCGGATACTAATCTTTCATCCATCGTCTTGGCAGGCGGGAGAAAGACACTGCTCTTGCAGAGTTCATCGCGCAGTAGCAAGAACGCAGCTTTTGTACTTACATCTACCATCGGGCGTGGCTGTGGCTGAAGTGTCAAAATATCTACCGCAACCCGAAAACTGTGCTGTGGATCATGAAAAAGTATGATCTGTTATCTGAAATTCGCCGACGCAGGAAATGGATACAGATAGGACAGCAACTCCACAAGTATGAGAATCTGCTGAACAGGGAGTTTCACGCAGACAGGCCTAACAGCAAATGAGTAACGGACATCTCTTATATCCATATCAAGCAGGGTGTATTGTATCTATCCATGATCCATGACCTTTACGACAACAGCATTGTTGCTTATAAGACAGGGACGTGGCAGACAGTGAATTTGATTCTGGAGACCATTCACTTGGCAATGAAGAAAGAGAAAAAGAGGGTCGCTGCGGAGTTGCAGCTCCACAGCGACCAGGGATTTCAGTACACCTTGCAAGCATACGACATTACGCCATCTATGTCAAGGAAGGGCAACCCATAGGACAATGCCTTTTCCCGGGCGGCTTACTTGCTCTCCTGGGCGTGGATCGCCTTGAGCATCTTGGCCACCAGCTTCACCTTGGAGCGAGGCGTTATACAGAGAACACATTACGGTAAAAATGGACGGTGCAACGCTGGTACTTGGCTTCGGGGAACACTTCGCCCACGGCCTCCAGCATACCGAGACACTTGTCGCCAACAATGAGTTTCACTCCATGCAGCCCACGCCCGCGGAGCCATTGAAAGAAGCTGACCCAGCTGGCCTTGTCCTCTTTCATGCCCTCGGCAGCACCTAAAACCTCACGGTATCCATCCTCATTGACTGCAATCGCCACCAAAATTGCTACATTTTCAAACTCTCCACCCCAGTTTCAGCGCAGGTAGATCCCATCCACATAGACATACGGATAACGCCCACCTTGCAGGGGCCGGTTCCGCCAATCTTCAATGTGGACATACGCTTTCTTATTCAGCTCACTGATGGTGGAGGGAGAGACCTTGCTGCCCCACAGGGCCTCGGTGATGTCCTCCACACGCCGGACTGATACACCTGCCAGGTACATTTCAATAAGAGCCTCTTCCACACTGCTCTCTCGGCGGCGATGCCGTTCAATGATGGTAGTTTCAAAGGAGATTCCCTTGAGCTTAGGTACCTTGAGAGTGACATCCCTGGAAGTGGTGGTGAGGTCGCGGTTGTAGTGGCCGCTGTGGTAGCCTTGGCGCTGCGCGTTACGCTCGTACCGGGCTGCCTGGGTCAACTTTTCCGTCTCGGCCTCCAGCAGCTCGTTGAGGGTTTCCTCTACGCTGCCTCGTACCAACTCCTTAAGCTCACCCTTGATAACTTCCTCGTTTAGCTGTACAATTTTCTCGGACATGGTTTGCTGTCTCCTTTCGAATGGTGCGTCGCGACTTCATTCTGCCAGAGATCTGCAAACCATGTCTTTTTTGTTTTTGCGAGACTTATTCCGCCTGACCCTGTTAAATTAGGTGATTTTTGCCATCTAGTTTTACGCAGTGAAACTTTGCGGTGCAGGACCTGTACAGCGGACAGCTTGCGCGCCCAAGCGATTCGCATACTGAAACAGATGACTCCACTACTCTCTCAATATGATCATGCAAAAAAGTTAAGTATATTTTTTCGAAGGAAAGAGGAAGAGAATGGCACATAGTTCAAACAAGAGTGTTCAAGAGCATAAAACTTTGGACCAAATTTTGGGTCGAAAACGGCCCAATTTGGTCCAAAAAATTTTTGACGGCTGGTTGGGGCCTGCTCGGGGAGCGGTAGAAATGTGGATCAGAATATTTTGAGAAAAAGAAAAGCCTTGAAATCTTTCAATTTCAAGGCTTTTATGGAGTGTAAGACCAATTGAGATATTTGCGGAAATCCATGATTTTCAAGGCTTTGCGGGTCTTCACCCATTATTTTTTGGCGTTTTCGCTGCGATGGCTGTGGATTTTCCACCCGAGGGTCAATTTTAGTGTTCGACCAAAAAAGATGTCCGCTTTATCCATGCCGAAAGATTGACTGAGGGAAGCGCCTGCTTCATCGGACACATTATCCAAGGAGTTCGTCCAGCAGGTAGTTGTATTCCGGCAGCTGATCCGTGTACTCTTTCATCCATTCCCGCATAGCTCGCTTTTCCAGATTGGTGGCTTCCGTGTAATCCTCGCTGTGCCCTTCCTGCTCCATAAAGTCGTATGCGAGATTCTGATAGATCTCTTTCACCAATGTTTCGGGATCTTCCAGTCGTGTTACATCGGAGTCATCAATGGAATCCGCCGCAGGCAGGCCAAGCAGAACATACCCGAACTTTTTCGAATAGACCACATCGAGCAATTCAGAGCCTTCAATGTAGTTCTGGAATACCCCAAGGACCCTCTCAAGCTCACTTTTCTTTTCCTCTAATGAACTCATGGCAACATCTCCTTCCTGCCGGAATGAGCAACTTTCCCGGTCTGGTGTATGTGGTTCTTTTATTATACCGCATTTTCTTTGGCCGTGGAAGAGAGGTGGGACGGGAACTTTTCCCAATCACATGGTCTGTTCCATCGTTGCCACCCGGAAATAACCATGAGAATATGCGGGGGCCAGATCAATTTCGCCATCTGGACAATAGACCCGAATTCCTGCTGCGGTCAACTTTTCTCCAATTGCCGCCAAACCTTCGGCGTCACGAGCCAGACGGTCGCCGTTCATCACCAGCACACGGTCATAGACTCCATGTCGTGCATCACGGATCAGCGTTCGAATGCTCTGTCGGTTTGCGTCCAAGCCACTCTCATATTGGAGCATCTCTGCGGAAATCGAAAAGCCAAGCTGGCCGGCGAGGCTTCGGAGTGCGGTGAGCTGCTGGTTTATGGCGAGACGATTGCTTTCCGTAGACGCTCCATCTACCCGGCAGTATAGGCAGCACTTAGACATCTGATTTGACCTCCTTGAACGAATTTGGGGAGACGCTACCACTCAGCCCTGACATTCATCCCGGATGAAATCATACAGGGCTTCCGGTTCCTTCAGGCACCACTTAGTTTTTTCATCATCGGTCCAGACTTCATAGTCCGGGGCGGCATCGTAAAGCCACCAGCTGATATAGTCGTACTGGTCGTTGACCGCTTCCTTCAGTACATCCAGCAAGGCGGCAAGAAGCGGTGCTCCGCCCTCAAATACGAAATGTCCGTCTCCCATCAGGGTGAGTGCCTTACTGAACTGTTCGTCTCGATCCTTTTGCGCTTGGATCTTTCGCAGGGCTTCACAGAAGGTTTCCTTGGACAGCATTAAAGTCCCCCTCCCGGATTCTCCCCCTCCGCTTCCTGTTCGGCTTTCCATTTCAGAAGCAAGGAGATGGCCAACTCCTGAGTAGCGGGATCGACGCAGAACTCGAAAAACTTTACAGCCAACATTTCTGGCGTCAGCCCCATCGGGGCGATTACCGCTTCCAACTGTTCCAGAAGCTCCGCATCTACTTGAATTTCCACGAGCTCATATTGCTTTTCATCCATGGTGCGTTTCCTCGCCTTCCGAAGATTCCTTCCGCAACTCGTCCAGTCGCTGCCGGAACAGCTTCTGGAGCTCCTTCCAGACCTGCGGCTGCTTGAGGGTCACTATCGGCTGGTTCAGTTCCCGCTCCAGATCGGCGACAGCCACCGAAAGCGTCTTTTCATCGAACAACTGGTAGTGGCGACGAAGATACTGGACGACCGCCGCACTCTCCTCATCTTCGCTGCGCATGGCATAGCGGAGGGCGCTGTTGATGACACAGGAAAAGTCATCCACATAGTCAAGGTTGAACCAGGAGGCTGGGCAGAGAACCAGGTCATCTTTGCCTTCCTCGGTGATCACCAGCCCAATGTCCTCGCGGCTTATCCTTTCCAGCACGGTGTCCAGGTCATCTGCCAGTGCTTGGCGTGAGATGCGTTCCATGCTTTCCAGAGGTTGTAAAATCGGCATCCTTTCCTTCCTCCTATCGTCTTCTTTGATTTTGCCAGATGTGAGCACCCGACTCAAGCTGTGCCACAATCGAGGATAGATGGCTTTTTTCAATGCGTGATCAAATTACAACAATGTCCTGTTCAGAACTGCGGATAGGATAGAAAAAGACCGCCTACATTTTCGGTAGACGGTCTGACTGACGGCATGGGATTTTCAAACTTTGCGGCGGGGACTGTCTGCGTCAGAAGATTGTATCCGCCACAAAGTGCGCTGGGATAGCTGCGTAAGCAACGCAAGGGGGTCACTCCCTTGTTCGGAACGGAGTGACGCAAAACAGCCCAGACCTCGGTGGTCTGGGCTGTCATTGCCTCGCGGAGCGCACATACGGGGTTCACCCCGTATCAAAGTGCGCCCTTGTTATCAAGGGGTCTTTTGTGGGTTCTTATTCGTCGCCCAGGCAGCGATAGAGGAACGTCAGGATCTGCCCACACGTGCAAGTTGCATCGGGGCTGAACGTGGTATCGCCGGTGCCCGTGGTGATGCCCTGCTCAACGGCCAACAGCACAGCGTCGTGATAATAGGCGTCAGCGGGAACGTCTACAAAGTGCATTTCCGTGCTCTTGGACTCGGGGCCGTCCTGCTTTCCATATAGCCGATTTACTGATTCAGGCACTTCACAAAGTTCATAAGCATCTGTGCGACCTGCGCGCGGGTGGCGTTGTCCTTGACCCCCAGCAGACCGTTGCCGTAGCCGTTGATGATGCCGTTCTCGTTGGCCCAGCGCATGGCCTCCAGAGCGTAGCCGCTGATTTCATCAGCGTTGGTGTAGCCGTCCAGGCTGTGGCTGCTTGTCGGGCTTCCGGCGTAGCGCCACAACATGGTCGCCAACTGCTCCCGGGTGATGTTTCCGTTGGGGTTGGAGCCGTCGGACACGCCGTTGGCCTTTGCCCACTCCATGCCCTTTTCATACCATACGCTGCCGCCGGAGGTGTACACACCATCAAGTCGGGCAAGGACAGTCATCAGCATAGCGCGGGTCATATGGGAATTGGGGCTGAATGTGGTTTCACTTGTACCGGCAAACATACCGCGGGCCACAACGAAGTCCACAGCGTCCTCTGTCCAGTGGCTGACGGAATGAATGTCCTCGAACACCTTGGCGTTGTCTACGATCTTCACGGTAGCGCTGCCGTCCAGGGTCAGCACCACGCCGGTTTCGGTGACCACGGAGGTCTTGACGATCTCCTCGGTGCCGTCGGCATGGACGATGACAGCCACGGTGCCGGGGGTGACCTGCTCCACGGGGATCTCCACCTTGACCTCCCCGGCGCTCTTGGGCACGGTGACCTCCACAGCGGGAGCCGCTTCGGTGGTCTTAGCGGCGGGAACCTCCACGGGCAGGGTCACAGCCTCGCCGGTCTCGGCGGCTTCCTTCGCGGCGGTGGAGGACACGCTGGACTTGACCTCGGTGATCTCGCCGCTGCTGTCCGTAACAACGGTGCCGGTGGTGCCGTCGGCGGACTTGCTGGTCTCGGTGACGGTTCCGTCCTTCTTGGTTTCCACCACGGTGGTGGAGCCATCGGTGTTTTTGGTGGTCTCGGTCACGGTGCCGGTGGTCTTATCTGTCACGGTCGTGGTGGTGGAGCCGTCCTCGTTCTTCTCCGTGGTGGTCGTGGTGTTAGAGCCGCCGCCAGAAGAACTGGGATTGTTGATGGTCAGGGTACCGGTAGCTGCCACGACCCGATAGTTTGTCTCGCCGTCGAAGACATCGGTGTTGGTCCAGGTGATGGTGTAGGTACCCGCCGCCGTTCCGGTGCTGACGGCGGTGGTGCCGTCTTTCTCATAGCAGGTAAAGGCCGGGTCAGCGCTGGGGGTCAGCGTGTCCTCGCCCAGCAAACCGGTGTAGGTCAGCTCAAAGGCGGGGATGGCGCTGCCTCTGGTGATGGTGACATTCTTCGGAGCCGCGGTGACTTCCTTGCGGGCGATGGAGAATGTGGTGTTTTTTTCGACGGGCAGCTGATAATTGCCGTTATCCAAATCTGTCGCCTCGGCGGTGTAGCTGTCGCCCGCGTTGGTCTGTTCGCCGCTGACGGTGATGGTGCAGGCGTCCTCTCCGACCAGCCCGGTGGCGGTGGCGGTGGGTTTCTGCGGCATACCGTTGTAGGTGAGGGTGGTGTTGCTCCAGTCAATGCCGATGGCCTTGGGGAGGATGTCGCCCGTGGCTTCGGTGGGGATGGTCACATCGTAATTGGAAGCATCGGTGCCGGTGATGGACTTGCCTGCTGCGTTCACGGTAACAGGCTTATCATCTCCCACGTTGGCATCGTCGACGAAGGTACCGGTAAGACCCGTGATGGTGATGCTGTCACCGTTGATCAGGCCCTCTGAGGTTGTCACCACGGCGCTGACCGTGGCATCGGTGTCACCGTTGTAGGGCCTGGTGGTCACGGTGACGGTGGCGGTGACGCGCTTGGGGGCGATGGTCCATTGGATGGAGCCGTCACTGCCCTCGTTCCACTTGTGGTTGCCGTCAAGCGTGACCGTGGCGGTGTAGGCGCCCGCGTTGGTGCCGGTGTTGCCGGTAACAGTCATGTAAGAGCTTTCAAAGCCGTCCAGCGTGACCGTCTTCTGGGTGCGGTCATAAGTGTAGGTGCCGGTAACGGTGGGCTCATCCACGCCCAGCGGTTCGATGTTCACGGTGACCATGGGCCGGCGCAGGGCATAGTTTTCCGACTTGTCACCGGTCAGGTCAATAGTGGCATAGGTAACGAGCTTGCCATTGCCTGCATCGGCGTTCGCGATGGTGCCGGTGGTGGGCATGGCGGCCGTGACCCGTCCTTCGTCACCGGCCACAATGCCGGACAGTTCACCGCCGGTCAGGGTAACATTCGTCGTGCCGTCATAGACCCGATCGGTGGCCGTCAGGCCGGTGACGGTCAGAACCTTGGGTACAATGGTAAAATCGTCGTAAACCACATCTTGCTGATAGTTGGCGGTGGCGGCGATGGTGGCCTTCACGGAGTATTTGCCAGCCTCGGTGGGGACGGTTGGCGAATAGGTTTCATCGGAAGCACTCCAGACCTTATACAGGTAGGTGACTTCGCCGTTCTCTGTGTTGCCGGTCACCACAGGGCCTTTGGGTGTATCGCCGTAGGTCCAGCCGTCCAGGGTGACGGAGGCGCCCAGCGCGGCCTTGCTGATGGTGCCTGTGGCTTCAGTGGGGATGGTCACATCGTAGTTCCCGGAGCCGGTACCGGTGATGGACTTGTTAGTCGCATTGACGGTGACGGGGATGTTCGTTCCCACATTGGCATCTTCAAAAGTGCCGGTGAGGCCCTCGATGGTGATGGTATCGCCGGAAACCACGCCAGCGTTTACCGCTGCGGTAACTGTGGCAACGGTGTCGCCATTGTAGGTCTTGTCGGCCACGGTGACGGCGGCGGTGACAGACTTCTTGGTGATGCTGGCGGTGGCGGTGGCCTGCTGGCCGGAATCTGCCAGACGGTACTTGCCTGCATCGTCTCCCGTGAGGGTCAGGCCGATGATGGTGACGGTCTTGTTTGCGCCCACATCCTTATCTTCGAAGGTGCCGGTAGCGTTGACAGTAACCGTGTCGCCGCTGACCACGCCGCTTAGGGTCACACGGCTGAAATCAAGTGTTGCCGTGGTGGTGCCGTCATAAATCTTATCCTTGGCAGTGATGCCGCTGACTATGACGGGAATGATTCCCTGATGACCGCACCAGGTGCAGACATAGTTCTCATACTTGTGCTGTTTGATACCGTTTGAATTGTTGGTGTAGCCCTGACAGGGGGAAGTGGAGGTAGTCGCGTACACCGTGCCGCCGGTGAATTGGGGGGCGGCGTCCGGGATGCCGCTGTCGATATTCTGATACCAGACCAGTGGAGCTTCTGCGGTTCCCACAGAGCGGCTGCCGTTGAGCAGGTAGGCCACCTCGCCGCTGGCGAATTCCCTGGTGGTTTTGCCAAGGACGCTGTCAACGGTACCGCTGTTATCTCCAACTGCATTCCCGGAATAGGCTTCGCTGTTGTGGTAGCAATTACTCACCGTGCCGCTGTTGACACCGCAGACGCCGCCGACAGAGGAGGTGCCGGTGACCGTGCCAATGCTGTAACACCCACTGATCGTACCCTTGTTCTCGCCGCACACGCCGCCGACATAGTAGGAGGTACTGCTGCCGGTGACCGCGCCGGTGTTGGTGCAGCCGATCACCGTTTTGCTGTTGACACCGCACACGCCGCCGACATAGGAGGAGGTGCCGTTGACCGCACCATAGTTGATGCAGCCGCTCACTTCACCGTAGAGGGCATAACCGCAAATGCCGCCGACGTAGCCGCTGCCGTTGACCGCACCATAGTTGATGCAGCCGCTCACCGTACCTTGGAAGGCATAGCCGCAGATACCGCCGACCTTGTTGTTGCCGGTAACTTTGCCTCTGTTGGTGCAGCCGCTCACCGTACCTTGGCTTTGACCGCAGATGCCGCCGATACCCCCGGTGCCGGTGACCGCGCCGCTGTAGGAGCAGCCGCTCACCTCACCGGAGGTATCACCGCATACGCCGCCCACGTAATTATCGCCCTTAAAATAGGAATCCGCAATCGTCAGGTTTTTTATGGTTCCTCCACCTATTATACATCCAAAGAAACCAACATAACTCGTTCTTGCCGCATTCACATACAGTCCGGAAATGGTATGGTGATTGCCGTCAAAGGTACCATCATAGTTTGAGCTGGATTTTCCGATCGGCGTCCACTCCGTAAAAGAGGTATGGGCATCAGAAAGGGTACCGTCAGCATTCAGGACATTGGAGTTCACAGTGATATCGTTCATGAGGATCGCGTTCTTGGTTTTGTCTGTAATCCCAGAAATTGTCCCGTTGATATACTGTGCATACCAGTACAGCTCATCCACATTGGTGATCTGCCACTTATCGTTCGCATAGGTTGGCGTGATCGTGCAGATACTGCAATATCCATTGTGATTGTGGTATTCGGGATTGCCGCCCTGCTTATAGTACACCGCCTTGCCGTCAAAAACAGGAAGCGAATCCGTACCGATGGTCTGTCCCCAGACGCCACCGGGATAGCCTTCCGTTCCCTGATTCAGCCGGTACGCCACCTCGCCGCTGGCAAAGGGAGAGTCAGTCGTAAGAGTCGTTCCGCCAATCGGCGAGGCAGTGCTGTCCGCAAGGGCGTAGCAGTTGGTGATGGTACCGCCGCTGCCCACCGTCGTGCCGCTGCCGCCGGCGGCAAAGCAGTTGGCAATGGTGCCGCTGTTGCTGGAGCACAGGGTCACGCTGCCGGTGCCGGTGGCATAGCAGTTGATGATTTCGCCGCCGCTGTCGTTGGTCGTACACAGCTTGGCGCCACCCGCCGCATAGCTCTTTTGGATGGTGCCGGAGTTGGCGCCGACCAGCACCGTGCTGGCCGCGCCGGAAACATAGCAGTCCGTGACGGTGCCGCCAGCGTTATTGTTGGCACACAGGGTCGCTCCGCTGCCTTCTTCATGGCAGTCCGTGATGGTGCCGGTATTGGTTTGGACCAGCGTGCCGCCGGGCGCGCTGCTGTTCTTGACGGTGCCGCTGTTGTTTGCAATCAGCGTACCGCCGGACGCGCTGCTATCGCTGACGGTGCCGCTGTTGGCGCCGCTGACCAGCATACCGCTGCCGGAAACATGGCAGTCAACGATTTTGCCGCCGCTCGTGGCGCACAGGCTGCCGCTGGTCACCGTGATCCGGGCGATCTCGGCCTCGGAGCCGGTGACGCCGAACAGGCTGCTGTTCGCCGGTATGCCGCTGATGGTCTTTTGACCTTCAGGGTATGAAAATGTGCCGGTGAAGGGATAGGTCTCATTGCCAATGGGAACCCAGTCATTATCTACCTCAATGTCATTACGCACCTGGGCATTGGCGGCGGGATAGCCTTTGTTGACGTAGTCGGCAAACCAGTACAGCTCTTCCTTATTATCGATCAGATACTCGTTGTTGTAGAAATCGGGCACCGAACAATAGGAACAGCTTGCTTCGCCATCGGTATGATTATGGTAGTAGACAGCGCCGTCCTTTTTACCAAGATAGACGATAGCGCCATCGGTGGTGCACTGGGGGAAGTCCTGCGTACCGATGGTCTGTCTCCAACTGGGCGTTGCCTGGTTCTTCGTCAGGCCGTAGGTCACTTCGCCGCTTTTGAACGCATCAATGGTTCTGTATTTCAGGTCGCTGTCGTTTGTACCGTCACTATTCGTATCGGACAACGCGTAGCAGAAGTCAACGTCACCGTCGTTTCCTGTAAATTTGCCATAGGAGTCGCCAACTGTGCCCGCGCTGTAGCAGTTATTGATATTCGCGTTGCTGTACCCGCAGAAGGTACCCACATTACTCGTCCCGCTTACAGTTGCGGTGGTATAGCAGGATTCTATCCTTACGTCGGAAAGGGCTCTTCCGCAAAGGCCGCCAACATTCTGATTGCCGGCAAAGTAGGAATCCACCACGCCCACACGGTAAATGCTGGCGGGGGAATCCACAATACCGAACAAGCCTACATTGCTTGTATTCGAATTGTTGAGGTACAGTCCGGAGATGGTGTGCCCCTGTCCGTCAAATTTGCCCCTAAAATTATGGTCAACCGTTCCAATGGGCGTCCACGCTTCAAAGCTGCCGCTGTTCAGCCCGCCGCTGGCATTGAGCACGTTCTGATTGACGGTGATATCCGCCGTCAGAACGGCACTAATGTCTTGCTGGGTAGTATTGATTTGGTTTGCAAACCAATACAGGTGGGCTGCGGTGGAAAGCTCGTAGGCATAGACCGTACTACCGCCGATGGTATGATCAGCCTGGGGTGGCTCCGTCATGGAAACCGCCAGCATCGCCACAGGCTCCCCTTCCGGGCCGCCCAGCGCCACGGTCAGCGTCAGGGTGCTGCCGCCGTCGGACAGGGCATAGCCCTCGGGTAAGGTTGTCTCAAAGATGTATTCGCCCTCGTATGCGCCATCTTCAGGGTAGTACGGGCAGAGCCAGTCCCCCAGGGTCAGCTCCTCGCCGCCGGCAAGGATGGACACGGGCATCAGCCCCACGACGTCCTCGAAGTATGCCACATTGTCCTCGCTGGCAAAGGGCAGCAGGACGTTTCCGCTGTCCGGGTCGATGATCTCCCAGTCATCCACCCATTCCCAGTCCGTGAGTACCGTGACGGTATCCTTCCCGGAGCACAGGTCGCAGACAAAGCCGCAGGGCGTTTCACCTTCCACATAGCCGCATTCCGCCGTGTGTTCTGTATGATGCTCACACAGCCCATCACTTTCCGCCGCCAGCGCCGCAGTGGGCAGCAGGCTCAGGCACAGCGCCAGCGCCGTGAGGATGCTGAACAATCGTTTTTTCATAGAGGTTCCTCCTGCTTTTGCAAAAAATTCATATGTAATCATCACAAAAGTATATGCAGTTCCTTTTAAGTTTTCAACCGCCCCTGCGCGAAACGACATTAAAACGGTCCAAAACGACAAAAGCCGCCGCACACCCCGCTGCCGAAGCAAGCAGCCGCGCGCGGCGGTTCGGATATGGGGTTGTCACCTTTCGCTATCTCTCCCGCGTCTTGCCAAAGTAGCGCATCAGCGCTTTGTCGGCGTCGGGGCTGATTTTGGCGTATTCGATCTCCGTAAGATCGAACAGGATGCACCCGCAGTGGCCCTTGAAGGTGGGGAAACAGGTCACCTTCAGATAGGCGTCGATCTCCGGGCTGTAGTCCATGACCTCCAGCGTTTCGCCGTACAGGGTGGCGCGCTCATACAAACGCAACCATTTGGTATTCATGTTGGAAAACAGGCTGCCGAAGGAGCTGCCGATCAGCTTCTCAAGCGGCAGCTTTTCCAGCCTGGCCAGGGCGGGGTTGCCGTAGCGGAAGATCCAGTCCACCGCCCGGCGCTCCTCGTCGAATACCATCTCAATGTCCGTGAAGGCAAAGGGCATGGCGTCAAAGCTGCGGTAATAGGCTCGGTATTCCTCCTCCGTGGCGGGAATGCCGTCCCGGGTGAAGCCGCTGATCAGGCGCTTCTGCGCTTCCTGAAGCTGGGCGATAATCTGCTTTTTCTTCCGGCGGGTGTAGATCAGGGATTCGCCGTTGTTGAGATTGATGTGGTCAGTGATGTCGTGGATGGCCATGGAGGACACCAGACAGCCCCGGTGGACCTTGAGAAAGCCGTCGCCCAGAGCTTCCTCCAGCTCGCTGATCTTCATCCGCGTCTCATATACCTTGCCGCCGGAAACGTGGATCTCGGCGGTCCTTTCGATCATCAGGACATAGAGAATGGTGTTGGCGTTCAGCACCAGCTTTTTCCCGTTGGATACTATCGTGATGTATACTGCTTCCTGCAATGCAAACACCTCTTTTTCCTGCTGCTATTCGCAATTATCGCACGTTTTCTTTGAAATATCAACCGTTCGCGCGCGGACAGGAAAAAGAAATGAGAGTATGCAAAAACACGCCATATCCAGCCGTTGAAGCTGCATATGGCGTATTTTTTCGTGACCGTGAACACTGCCGCTCCGCTTGAGGCTCGGTCAGAGTACGGATACGGGACAATACCAGGACTCCCGATTGTAGGGGATGAGTTCGTCGCTCATGCAGAGGATGAGCCCCGGCTGAACATCCAGCTTGAACTGCTGGAGGACACCGAAGTTTTTATCCGGCTTGGACGGCTCCTTGCTTTTCTTGATCTCGATGGGATACATCTTATCCCCCTCAACGATCAGCAGGTCGATCTCCTTCTTGTCTATGTCGCGGTAGTAGAACAGGTCAGCGGGCTTACCTGCGTTGTAGTAGCTCTTGACGATCTCCGTGACCACATAAGTCTCAAAGAACGCTCCGTCCATCGCACCGTTCTCCAGTGTTTCCGCAGTGGGCCAGCGGCAGAGATAGGCGGCAAGGCCGGTATCCATGAAATACACCTTGGGCGTCTTGACCAGCCGCTTGGTGATGTTGGAGTAGTAAGGCCGCAGGATGAAGATGATCCCTGAGCGCTCCAGGATGGACACCCAGGATTTTGCGGTGGGAGCGGACACGCCGATGGTACTGGCGATCTCGTCGTACTTCAGCTCCTGTCCGGTGCGCGCCGCCATATAGACGAGGAAATCATAGAACTCATTCAGCTTTCCCACCTGAGACAGATCCTTGATATCCCGCTCAATGTAGGTGTTGATGTAGTCCATATAGAAGCGGTCACGGTCGAGGTCGGTGGCGCGCAGCTTTGGCATACCGCCCCGGAAGATGTCCTCATAGACCTCGTGGATATTTTTGCGCTTGCAGTGCTTCAAACGCTCTCGGATGGTTTTCAGGTCGGGGTGGAACAGGTCGGCAGGGCGCTCCTCGATCTCCGCCGTGGACAGGCTCGCCATATCGAAGATGGCGATGCGGCCAGCCAGAGACTCGGCAACATCCTGCATCATTTTGAACTTCTGTGAGCCGGTCAGCCAGAACATTCCGTTGTTGTCCTCACCATCCAGCGCCTTCTGATCAACGATCTTCTTCATCTCCAGCAAGATGGACGGGACCCGCTGGAACTCGTCAATGAGAAGCGGGTAGCCGTAGGTCTCAAAGAACAGCGCAGGATCGGTGGATGCCAGACGGCGGGCGTTTCCATCGTCCAGCGTGACGTAGCGGCGCTCCGGCTCACGGATGTGGTTGAGCATGGTGGATTTGCCCACCTGTCGCTGACCGCAGACCATGACCACCGGGTAGTACTGAGAAGCGTTGCGGATCTGCTCTTCCAAATGTCGCTTAATGTACAATCCAAACACCTCGTCTTAAGAAATCTAAAGTGTGACTTTATTTTACTCGAAGTTGTAATGAAAAGCAAGTGTCAAGAGCAATTTCCTATTTCATGATATCCAACTTATTGAAAAAAGATACCGCAAAACCGATATAAGGACAACAGCCAGCTGCGGATAGAGGCTTTCGTAAACCATGGCTGCTTTATTTCGGCATCGTCCAGTTGTTATCCGCCAGCGCACAGAAATACGCATAGGTCTTTGGCGTTCGCTCTCTCATCAAGGCAGCTTTTTCCTCATTGTCGCGGTTTTGCAGCCAATATGCAAAATAGTCCGCAAAGTATTCCCGGCAGTTGGTCAGGGAGTAGTCCCGCAGGAATATGGCAGCAGCCTGGGCCTCATCTGCGTAAAAGCTCCTGGTCTTGGAAGGGAATCCCACCGCGCCATCGAGGAAATGGCCGAATTCGTGCAATGTGGCTTTGGCATCAGAAACATATATCTTCTTGCCGCTGTAATCCGCCGCGCCGATACAGCTCATTTCAAACCGCTTGCTCAGATCGGCCAGATAGTCAAAATCCACGATGTAGACCCAGCCCATACGCTGAAACTCATAGAGGATCGGCTCCGGGACACGGCGCAGCTCCAGCAGATAGCTGTTCATATTCACACCCTCGCGGTTTTCAATGGGAAACTCGGTGAGCACCGGCGGCTCCTGGATCACAAAGTCCTGGGTCAGGACCGCCTGGAGCAGTGCGGCAGTCTCACCGCGGCTGACGATCTCGTATGATTCCGTCCCGTCGGGACACAGTCCAAGCTCTGCGCCAATTCGGAGACAGTTTTCATAGGGCGTCAGGATCTCGCCGCCCGGATAAAGGGTGTAGTCGTAAACGCTCAGCCCAATGACCGCAAACGCGCTCTGATAGAGCGCTCCCCGGCACATCCGGGTATCCGGCTCCGTGAGGGCTTCCACGGACAGCCATCCGCTGCGATAGCTCTCCGTCAGGCAGTTCTTCCCGAACTCGCCATCAAGGATCTCCAGCGCATCGGTCTTGTCATATGCTCTGCAAAGCATCACAGCCCATTGTCTGGCGGTGATGGGTGAATCAGGAGAATACCGCCCTTCGCCGGTGCCAACGGTGATCCCCCGGCGAGCAATGTACTCCACGCTTTCAAACCAGGGGGAATCCACCGGGACATCGGTGAAGCGGCTTTCCGCTTCAGAGGCGGCAAAAGCGGGGACTGTCAGCGTCAGAGCCAGCACCAGGGCCATCATAAGGGCGCCGATTTTTTTGAAGTGTGAACGCATCAGGTTTTCATTCCTTTCCCAATCGTATCATGTAAGAAAAGGCGGGGCGGCAGAAATGCCGCCCCGCTTGTCCGTCACCACTTGGCGACGATCTTGCCGTAGATCTGTTTCTTTGCGTAGTCATAGCGCTGGATCATGACCATGACCCGCTCTCCGATGGCAAATTCCGAGTCCTCATACTGGAAGGAATAGTTGCACATGACCACTACGCCGTCAGGGAGATTGCAGAAGACGCCGCCGGCATACTTGCCCGCGATAACGGCCTGACGCCGGGAGTCCTCCGGGTGGCGCATCTCAGCGCCGTCAAAGGGGTTGGGTTCCGTTTCCTTGACAGAGACCATCAACATACCTCTACGCCGGTCATATTCCTTTACGATGCAGTCCAGCTCCTGTCCTCTCTGGTACTCCGTCCGCAGGTCGGGGATCGCCGCATATAGACGGTATCCTTTCCTGTGATCTTGCGGTTCCAGTTTTCGATGAGGGTTTCGTCCATCTCCTCGATACTGGAAAAGGGGCGGTTGCATAGGCGGATGCAGTTTTCGTGACCGAGATGCAGGTCAGAGGTAAAGAAGATCATGGGGTTTCACCCTCCTTCTTCATCCTGGGAACTGGGATTGGCTGCCATCGGCAGTATTTTGCAAGTTCATCCTGACGCTCCCGAGGCAGGTTCATAAAATCGACAATGCTCTCTCCCGGAAACCTGTCGTGGCAGTAGGCGGGAAAGACTCCCTCCGGCACGATGCCGATGGACTCCGCTCCGGTCAGGCGGGCCTTCAGTTCCTCTGCGTTTCGGATGCATACGGGAACGCCTGCCCGATAAAGCGCCAGGAAGAAACGGACCGCCTCAATCGTCCGGGTCTCCGCAAGACCGGCCACCACCAGATAGTAGCCATGCGCATCTTGGTGTACGATGCAGTCGATGTGGGTGCTGTTGCCGCCCCGGCATACCTCCCAGGGGTGACCGGTGCGGGGACGCTCCTTCAGCCACCGTGCAAAAGCTTCGGGGGAATCTCCGTCCAGCTTGGACAGTCCCTCGTCCCGCCCATCGGCGTGGAGAGCGTACTGCTCTTTTTCCGATTTCTCCGTTCCAGTGTATCCCATGGCCCGATAGCCCAGGGCACAGAAGTGATAGAATTCGTTTGCGGTTACGGATGGGAGCCGCTTGTTATTTCCCAAAGGATACCCAACCGCCGAGGTGAGAAACTCCTCCACCTCCTGCTGGGAGAAGTCCTGGAAGAACTCCTCCTTCCACTGTGGGAATACCCTCCACAGATCCCGGCGCAGGATGGTTCCGGTTCGATGCCAGATGGGCAGCTCCCGCTCCACCAGTTCCTGATAAGAACCGGTTTCCACCATCTGAACGGTGTCCCGTACCGCACCCTCCAGCCAGGCGGTGAATGGGGCGATGTCATAGGGGAAGGCGCGCTCTTTGCGGCTGTCCACCTCCAGCACATGCCGATGCCCCAAGAATATTGCCCGATATCCGATCTCTTGATCCTCGCCGGCGGCAAAGTGGAACCACGCTGCCTCCTCCGGGAACTCGGAATGCCACCAGGTTTCAAACCCCTCAAAGCTCTCCACCTGGCCGTCCGCCCGTAGCTCCTCAAAGCTGCCGAAGTCTTCGGTGGTACCTCGCTCCGCACGGAGCCATAGTTCCCAGCTTGTGTTCTCCGGGCCTGGCTCCAGCCGGTGGAGAAGGCGGAAGATTCGGTCGATGGCCGCATAGGATGTCTCGTCATAGGTGAAGGAGCAGTTGATGTTTCGGTATTCCACCCGACCCAGCCAGTTGATGTAGTGCTTGATCTCCGGCGCTTTCATGTTTCCACCTCCTCAGTATCCGTATCCCCATCCTCCGTTTCCTCAAACTGGAGCCGGAAGAGGGCAGTGTGCTCTCCCACAAGATCGGGGTATTTGTAATAGACATGGCGGCAGAGGGTTTTGTACAGTTCAAGGAGCCTCGGATCATCTCCGAAGTCCACAAGCCCGTCCATGATTCGCTCGATCTCCCGCTCCTCAGTGATCCTGCCGTTCAACACCTGCTCTACCAAACGGCTGTATTGCTGATATGCGGCGTCCATTAGGCGGAAAATCTCCTGGACGATCTCACGGATTGCGGCAAAGCACGCCTCCTGCTCCTTGGCCTCCGGTCTTTCTTCCTCTGTCACAATGTGTTCCCTCCCGTCAAGAGCTGCGGCGCAGCCTCCACGCTGTGGAAGAGGAAGTGCATCCGGTCGATATGCTTGTCAATATGCCAGTGTCCACAGAACCAGTGGTCGTATTTGAGTTTCCGCTCGATCTCCTCCAGCCATTTCTCGGTAGAGTCGTCCACGGTACTCTGGTCGATCATCGGAAGAAAGGCCTCGCGAGGCTCATACGGATAGGGACAGGTGTGGGAGAGGACGGTATCTACCTGCCACCCGCAGGCGTCCAGCGTCTGGATAACCTTGTCCTTGATCTCCTGGGAAGGCTGCTCATCCGGCCACCAGCCGTAACCTCTGGCCAGCCGGTAGAATTTGTCCACGCTGTAAGCTCCGCCGATGACCAAATGTCGGAGACCTTCCAGATCAAAGATCTCACCATCCATAGCAAACAGCAGGCGGGGAAAGGCTTCCTCTACCCAGACTGTCCCGCCGTTCCACTGCTTCGTGCGATAGGAAGGGATGCTGGCCGGCCGGATCTCATGGTTGCCGTGGATGCAGAGCATCGTCGGCTTTACGGCGGCAAGAACTCTCTTCATCTCTGTGTCTCGCCGGTTTCGGTAGTAGTTCGCTCCTACATCTCCAAGCAGAACCAGAGTATCCTGCTCTGTCAGCTTCTTGCTGTCGCAAAACTGTATGACCTCATAGGGGTCTCCGTGGATATCACCCGTGTAATAGATCATTGGTCATTCCACCTTTCTTTTCTCATTATACCAACTCGGAAGACCCATATCCGGGACTTTCCAAAAACATATCCACTGTTCCAAAAATATATCCACCTTTACTGGCATAGATCGACCGGCAGTCAATGCTCGTGACTTCCGGTTGATTGCTTTCTCAGGTTCAGACGGTAAAATCAAAGTTATCTGGTTTACCGTATCTGCCTTGATGCTCTTTCAAGGAGGCTTTCAGCGATTTTATAACATCCAGGAGAATCATCATCTCATAGGTACTGCAATCCGAAAGGAGCAGGGCGATTTCTTCGCTGGCGCACCGTTCAGTGCTGATGATTTGCTCCATCAAAAGCCGGTCGGGAGATACGCCCAAAGCATTGGCGATAAGCACAAAGGTGTCAAGGCTCATGCTCTTGATCCCGCTCTCTATGTAGCTGATGTAAGATGGCGTTTTATCCACCAGTTCAGAGAGCATCGCTTGCGAAAGGTGGTTGCGCTGACGGACTTCACGGATGTGTTTTCCAATGACTTTGTAGTTCAGGCTCATAATAAGACCTCCAAAAAATTTTGCAGTCTTATTATAGTGTTTAGATTATATCATCAACTCGACCTTATATCAATTTCACCCCAAGTTGATATACTCTTAGAAATAGATAATCTGGAGAATATATTTGAGGGGGGAAGCCGATGACGGAACATGATTTGACCGAGAGCCAGTTGGTCGGCTCCCGTATTCGAGATGCGCGGATCAATCGCCGGATGAGCCAGGCCGATCTTGCTGCAAAGGCCAATATCTCGCTGCCCCATGTCAGCAATATCGAAAAAGGCAAGACGAGCATGAAGTTGGAAACCTTTATCCGAATCATCGAAGCCCTGCAAGTGTCTGCTGATTCCCTTCTTCGGCCCGATGTGCCGGAGGTGAGAAGCCTATACCAGAGCGAGTTTGACGAGCTGCTGGCCGACTGCTCTCCCAAGGAGCTGGATTCCATCCTGAAGATTGTTCGTGAGTTAAAATCCACTATGGCCAGACGGGATGACAATACCTGAAAAATTGCGAGCTGGAATTGCCGGCTCGCTTCTTTTTTTCTCATCTATCGACCAGAAGTCAAGGTGTTGACTTCTGGTCGATTTTGTTATTAGTCTGCAGATTATATAATGGCCTGGAAGAGAAATAACACAGGGGGAGCAAATATGTCAGATCTGGCCGTTCAAAATAGAGAGTCAGAGCAGGAAGTTATGCCCTCATTTGATTTCCTGCTGGAACGGGAGACGGAACGAAACACCCTTTTAGCGGAACATCGTGCCTGGTTAAAGGAAATCAAGCGGGAACGCCCGCTTCCCAAAACACATTACCGTGTGGCGGTATACATCCGCTACTTCAACCAGACCCGCTATGAGGACTATCTCTCAGCTCATAAAAAGCAATTTCTTGATACACTGGCTCTCTGCCCAAACTGGAAGTTTGTCGGTTTCTATGTGGACGAGGGCAGCACTGCGCCCAATATGGAGAACGCTCCGGAGTGGTCAAGGCTCCTTCAAGACTGCTACGAGGAAAAGGTCAATCTGATCATTACCCAGAAAGCAAGCAATATCTCGAAGAAGCTCTCCGAGCTCTCTTTCTGTACGCGCCTCTTGGCAGCACTCCCAAAGCCAGTGGGCGTTTACTTCGTTTCGGAGGATATTTATACGCTGGCTTCCTATTACCAGGAGGATCTACACGACCCCTACTTTTTGCCAGATCCCGGTTGGAAGATACTCCCTGATGACGAACCCCGGAGGGAAATGCTGCATGATTGACAAGTCCACACGCAAACAGCTTGCGGAACGGAAAGAACGGGTCCGCCGGCGTATCAACACAAAAGTTGACCCGGAGAACTATGAATTCATTCCGGCTAAAAAGCCCATCGACTATTACGACAATGATATAAGGCAGCGGATCGCCGTGTATGCCCGTGTCTCCACAGACAATGTCCAGCAGACTTCCTCCTATGAGCTGCAAAAGAAATACTATGAAGATTTTGTTGTGCATCATCCCAACTGGACATTGGTTAAAATCTATGCGGATGAGGGCATCAGCGGGACTTCTCTGGCTCATCGGGACGAGTTCAACAGCATGATCGCCGATTGCCGCAGCGGGAAAATCGATATGATCATTACCAAAAGCGTGTCTCGCTTTGCCCGGAATGTGGTGGACTGTATCAGCATGGTGCGAATGCTTGCGGAGCTGCCCAGTCCTGTCGGGGTATTCTTTGAGAGCGAATGTATCTTCTCCCTCAAAGACGATTCCCAGATGGCGCTTTCGTTTCAGGCCACCATGGCTCAGGAGGAGTCTCACATCCGCAGCCGGAGCATGGAGACCTCCTTGCGGATGCGGCTGGACGGAGGTCTGCCATTGACGCCCAAGCTGCTGGGGTATTCTCACGACGCAGATGGAAACCTGGTCGTCAACCCGGATGAAGCCCCCACGGTAAAACTCATCTTCTATATGTATCTGTACGGATATTCCACCTCCGACATTGCGGCGGCGCTCACCGAGCTGGGCAGGAAGACTTATCTGGGGAATGTCAAGTGGACATCCAACTCCATTGTCCAGGTCCTTCGCAATGAGCGGCATTGCGGGGATGTACTGACCCGGAAGACCTTCACCCCCAACTATCTGAACCACAAGGCCAGAAAAAATCGGGGGGACAGACCCCAGAGCCTTTACCGGAACCACCACGAGGGCATCGTTTCCAGAGATGATTTCATTGCGGTTCAGCATCTTCTGAACAACTCCAAGTATGGCAACCGTTCCATCCTCCCGGAGCTGCGGGTGATCGACAGCGGCCTGCTCAGGGGGTTCGTGACCATCAATCCCCGCTGGGCTGGATTTAAGCCGGCGGATTATTACCAAGCGTCCGCCAGTATCCATCCACCCGATGAGCAGCAGGCGGATGCAGCCCTGCCCTCGAGCATCACATTGGTTCCGGGAGATTTTGATATGAGAGGCTTTGAAATCGCCCGCAGTGAATTCTTTGATAATTATCACCGTCCCTATGTACTGTTTCAAGATAAGAGGATCAAGTTCAGCACCACATGTGTTCGGTCTTTTGGGAAAGACAACCATGTGGAGCTGCTGGTCAACCCTGTGGAGATGAAGTTCGCCGTCCGTACAGCGGCGAAAAGCAGCCGCAACGCAGTCGTGTTTTCCAAGCTGTCAGACGGAAAGTATCAGCCCAGGGATATCGCCGGTGCGGCCTATGTAGAAACGCTTTTTCAGTTATTCGGCTGGAGTCCGGATTTAAAATACCGGATCGCCGGAGCGCTGTTTCAAACCGAAACTGAATCTGCGTATATTTTTGATGTCAATGATGCGGAAGCGTTTATTAAATCGTACCTGCTTTCCGGTTCAAAAAGCACGGAACAGGCAAAGGAGCCTGTACAGCCCCTTTCTGTCTCCGGCAAACGGGTGCGGGCAGTCCCGGAGGAGTGGATCGGCTCTTTTGGCAAGCAATATTACCTCCACCAACAGTCTTTCCCGCCCGTCTGCGATCAGAGTGAGGAAGACTGGAAAATTCGCATGGAGGGCCAGTTGTATGAAACCGGACAGAAACTCCGCGTGACAGGATTTGACGTGCTGCGTGACTATATCTGTCAGGAACTCGGTCAGCGCGGGAAGGAGGAATCCTAAATGTTTGAAGAAAGTCGGGAAAATACCGGCGGCGTAATCGCCGGAATGCTTCGTTCCCTGGAGGACGGGCATTTGGATAATGTTCCGTCTGCTGAATTAGAAAAAGCGGAACCGGCAGCTTCTCCCGCAAACAGCAGTAGTGATGAGGTTCTGGAGATGGCCGGTGACTTTAACTACGATGGCTACCAAGTGGTACGCCGTGAGTTCTTCGCCCATATTAATGAGCCGTCTGTAACTTTCAACAATTACAAATTTTATGTAAATACCGCCTGCCTGAACCGCTTCCCACAAGTTGATTATGTGCAGGTATTGGTCAATCAGGAGAGCAGGATCTTGGCGATCCGTCCCTGTCGGGCGGAAGATCGGGATGCCTGCGCCTGGTGCACCAACGGCTCCGGCAGACGCAAACCGAAACAGATCACCTGCAAGATTTTTTTCGCCAAAGTGTTTTCACTGATGGGCTGGAATCTGGACTATCGATATAAGCTCCTCGGGCGGATAATCCATGCCAGGGATGAGTGGCTCATCGCATTTGATCTCACAGCGACCGAAGTGTATCAGCGGGTGCAAAAAGACGGCCAGAAGCCCAAGTCTTCTCGAACTCCCGTGTTTCCGGAGGGCTGGAAGACGCAGTTTGGACTCCCGTTCCGGGAACACCAGAAATCTATGCAGGTAGACATTTTTGAAGGATATGCTGTATATGGGTTGCGCGATAACATCGCTCCTGCTGCATCAGAGCAGTCAGACGAGGCTGCCTCTGATACTGGTAGTAAGTCCGTTTTGGGAGGACAAGGACATGAATCATGAAAATCAATTGCAGGCTTACTTAACGCTGGACCCTGCGCGAAACCGGATTCGAATCCACAGGCAAACGATTCGTCTCTTGAAGAATCCTGCGTATGTGCAATTCCTGGTAAACCCTGAAGAACTGTATATCGCCGTTCTCGGATCGGACAAACCTATTTCAGGCGGGACCGCAAACAAGGTTCGGATGTCAAGTACATCCCAGCAGTCTATAGAATTCTATAGTACGATCCTTATCAAAAACTTTTCCGAACTGCTGGGTGGCTTTGACCTGAGATTTAATTACCAGCTGACCGGTGAGATCGATCAAGTCAACCGGGTCGCATATTTTTCCCTCAAAACCGTCAAACAGCTGGAACGCAGGAGGCTACATGACAGAGAAAGCATTTAGGCAGCTTAACATCGATCCGGAATTCAAAAACTTGATTCGTCCACTTCGCCGGGAGGAATACCGGCAGCTGGAGCTGAATCTGGTCGTGGAAGGATGCCGGGAAGATATCATCGCATGGAATGATACCATCATCGACGGTCATAATCGCTATGAAATATGCAATAAAATGCGCATTCCTTATGGAGTCAAGGAGCTGGATTTTCCAAGCAGAGATGCTGCCATCGCCTGGATCTGTGCGAACCAACTCGGACGACGCAACATCTCAGAAGAAACCAGGAAATATCTGATTGGGAAACAATATGAAGTGGAAAAGAAAGTACAGCGAAATAGGAATGGCTATAATCAGTACCGTCCGAATCCCAACATTGCTGTGGGGAGAGGCCGCCCAATAGATGAAGAGAGCGGCCGGCGAACAGCAGCCCGGCTGGGAAGGAAGTATCATGTGTCCGGCGCAACCGTACAGAAATATGCGAAATACAGTGCAGCATTAGATACCATTGAACAAAATGCTCCTGAGCTTGTTCCGCACATTCTTTCCGGGGCATATAAGATTTCTTTCGAAAATATCGTTGCTCTATCAGAAATGGAACCCGAAGAATTGAGAGCACTTAGTAAAAAAATCGGAAAAAATCCCTACGCTTTTGCTCGTTACAGTGAATCGAGACGATGCCTTTATTCCGACGCTTCTGCCAAGCCCGGTACAGCGGCGGCAGAGCAGCCGGCTATCAAGACGATGCCCGCCTATGACCCGGATGCGGAAGTTGCTGGACTTACTCTTACGATCCCCTCCTGGATGAGCTCCATCGACCGGACAAAGTCCATGGCACATTTGGAAGCGATCTCACCTGCTGCAAGACAAAACCTCTTGGCGGCGTTGACTGAATTAGAAGGAAAAATCCAGGAAATGCTCAATGCAATTGAGGTGGAATCCTAATGGAAGATTATAGTATGTTTGTTCCCAATGTTCACTTCGAACAGATTCCCATCAAGAACCTCGTATCCAATCAGGAGTACCAGAGGAATATTTCCGAACAGCATGTGCTGAATGCTGCGGCACACTTTGATCTGTATCAGATCAACCCTGTGAAGGTGAGCCGTCGAAATGGGGTCAACTATGTCTTCAATGGCCAGCACACGGTGGAGATCGTCGCCCTGGCCTCTGGCTCTCGTGAAACGCCAGTCTGGTGCATGATATACGATGATCTGAACTACGAGCACGAGGCAGATATCTTCGCCAACCAGATGAAGTTTGTCAAACCGCTCCGTCCCTATGAAGTGTTTATGGCAAATGTGGAAGCCGGGAATCAGGAGCAGCTTATGATCAAAGATCTGGTAGAGTCTTATTCTCTTTCCATTGGCCAGGTCAGAAACTATGGCGTTGTCTGTGCTGTCTCTACGCTTGAAAATATATATGAGCGGTTCGGTTACCACGTACTTGATCGAACACTCAGACTCTGCGTAGGCACATGGGAGGGCGATATGAATTCGCTTTCCGCCAATATGCTCAACGGAATCGCCAGATTGGTATACACCTTTGGCGACACATTGAAAGATGAAACCTTCAAGGAAAAAGTGGGGGAAATGTCGGTCAAGCTGCTTTCGAGGACAGCCAAGGAACGACGCCCCGGTTCTATGGGCTATGCCGAGGCGATGCTTCTGGCCTATAACCGCAAATGCAAATATCCGCTTAAATGGACCAAGCTCTACGAGAAGAATGTGGGGAACAATGAAGGACTGGACATTGATACGGACATGGACGTGGATGAGGGCGGGGACTCTTTTGAGGGAGCCGCCAAAGAATAAGCAAACGGACGGTTCCACCAGGAATCGTCCGTTTGTGATCTTATCATGGAAGGGAAAAGGCGGGGCGCATATACTCTATCGCTCCTCGGCTGAGACCATACTGCCCGGCCAACTGTTCCCAGTGTCCGGATACTGTTTTGCAGACCTCCTCTGCAGCCTGTTCCGCTTCCTGCGGGGCAAGGCCGAAATAATCGGCTACTTCCAGAGCCAGTTCCAAGTCAATGGTGTTATCATACTCACTCACATTGAGGGAAAGCCGGTCCCCCGAGGGGACTGGGTTCACATCATAGAGAGGGGCCAGCCGCCAGCCGGTGGGTGTCAGAAGGAAACCATGGTTGCGCAGGTGGTCGTCAGTATTGGATACCGCCATGCTGAACACGATCCGCTTCCACAGCTCGGCCAGATCCTGCCGGGGTGATGCCCCGTTGGCCCGGATGAACGCCGCCAGATCCAGATAGCTGCTTCCGTCCGCTGCAGAGGCTCCATCGGTCTTGCCCAGCAGGGTCATGGCTGAGGCGAAGTGGATGCGACGGCTGCCGTTTCGGTCAAATCGCTTGACGAGAAAGGTACTGCCGGTCTTGGAGAACGTCTCCAATTTGGATTCCGGAACATCCAGTCCGCAGAGCCGTGCCAGGTCATGGACGACCTTCTCCCACGCGCCGCTGTTATATTCATCATGCTTGGAAGGGAACTTGGCAATCCACAAGGCACCATCTGTGGCCTGCACCGTAGCTTTGGGTCTTGCGCCTCCCAAGGAGGAGCCGGGGGCCAGAAGCTCACGCAGCCATTTTTCATTCAGGCCGCTCTCATCGCTCTCGAAAGCGATAGAGGCGTTTTCCAGCGTCCGAAGGTTTACCCATGGAGGCGTCGCAAACGCTTTATCGTTCGAAAGAAATTCGCCCCCTTCTTCCAAGCTGAACCGCAGCGCACCCATACGGGATTCATCGTAGACCCCCAACAGGAAGTCGCTCTCGGTGAGCTTACGGGGCTTGCGGTCCTCTTTGCGAGCGTCGATGGCCTCCTTGCGCTTCATCAGCAGACGCCCCCAGCGATCCGGACAGGAGTCGGAAAACAGGCCAAAGAGCTGCTTGTTCAGCGGCACATACTGCCGCCCGCGGTAAAGAGCCAGATCCGGGTCCAGAGAGAAGGAACTCTCGGCGGATGACAGCCAGGCTGGATCATACTCAAAGGAAAAGGTTTCCTGTCCACGGACGAAGCCGCAGCGCAGCCGCCCCAGCAGAGTGGGTGCCTCTCCACGCCAATTTTCATATACATAGATGGTCTTTTCGTCCTGCGCCATGGGCTACTCTCCTTTCTTGGGTGCCCGCCGTCTGGTGGGCAGCGCCAGATCTTGTAGCTTCCTGCCGAATTCATCATCTTTTGCAATAAGCAGCAGGTCGCTGTCCATATTGTTTAATGCGTGCAGCACAGCGGCATAGGAGCCGATGGATACCGTAGGGGTGCCTTTCTCAATGGATATCAGAGTGGCTCGGCTGATCCCGGCACGCTCTGCTACCAATTCCAGGCTCAACTTCCTGCGCAGGCGGGCCAGGCGGATCTGCTCACCCATCTGTGCCAGGATCTCCCGTGTTTGCGGCATGATGACCGCAGCTTTTTTTGCCATGCACAATCGCCTCCTAACATAAATTATACTATATTATTTCGGCGATTATGTCAATTATATTTGAAGTTATCAACTTTCTTTTTCCAGGCGTTCTTCGATAAGGTACCCTCCTCCGAAGATAATGTCCAGTCTCCCGTCGGGATACACCTTCACACACTCAATCATTTGGTGGACGATGGTATCGTCGTACTCCATCTTTTTGGATGCTCGGTCGGCGATGATCTGCTGTAGTTGAAGGATTCGGCTGTCATTCACCTGATCGGAAGCAAGTGCTTCTTCGAGTTTCTGAATCCGTCCTTGCAGGAGTTCAATGGTATCGGAAAGTTCTTTGAATTCAGCTTCGTGACTCTCGATACCCTCCCCGCTTTCCACGCTCTCATTGATAAGAGATACCATTTTCCGATTCAGTCCATCTATTTTCCGCCGGAGCAGGTCGATCTCATCTGTGCCTCCGGTTAGACCGATTGCTTCACCAATGGTTGCCCGCATGAGTGCCATATAAGTGGACTCGTCTTCCTCGTTGAATCGGTTGATTGCCCGAACAATAGCGGCGTGGAGGGCGGTCTCATCTACCGTGAGCGAGGTTTTGCAGTAGCGCTTTCCATAGTCTAAGCGGCTGATGCAGCGCCAGACAACTCGCTTTTTTCCTCGGGATGTCCAGGTCACGCGCTTATATCGACTTCCGCATTCGGCGCAGATCATCACATTGGATAGTGCGTACCGGGAGTATTTTCCGGTGGCTGTGGTAGCCGTTTTGGTGGAATTTGGCTCCCGGCTCATCCGCCTGGCAAGTTCTTCCTGCGTTTTGTGAAAGAGCTCTCGGCTGATGATGCCAACATGGCTATTCTGTACATAGTACATGGGTGCCTCACCTGTGTTTTTGCGGCGAACCTTACCAATACAGTCAATTGTGACCGTCTTTTGAAGGATGCTGTCCCCGCAGTATCGTTCATTCCGGAGAATACCCTTAATCATGCTCGCAGAGAAGGAGAAGCGTTTTCCTGGTATCTGGAGATTTTCTTCTCTGAGTTTGGTTGAGATCCGGTTGATGGTTTCACCTGACAGGTACATATTGAAGATCCTCTCCACGATGGATGCCTCCTCCGGGACGATCTCCGGTTCTCCGTCTGCACCCTTGCGGTATCCCAGAAGGCACTTATAGTTGAATATGGGCTTGCCCTCCTGAAATCGCTTACGAAAAGTCCAGGTGACATTCTTGCTGATGCTTTCGGATTCGGACTGTGCGAACCCTGCGTAGATGACCAGATAGAGTTCGCTGTCGATTTGCAGTGTGTCTATATTTTGCTCCTCGAAGTAGATGCCAATCCCTCTTGCCCTGAGCATTCGGACATGGTCCAGGCAGTCCACTGTATTACGGGCGAAGCGGGAAACGGATTTCGTGATGATATAGTCGATTTTCCCAGACAAGCAGTCGTTGATCATCTTCTGGAACTGGGGGCGCTTATCTGCACGTGTCCCGGAGATGCCCTCATCTGCGTAGAGTCCGGCGAACTCCCATTCGGGCTTAGCGGCAATCATCTCGGTATATACCTTTTTCTGGTTGGTATAGGATGTGAGCTGCTCCTCGCTGTCGGTGGATACCCGGCAGTAGGCAGCAACCCGCCGCTGATGATACTGCTCCCTGTTGACGATCAGGGAGCGTTTTGGCTCAATAACCGATATTGTTTTCTTGGGTATCTTGGTTACATTCATTTTCTTCATCTCCGATCTCGACATCGGTTTTGGTATGTAGGATCACCTTTCCTCCGCTGCCAAGCGTCAGGTAGGCGGCGATGTCACTAAAGTAGGCCGGGCTGAATTCCTCCTGGGGAGTCATCAGACTTACCCGCTTTCGGGCGATGGATGCAGCAATCTGTAGATGGGCATCGCTCTCAGCATAGAGCCGCTCTGCCATTTCGATTGTTTTGACGATAATCAGTGCATCGCTGGGGTCATCCCGCTCCAGTTCGGCATCAATTTCCCGGTTGATTCGCTGGGCTTCCGCCGACAGCTCTTTTCGCTTTTTGGGGCGAGGAATGAGCAGATAGCTATTGGCGATGATGCGGTTCATCAGGATTGCCACCTTTTCCAACAGGTGTGTATCGGAAATCCGTATGCGCTGACCGCAATCAGGATTAGTGCAATCCCAGCTCTCGCGAATCCGGTGCTTACTGCTCACCCTTCGCCGCATAGGGGCTCCGCACTCCGCACATCGGACCAGATCCCGAAGCAGGTCGATCCCCTCCAGATTTTTTTCGAAGGTGTTCCGCTGGCGGGCTGTTTTCACGGCAGCCGCTTCCTCATACTGCTCTTCCTCAATGATCGGGTCATACTCCCCATCGCCAATGTATTTGGCGTTTCCGATGATTCGTGCGATACGAGCTTTATCCCACACGTCCGTTCTCTCACTGTAGGGGATCTTCCTCTCAGTCAGCAGCTCGGCAATACTTTGGAGGGATGCGCCGTTGATGTAGGCGCTGAATATCTCGCGGATGACCGCAGCTTCATCTTGTGCGATGACTGTCCTTCCATTTCTCATGGTGTAACCGTATGGGATATAGCGTATCTTCTTCATGGCGAGGTTCCTCTCTGTCAGAGCATTTCAGTGAATCTCAGCCCGCCGATGAGGGTGACTGTCATTTCATCTCGGCGGCTGATACTGATGGCCTGAACAATCTCAGTAAAAAGCTTCTCATCGAAGCGGTCCAGTGGTTCCTCGAGCTCTTCCAGCAGCTTTTTCAGCCGCGTCAGTTCCTCTATCATATGGGTAATGCCCGAGGAGAATTCACATTGGCGCTCCCGCTTCAGCCGGCGCAGTTGGTCGTTAATCTCCCGCACCTGAGCTTTATGGACCTCATCTTTGAGGTATCCCTTTGCATGGAGCTGCTCCACCATCACCAACTTGGCGTTCAGATCTGCAATGTTCCGGCTGATCTCCCTTGCGGCCGTGTTTTTCTGCTTTCGCTTCAGCTCGGCGGATTCCAGACGGAGTAGAGTCTGACCCAGGATGTCGTATTCAGAGAACCGAAGCTTATTGACCATGGCGATGAAGGCATCGTAGATCCTCTCCTCGCTGTAGTAGTTTGAGCCGCACTGGGTACGATCCTGAATGTGTTTGGAGCATCCCCACTTTACTGTCCCGGAAACCTGCCTCCTGCGAAAATACGAGCCGCACTCAGAACACTGAATGCGGCTCGTAAGAGGGTAGATATTTTGCGTTGTAGATTTTCCAAAGACATCCTGACGCTTTTTCAAGAGGAGCTGGACCTTGTCAAAGGTATCTCGGTCAATAAGAGGAGCGTGGGTCATGGAGGCGTAGAACATATCCTCCTGACCTCGATTTCGGAACTGTTTGAAGGGGACTGTGGTGTCGCGGTAGGTTTTCTGATATTTGCAATCGCCGCAATACCGCTCATTTCCAAGTATGTATGCCACCTTGGTGGAGCGCCAGGTGGATTTCCCGGTTTTGGTTTTGATGCCGCGGCTGTTGAGATCCCGGGCGATCTCCGATGTAGACTGGCCGCTCAGGTAGTTTTCGAACATCATGCGGACGATGGCCGCCTCCGGTTCATAGACCACCAGCGCCTTATCCACCAGCCGGAAGCCGTAAGGAGCGTTGCTGTCCACATATTCCCCAGACTGCATCCGCTTCACGATGGAAAGCCGCTGGTTCTGGGAAATTGCCTTAGACTCCTCCTGTGCGATGGCAGAGAAGGTATTGAGCAGCATCTCATCTCCGAGGGCCAGGGTGTAGATTCCCTCTTTCTCAAACTGCACCCCCACGCCGAGCAATTTCAGCTTCCGGACATATTCCAGAGACTCCTTGGCGTTTCGGGCGAAACGGGAGACGGATTTGGTGACGATCAGGTCGATTTGGTGCTGTTCGCACATCTTGATCATTCGCTGGAATTCGGTGCGGTTCTGTGCGTTCATGCCAGAGAGCCCTTCGTCAGCGAATATCTCCACCAGCTCCCACTCTTTTTTTCTCTGAATGAGGCTGGTATATACCCGAATCTGGTTGGCGTAGGAGTTCTGCTGATCCGCTGAATTGGAAGATACCCGGCAATAGGCGGCAACTCGGATTTTGCGGATTTCCTGCCTGGTGATGGGCGAGATGAGTTTGACCTGCGGCATCAACAGCCCTCCTTTCTGGCTGAATTTTGGATTGTACTACATTTTGACATTAAGGTCAAAAGGGGGTGTGACACAATACTTCAGGTTTGATATAATGTAGATAAAAACAGGGTGGTGGCGGAAGATGTCATACAGGGCCAACGGAAGCCAGCAGTTGTCCATAT